>NZ_WBKT01000234.1 GCF_008868175.1 Micromonospora sp. AMSO31t
CTGCGCCGGCTGCTCGCCGTGCTGGCCGCGCTGCTCGCCACCGTGGCACTGGTGGCACCGCCGTCCCCGGTCCGGGCGGCCGACCCGCTGCTCTCGCAGGGTCGGCCCACCACGGCCTCCTCGGTGGAGAACGCCGGCGTCCCGGCCAGCAACGCCACCGACGGCAACGCCGGCACCCGGTGGGCCAGCGCCTTCGCCGATCCCCAGTGGATCCAGGTCGACCTGGGCGCCACCGCCACCGTCTCCCGGGTCACCCTGGCCTGGGAGGCCGCGTACGCCCGGGCGTACCAGATCCAGACCTCGACCGACGGCGCCACCTGGACCACCGTCTTCAGCACCGCGGCCGGCGACGGCGGCACCGACGACCTCACGGTCAACGGCACCGGCCGCTACGTGCGGATGACCGGCACCGTCCGGGCCACCGCCTACGGCTACTCGCTGTGGGAGTTCCAGGTCTACGGCGCGACCGGCGGCGGCGCCGGCTGCGACACGGCGACCAACGCGGCGCAGGGCCGGCCGGCCACCGCCTCGTCCACCGAGAACGCCGGGACCTCCGCCGCCGCGGCGGTGGACGGCAGCGCGACCACCCGCTGGGCCAGCGCGGCGAGCGATCCGCAGTGGCTCCAGGTCGACCTCGGCAGCGTCCGCACCCTCTGCCGGATCGTGCTGAGCTGGGAGGCCGCCTACGGGCGGGCGTACCAGGTCCAGACCTCCACCGACGGCGCCGCCTGGACCACCGTGTACGCCACCACCGCCGGGGACGGCGGGACCGACACCCTCACCGTCAGCGGCTCCGGCCGCTACGTGCGGGTGTACGGCACCGCCCGCGCCACCGGCTGGGGATACTCGCTCTGGGAGGTCACCGTGAACACCACCGGCGGCGGCACCATCCCGGGCGGCGGCTCGCTCGGGCCGAACGTCGTCACGTTCGACCCGTCGATGTCCAGCGCCAGCATCCAGAGCCAGCTCGACGCGGTCTTCCGCACCCAGGAGTCGAACCAGTTCGGCACCCAGCGGTACGCGCTCATGTTCAAGCCGGGCGACTACTCGGGCATCAACGCGCAGATCGGCTTCTACACCTCGATCATGGGGCTCGGCCGGAACCCCGGCGACGTCCGGATCCACGGGGACGTCACCGTCGACGCCGGCTGGTTCAACGGCAACGCCACCCAGAACTTCTGGCGGTCGGCGTCCAACATGCAGGTCTTCCCGTCGGCCGGGTTCACCCGGTGGGCCGTCTCGCAGGCCGCGCCGTTCCGCCGGATGGACATCCAGGGCGACCTCAACCTGGCCCCGAACGGCTACGGCTGGGCCAGCGGCGGCTACATCGCGGACAGCCGGGTCACCGGCGTGGTCCAGCCGTACTCGCAGCAGCAGTGGTACACCCGGGACAGCAACGTGGGCGGCTACCTCAACGCCGTGTGGAACATGACCAGCTCCGGCGTGGTCGGTGCGCCGGCCACCAGCTTCCCCAACCCGGCGTACACCACCCTGGCGCAGACCCCGGTCAGCCGCGACATCCCGTACCTCTACCTCGACGGCGGCGGCAACTACCAGGTGTTCGTCCCCTCCACCCGGACCAACGCCAGCGGCGCGTCCTGGCTGGGCGGCGCCACACCCGGCACCTCCGTGCCGCTGAGCCAGTTCTACGTCGCCAAGCCGGGCGACTCGGCCGCGACCATCAACGCGGCACTGGCGCAGGGTTTGAACCTGCTGTTCACCCCCGGCGTCTACCCGGTCAACCAGACCATCACGGTCAACCGCCCCGGCACCGTGGTGCTCGGCGTGGGCTACCCGACGCTGATCCCGCAGAACGGGGTGACCCCCATGACCGTCGCCGACGTGGACGGGGTCCGGCTGGCCGGGCTGCTCTTCGACGCCGGCCCGGTCAACTCGCCGGTGCTGCTCCAGGTCGGCCCGGCCGGCTCGGCCGCGAGCCACGCCGCCAACCCGACCTCGATCCAGGACGTCTTCTTCCGCATCGGCGGCGCCGGCGCGGGCAAGGCCACCACGAGCCTGGTGGTCAACCAGAACGACGCCCTGATCGACCACATCTGGGCGTGGCGCGGCGACCACGGCACCGGCATCGGCTGGACCGTGAACACCGCCGACACCGGCCTCATCGTCAACGGCAACAACGTCACGGCACTCGGGCTCTTCGTCGAGCACTACCAGAAGACCGAGGTGATCTGGAACGGCAACAACGGGCGGACGATCTTCTTCCAGAACGAGTTGCCGTACGACCCGCCGAGCGCGTCGGCCTGGATGAACGGCTCGCGGGTCGGCTACGCCGCCTTCAAGGTGGCCGACGGGGTCAGCTCGTTCGAGGGCTGGGGGATGGGCAGCTACTGCTACTTCAACGTCGACCCCACCATCGCGGCGTACCACGGCTTCGAGGCGCCGACCAGGGCCGGTGTGCGGTTCCACAGCCTGCTCACCGTCTCGCTGGGCGGCAACGGGTCGATCACCCACGTCATCAACGACACCGGTGGCACGGCCCAGGGCACGAACACCGTTCCGGTGAACGTGGTCAGTTATCCGTGACCGGCCCGGGGGCGGCAGGGAGACCTGCCGCCCCCGCGCATGACGGTGGTCCCGGCGGGTACGCGACCCGGACGGGGAAACCAGCGGGAACGGAGGAACGGGATGAAGGTCCGAAGCTCCCTGCGCGCGCTGAAGCGCAAGGCCAACTCGATCGTGGTACGCCGCCGCGGCAAGGTGTTCGTGCTCAACAAGGCGGATCCCCGGCAGAAGGCCCGGCAGGGCTGACCGAGGTGGCCGACATCCTCATCACCGGGGCCGGCAGCGGCCTCGGCCGGGGCGCCGCCCTCGGCCTGGCCCGGGCCGGCCACCACGTGATCGCCGGCGCCGAGATCTGGCCGCAGGTGCGCGACCTGCGCGCCGAGGCCGAGCGGGCCGGAGTGACCCTCGACGCGATCAAACTGGACGTCACGGACGCGGCCGACCGTGCCGCCGCCCGGCGGCACCGGGTGGACATCCTGGTGCTCAACGCCGGCGTCCAGGAGGCGGGGGCGGTGGTGGAGATCCCGATGGACCGCGTCCGCCGGTCCTTCGACGTGAACGTCTTCGCGCACCTGCACCTCGTGCAGGACCTCGTGCCGCCGATGCTGGAGCGCGGCGCCGGCAAGGTCGTCTGGGTGTCCTCCGCGGTCGGCATCCGGACCCGGCCCTTCGTCGGCGTCTACGCCGCCACGAAGCATGCCATCGAGGCCCTGGCCTGGGCCATGAAGGGCGAACTGGAGCCGCGTGGCGTCCGCGTCGCCGTGGTCAACCCCGGCCCCTACCGGACCGGCTACAACGACACCGGCGTCGAGGCGATGTCCCAGTGGTGGGACCCCTCGACCGCCCTGCTGGACCGGCCCGACTTCGCCGACTACCTGGAGCACCAGCGCGACCCCGAGGAGATGGTCGAGGAGATGGTCCGGGTGATCCCGGCCGACCGGCATCCCTTCCGGACGGCGTGGCCGGAGGAGATGCGGCAACAGCTCAGGGAGTTCGAGTCGCAGGTGTGGGACGCGACGACGTGACCTCGGTCGGGGGCACGTCCTCGCCGCGACGTCGAGGCGCGAGCAGCCGGGCGGCCGCGAACCGCGCCAGCGGACCGTAGATCCGGGCCGAGTCGGTCAGCGCGGAGAAGTGCGACGAGGCGTTGCCGGCCTGGTAGCGGGTGGCGATGGGGACCTGCGCGATGGGCAGCCCGGCCCGGGCCGCGTGCAGCAGCACGTTCATCTCGTACTCGAACCGCTCGCCGGGGACGGTCCGCAGCCAGCCGAGCAGCCCGGCCGGGTAGGCCCGCAGCCCGGTCTGGGTGTCCCGCACGGGGACGCCGGTGGCGAGGCGGAACGCCGCCCGGGTCGCCGCGTTGCCGAACCGGCTGCGCAGCGGCACCTCGCCGTCGAACCGGCGCACGCCCAGCGCCAGCGCGCCGCTGTCGCGCATCCGGTCGGTGACGCGGACGACGTCGGGGATCAGGTGCTGCCCGTCGGCGTCCACGCACACCACGTCGCGACCCCGGTGGTGGCCGGCGACGTACCGGAAGCCGGTCTTCAGCACGATGCCCTTGCCCCGGTTGACCCGGCGGCGCAGCACCGTGGCGCCCCGGTCGCGGGCCGCCGCGAGCACACCGGCGGAGGTCGGGCCGCTGCCGTCGTCGACGACCACCACGTGCGCGGCGGGCAGCGCGGCGGTCAGGTCGTCGACGAGCCGCGGCAGGCGGTCCCCGGGTCGGTACACCGGCACCAGCACGATCACGGAACCTCCCGGGTGGACCCGTCGCCCGCCGGCCCCGCCGTCGGGGCCGATCGACGACCGTCCTTACCCGAGGCGCGGGCCGGCGAATCCCGCCGGGTTCAGCGGCGGAACAGGCCCGCGACGCGCTGCGCCGAGCGGGCCAGGCCGTGCTCCCGCCGCAGCAGCGCCTCGGGGGTACGCAGGCCGAGGTAGCACACGCGGCTGGCGGCCCGGGCCACTCGCTCGCGGCCGGCGGGCACCGGGTCGGGCCCGGTCACGGGCACGTCCAGCAGCGTCGCGCCGGACAGCCCGAGCACCTTGCCGGCGAGGAACCGGATCCGGGGCAGGTGCCACGGGTGGGAGACCAGCCCGAGCGGCCGGGCCGGGGTGAAGACCTCACCGGCGAGCAGTCCGTCCTGGACGGTGTGCGCCAGGTTCTGCAGGGTGGTCCGGGACCGGGTCTCGGCGTGCAGCCGGGCGTACCCGTCGAGGCCGGCGGCGCGGGCCAGGGCCAGCATCAGCTCGCCCTCCCGGTACCCGGCGGGCGGGCCCGGCGCCCCGGCGCGGCCGTGCGGCCAGCCGCCGGTGAACACCACCCGCGCCCCGGCGGCCCGCCGGAAGTCGGCCGCGTGCGCGCGGACGTACCCGATGGCGGCCCGGGCGCGGGCGACGCTCCCGGCGCTGAGCCGGTAGCCGTCGTCGCCCGCGACCACCCCGCGTCCGAACACCAGCAGCACGGTGGCGGTCGGCGTCATCCGACCCACGGTACGCCGGCGGGAGTCCGCCCTCGTCCGCGTCGCGCGGCGTTCAGTCCTCGTCCGCGCCGGGCGGCCAGGGCGGCTCACCCACGCCGGTGACCCGCACCCCGCCCCACGGGTCGGCCTCGGCGAGCCGGCCCCGGGCGACCCGCTCCCCGACCCGCACCTCGACGTCGCGCCGGCCGGAGCGGAGCAGCCGCAGCATGCGCGGGTCCGGCTCGATGCGCCCGGCCCAGTGGTAGCGCCCGTCGACCGGCTCCCAGCGCCCGCTGGCGTGCAGCCGGACCGGGGTGCCGGCGACCTCGGCCGGACCCTGCCAGCTCACCACTCGATCCGCTCGTGCGCGCGGGTCAGCTCGGGGGGCAGGTCGGCCCCGCGCCGGACCCCTTCGATGCCGCTCCAGAGCAGGGTGGTCAGGTAGTCGGTGAGCGCGGCCCGGCGGATGGGCTGGCCGTGGGTGGCCCACCAGTCGCCGACCGCCTGCACGAACCCGACCAGCCCGTACGCCCAGGGCTCGGCCGGGCCGGCGTCGAGCCCGAGCGCGCGCAGCCGGTCCCCGATGACCCGGGCCAACCCGGTGGCGACCTGCCGGCTGGTGCCGGCCACCACCTGCTGGATGCCGGGATGCCCGGCCTCGTGCAGCAGGAACCGGTAGAGCGTCGGCTCGGACTCGATGATGCTCAGGTAGGCGTCGATGGTCGCCTCGACCAGCGCCCGCTCCTCGCGGACCCGCTCGACGGCGGGGGCCACGGCGTCGACGACCCGGGCCGCCACCACCTCGCTGACGGCCAGCCAGAGCTGGGCCTTGTCGGCGAAGTAGCGGTAGAGCACCGGCTTGCTGACCCCGGCCGTGGCAGCCACCTGATCCATGTCGACGGTCGGCCCGTGCCGCAGCAGCGCCTGCACGGCGGCGCCGATCAGCTCCTGCCGCCGCTGTTCGCGGTGGTCGGCCCAGCGGTCGCGCCGGCCGGTGCGCGGGGGTGTGGCCGGCTCCGGCGGTGGGTCCGAGGCATTGACATCCGTGGAGGTGCGTCGCATGCTACCACTCGTAACAGTTACTCGAAGTTACGTCAACCTGGAGGGGCCATGGAGGGGACGTCGGCCGGATTCCCGCGCGAGGCGGTGGCCACCCGCCTGCTCGCCGCCTCGGTGCGCACGAGCTACGACCCCGTCGTCGACATCGACTGGTCGGCGCCGCACACCCCCGGGGCCTACTGGATGCCGCCACGGCGCAGCAGCCTGTACGGCACGGCGCTGTGGGAGGGGATGAGCGAGGAGCAGCGGATCGAGCTGACCAAGCACGAGGTGGCCGGCGCGGCCAGCGCCGGACTGTGGTTCGAGACGATCCTCATGCAGATGCTCATCCGGCACTACTACGACGCCGACCCGACCACCCGGCACGCCCAGTACGCGCTCACCGAGGTCGCCGACGAGTGCCGGCACTCCATCATGTTCGGTCGGCTCATCGAGGCGCTCGGCTGCCCGGTCTACCGCGCCGACCCGGTCGATCACCTGCTCGGGCGCTGGCTCAAGGCCACCGCCACCGGCCCGCAGATGTACGCGGCCATCCTCATCGCCGAGGAGATGCTCGACGCGTTCCAGCGGGAGGCCATGGCCGACGAGTCGATCCAGCCGCTGATCCGGATGGTGTCCCGGATCCACGTGGTCGAGGAGGCCCGGCACGTACGGTTCGCCCGCGACGAGCTGGCCCGTCAGGTCGAGGCCGCCGGCCCGGTCGCGCTGGGCTACGCGCGGCTGGTGATCGGGCGGGCCGCGTACTCGATCACCCGCCGCCTGGTCAATCCGCGCGCCTACGCGGCGGTCGGCATCCCGCCCGCCGTCGGGGTGGCCGCGGCCCGGGCCAACCCGCACTGGCGGGCCACCCTGCGCTGGTCCGCCCAGCGCATCACCGAGCACCTCACCGAGCTGGGTCTGGTCGCCGGGCCGGGCCGGCTGCTCTGGCGCCGCGCCGGCCTCCTGCCGGACTGACCGACGGCGGCCCT
>NZ_WBKT01000235.1 GCF_008868175.1 Micromonospora sp. AMSO31t
ACCAGCAACCCGCCGACCACCCCGCCGCCGTCGGGCAACGGCTGCACCGCGTCGCTCACCACCAACCAGTGGCAGGGCGGCTTCGTCACCACCGTCCGGGTCACCGCCGGCGCCGGCGCACTCAACGGGTGGGCCGTCGGGTTGACGCTGCCGGCCGGCGCGAGCCTGGTCAACACCTGGAACGCCCAGCCGAGCGGCAGCAGCGGCGCGCTGACCTTCCGCAACGTGGCCTACAACGGCCAGGTCGGCGCGGGCGGCAGCACCGAGTTCGGTTTCCAGGGCACGGGCACCGCCCCCTCCGGCGCCCCCACCTGCACCGCCGGCTGACCGTCCCGGGCCCGGCGCGGGTGCCACCGCGCCGGGCCGCTCCCGCCGTCCGGCGGCCGGTGCTCAGTCCTCCGGTTCCGGGCCGAGCAGCCGGATCTCCTCGATGTCGATGGCCGACTGGAGCTCCCGCAGCACCACGTCGTCGATCTGGTTGCTGTTCCGCAGCCGGGTGATCTCCTGCCGCTTGCGGTCCAGCACGCCGAGGCGCAGCCGCCGGGTCATCTCCCGCTCCTCGTCCGCCTCGTCGCTGCGCGGGGACCGGACCTCCGCCAGGTGGTCCTGGTAGTCGGCGCGGAGCCGCTCGACGGTGTCCGAGCCGGCGCCGACCTCGGCGGCGACCTGGGGCAGCGCGTCCAGCGCGGCCTCGGTGGCCCGGATCCGGGCCCAGCGCACCTCGTGCTCCCTCTCCCGGTCCACCATGAGGCCGGCCCAGTTGACCACGGCCGGCAGGGTGGTGCCCTGCACCAGCATGATCAGCACGATCACCACCACGGTGACGAAGATGATCAGGTCGCGTTCGTGCACCGTGGACCCGTCGTGCGTGGTGACCGGCACGGCCAGTGCGGCGGCGAGCGAGACCGCTCCCCGGAACCCGGCCCAGCCGGCGGCGGTGCGCACCCGGGCGTCGAAGCGCCGGGCGCGGCGGGACTCCCGACGGTCGACGCCCTGCAGCCCGGCCACCGACAGCTGCACCCAGATCATCCGGGTCGCCACCACGACCAGGACGACCACCACCGCGATGCCGAACGACTCCAGCGGCGAGTGGCTCGTGATGCTGCGCAGCGACCGGGGCACCTGCATGCCGAGCAGCACGAACAGACTTCCGTTGATCATGAAGGTGGAGAGGTCCCAGAACGCGTACGCGGTGATCCGGGAGCGAGCCCGGATCACCCGGGGTCCCGCGTAGGACAGCAGCAGGCCGGCCACCACGACCCCGAGCACCCCGCTGGCGTGCACCGCGTCGGCGAGCAGGAACGCCACGAAGGGGGTGAGGATGCTCAGCCCGCCCTCACGCAGCGGATCGTCCACGTGCTTGCGGATCAGGACGACCACACCGCCGACGACCAAACCCGCGAGGATCCCCCCGATTGATTTACCGACGAACTGGCCGCCCAGTTCGAGCGCGTCGGGCACCCTCCCACCGGCGATCACCCCCACGGCCACCGAGAAGAGCACCAGCGCGATGCCGTCGTTGACCAGGCTCTCCGTGCGCAGCGTGGTGAGGATGCCGCGCGGCATCCGCTTGGCCAGGCCGGCCACGGCGGCGGCGTCGGTGGGCGCGAGCACCGCGCCGAGCACCCACGCGGCGGCCGGCTCGACGCCGAGCGCCTTCGCCACGTACGCCACGGCGACCATCGTGATGATCACCAGCGCCACGGCGAGCAGGGCGATCACGACAAGGTTGGCCCGGATCTCGCGGAGGCTGATGACCAGGCTCTCCCGGTAGAGGATCGCCGGGAGGAAGAGCAGCAGCACCACCTCGGGTTCGAGGATCACGTTGTCGAACATCGGCAGCAGGCCGAGCCCCGCGCCCATCGCGATGAGCAGCACGGGCGGCGCGACGCTGTACCGGCCGCCGATGGTGGTGCCGACGAGCACGGTGACGCCGAGCACCGTGATCAGCACGAGTGCGCCCACGCCGTACCCCCGTCACCGTCCGCCGGATCCCACGGTGCCGCACCGCGGGCCCGCGGCGGGGTGGAACGGCCGATCGCTACTCGAAGCGGGACGGGTCGCCGGCGCCGAGGCGGAGGATCTCCGGCTCCGGCCCGGACAGGTCGACCACGGTGGTCGGCTCCAGCCCGCAGTCCCCCGCGTCGACCACGGCGTCGACCAGGTGGTCGAGCCGTTCCTTGATCTCCCACCCCTGCGTCAGCGGCTCCTCCTCGCCGGGGAGCAGCAGGGTGCTGGAGAGCAGCGGCTCGCCGAGTTCGGCCAGCAGCGCCTGGGTCACCGTGTGCTTCGGCACGCGGACCCCGACGGCCCGCCGCCGCGGATCCTGAAGGCGCCGGGGCACCTCGGGGGTGGCCGGAAGGATGAACGTGTAACTGCCCGGGATGGCCGCCTTGACCTGGCGGAAGACCGCGTTGCTGAGCTTGACGAACTGGCCGAGCTGGGCGAAGTCGCGGCACACCAGGGTGAACGGGTGCCGCTCGTCGAGCCGGCGGATCTCCCGGATCCGCTCGACGCCACTGCGGTTGCCGGGCCGACAGCCGAGGGCGTAGCAGGAGTCGGTCGGGTAGGCGATGAGGCCGTCGCGGCGCAGCAGGTCCACCACCTGCCGGAGCACCCGGGGCTGCGGATTGTCCGGGTGCAGGTCGTAGTACCTCGCCACGCCCGTCAGCCTATGCCGCCGGGCCGGGCGCGGGCGAACGGAGAAGATCCGGCGTGACCAGGTTTGCCGTGCGGGCGTTCTGGAAACAGAGGGGCGGCTCAACGAGGGGGGACCTGACCATGTCCGAAGCCAGTACAGACCGCGCCGAGCGTCCGGCCGAGGTGACCGATCCGCTGCTGTGGGGCCTCTCCGCGGCGGTGGCCGACGCCCACCAGCCCGACGACGAGCGGGCCTGCGTCAGCCCGAGCTGCGTCGGGGCGGCTTGGCCGTGCGCCGCCTGGGAGAGCGCGCAGGAGGGGCTGCGCGCCGCCCGGATGCCGCGTCCGGTGCCGGCCGCCGGCACGCCCGCCGAGCCGGGCCGGACCCCCCCGACCGGGTGGTCCAGCGACGAGGTCCCGGCCGTCCGCGCCGAGCCGCTCGCCGTCACCGCCGCCTGACGTCACCGCCGCGGCGGACCGGGGCGTGATCAGGGCAAACGGCCGCCGGGTGCCGGGAACGGACCGTACCGTGAGGTGCGGCGAACAGGCGCACCCCGCGGTGCGCCCGCCGCCGACCTGCCCCGCGGGGTACGCCGGCACGCGTCCGCCGCGCCGCGTGCCCGCCGCAACCGGAGGTGAGCCTGTGGCCCCCGTCCCGGCGGTTCGCACGCTTGGCGTGGAGGAGGAGTACCTGCTCCTGGATCCGGTGACCGGGCAGAGCCTGCCGGTGGCCGACCGGGTGCTCGCCGCGCTCTCCGGCCCGAGCCGGGAGCAGAGCCGGCAGGAGTTCCGGCACAGCATGGTCGAGATGGTGACGCCGATCTGCACCGACCTGGCCGAGCTGCGCGAGCACCTGGTGGTGCTCCGCCGGGCCGCGGCCGAGGCGGCCGAGGCGGCGGGGGCGCGGCTGGTGGCGGTCGCCGCGACGCCGGTGTGCGAGCCGCACCGCTCGGTGCCGGACAAGGACCGCTACCGCGCCATGTCCCACCGGTTCGGGCCGGTGGCGCACGACCCGGCGGTCTGCGGGTGTCACGTCCACGTCGGGGTGCCGGACCGGGAACTCGCCGTGCAGATCTGCAACCACCTGCGGCCCTGGCTGCCGGTGGTGCAGGCGCTCACCGCCAACTCGCCGCTGCACGACGGGCGGGACACCGGGCACGCGAGCTGGCGCGCCATGCAGTTCGACCGCTGGCCGAGCGTCGGGCCGACGCCGCACTTCGAGTCCGCCGCCGACTACGACCGGACGGTGGGGGATCTCGTCGACGCCGGCATCATGCTCGACCCCCAGATGGTCTACTGGTACGCCCGCCCGTCCGTCGCCTATCCCACCGTGGAGGTCCGGGTGGGCGACGTCTGCCCGACGGTGGACGACACGGTGCTGGTCGCCGGCATCCTGCGGGCGCTGGTCGCCACGGCGGCCGAGGACGTGGAGGCCGGCCGGCCCGCGCCCCGGATCCGGGACTGCCTGGTGGCGGCCGCGCACTGGCGTGCGGCGCACGACGGCGTCGACGGGGACCTGGTCGACCTGCGCGCGGGCGGATCCCGACCGGCCTGGGAGCTGATCGACGACCTGGTCGCCACCGTCACTCCCGCGCTGACCGCGTACGGGGACCTGGACCGGGTGACCCACCAGCTCGACCGGCTGCGCCGCGACGGCAACGGGGCGACCCGGCAGCGGCGGATCCTGGCCGACACCGACGGGGACGTCCGGGCCGTCCTGGACGAGCTGGCCTCCCGGACCCTCGACGCCTGAGCGACCGGCGGTCAGACGGGCGGGATGCCGGACCGCCCGATCCGGGCCAGGTCGGGTTCCCCGCCGACCGTCCGGTTGGGCGGCGTCCTGGCCGGCTCGGCCGGCTGGGCCGGCTCGGTCCGCTCCTCGATCTCGGCGCTGCCGATCTCGCGCATCATGTCCGCGACGACCGCGAGGGCGGCGGCCTTGTCGGGGTACTGCCGGCCGGTGGCGATGACCTGCCCGTCGTCGCCGAGCAGGGTGAACCCGTAGGTGCCGGTGTCGGCCGCGGCGATGAGGAACTTCATCCCCGGCGCTTACCCGGAGGGCGGGCGGCGACACCACCGGGGGGCTGGCCGTCAGTCCCAGCGGGTGGCCGTCGCGGCGAACAGCTCCGGGTCGCTGGCCACCGGGATCACGCAGAGCAGGTGACCGCCCGGCGCCCGCAGCACGTGGCAGTCGAGCCAGCGGGAGACCGGGGTGGCGCCGAGGCCGACCAGCCGGTCCACCTCGGCGGCCAGGTCGTCGGTCTCGATGTCGAGGTGGTGCCGGGGCGCGTCGTCCACCGACTGGACGGCGGTGACCAGCCCGGGCACCACCTCGACCAGGTCGGTGAACTGGGGCTCGGCCGGGTCGGTGCGGGTCGGCGCGCCGAGCGCCGCGGACCAGAACTCGACCGCCGGCGCGGCGGCGTCGCGGGGCGCGTCGAGGATGAGGGCGTACAGCCGGGAGCGGTGCATCGGCCGAGCTTAACCACGATCGGTGTCGATGGCAGGCTCACGCCGAGGGGTTGACCGCCCGAAGCCAGGCCTGGGCGATCAGCGCGTGACCGAACGGGGTCGGGTGCACCCCGTCGCGGGTCCACACGCGGCCGTCCACGCCGGCGGCCTGGAACAGCTCGTCCACCGCCACCAGGGTCGCGTCGAACTCGGCGGCGAGCGAGCGGACCGCCTCGACCTTCGGGTCCAGGTCCTCCCGCCAGGCGTGGTGCGCGTCGTCCAGCGGGACCACGAAGGGTTCGACGAGGACCAGCCGGGCGCCCAGCGGCCGGGTGGCCTCGAGCAGGTGCCGGTAGTCGCGGGCGAAGTCGTCGGCGCTGGTCGGGTCGTCGCGGGTGTAGCGCCGCCAGGTGTCGTTGATGCCGATCAACACCGACACCACCTGCGGGGCGAGGGCCAGGCAGTCGCCCTCCCAGCGGGCCCGCAGGTCGCGTACCCGGTCGCCGCTGATTCCCCGGTTGAGGAAGGTGGCCCGGTGGCCGGGGTGCCGGGCCGTGAACCAGGCGGAGGCCATCATGGCGTACCCGGTGCCCAGGTCGTCGCCGCAGGACCGGTCCCGGCCGGCGTCGGTGATGCTGTCGCCGATGAAGAGCACCCGGCCGCCGCGCGGCACCTCCACGGTCATCCGCCCGTCCCCTCCCCCGTCACGCCGTCTCCATGATCATGCCGTAAGCCGGTCGCCGCCCCACGGCCGGCCGACCCGCTGGGAAAAATTCGCCGTCCGGCTGTTGCGTTTTGCGAGCCGGGACCGATCACACAACCGTGGCAGCGCGGCGACCGGGATGTGAAAACCTCCCCACATTGCCCTCCAACGTTGCAATTGGCGCACATCCGATGGTTGACTGCTGCACCATGCCAGAGCCGAAAATCATGGACAGGTCGGTTCTTTCGTGAGAAGCACGGACATCACCCCACGGCGGAGCACCTGGCGACAACGGGCGGCCCGCTGGCTGGACCCCACCGTCGCCCGGTGGGACGTGGCGCCACCGGAGACACCCGAACCGCCGCCCCGGGAGGAGCCCGGACCCGGCCCGTGGCCCGCCATCTGCGACCAGTTCGCCCTGCGGATCCTCGCCGCCGCGTACCAGATGGGCACCCACCTGGAGGCCGTCGAAGCCGACGAGCAGGACCCCGAACGCCTGGAGCGGCTCTACCGGATCGACCACGCCAACACCCGGATCCGGCGGCACGCCGAGAACCTCCAGGTGCTGCTGGGCCGCCGGGTCGAGGACGCCGACCCGCAGACCGTCCCCCTGGTCGACGTGGTCCGCGCCGCCGCCTCCGCGGTCGAGCACTACCCGCGCATCCGGGTGGGCCACGTGGTCGAGCTGGCGGTGGTCGAGTTCGCCGCCGACGACGTGATCCGGGTGCTCACCGAACTGCTCGACAACGCCACCCGGTTCTCCCCACCCACCGCGGCCGTGACCGTGTCGGCGTTCGTCACCGAGGACGGTGGCGTCCTGCTGCGGGTAGAGGACGCCGGAGTGGGCCTGCACCCCGACCACCTCGTCCAGCTCAACTCGCTGCTCAGCGGCCGGCCGGCCA
>NZ_WBKT01000236.1 GCF_008868175.1 Micromonospora sp. AMSO31t
CACCTGGTAGAGGGTGCGGGTGCCCGACGGCAGCTCGGTGCGGCCGACGACCCGCCCGCGTGCCGCGAGCAGCGACTCGAACACCTCCCGGCGGTAGTCCGGGAAGAGCCCGTCCGGCTTGTTGGCCAGCAGGCGGCGGGCCATCGGGTCGTCCGGGTGCACGAACTCGACCACCAGGCTGCCGCCGGTCACGGTCAGCGCGACGAGCTGGTCCAGCACCTCCGGCAGCGGCACGTTCCGGCCGATCGCCAGGTGGTGCACCACGGCCAGGGCGAGCACCACGTCGGCGCGGGCCCGGTCGGCGAACGCGGCCCGTTCGACGCCCCGCCAGCCACCGCCGGGCGAGGGGTCGGCCAGGTCCATCACCAACGGCAGGATCCGTCCCTCCCCCTCGTCGCGCAGTGCGCGGTAGAGGGCGTCCACCACCCCCGGGTCCTGCTCGACGGCGACCACGTGGTCGGCGTGCCGGGCGGCGATCCGGGCGTAGCGGCCGTCGTTGGCGCCCAGGTCGAGCACCCGGCCCGGCCCGGTGGCGGCCACCGCCCGGTCGACGAACTGCTCCTTGGCCTGCCGGTCCGGCACCGAGTACGCGCACGTGCGCTGGTAGTCCGACCAGTGCGTCTCCCCCGGCCGGTGGTCCACCCTGCGGACCAGCTTCGTCAGCCCGCGCACGGTGGCCAGGGCCAGCTCGCGCGAGTAGCCGGCGGACCGGAGCTGGGCGCGCACCGCGCTGGTGCTGGCCTCGGCGTTGCGGTCCTGCATCGCGCCGTGCAGGTGCACGTGCGTGAGCACCCCGGGCCGCCAGCGCCGGGCCCCACCGAAGAGGCGGCGCATCTGGTCCGGCTCGATGCCGTCGATCCGGGCCCGCAGGAAGGGCTGGAAGTCCAGCCCGAGGTGGGCCTGGACCAGCAGCGGGTAGAGCAGCGTCTGGCAGAACTGCCGGTAGCCGGCCCAGGGCTCGCCGTCGCGGGCCGCCTCGAACGAGCCGACGTCGATGAAGACCGGCCGAGCGCCGCGCCACTGCACGTTGTAGGCGGAGCCGTCCTTCGTGGTGAAGCCGGCGGCCAGCGCGGCGCGCAGCACCTCCAGGTGCAGCAGGGCGGCGTCGCGGAGCATCCCGTACGACCACTCGTAGGGGTGCGAGACGAACGGGATCCGCTCGTGGCGCAGCACCGCGGCCCAGGGCACATCGACCGGGGTGGGGAACAGCTCCTCCGTGGCGCAGACCTGGCGGTTGGCGAGCAGGTCGCGGAAGAAGTCGCTGGCGGCCAGGGCGCGCCAGTCGCGCGCGGACCGCTCGTCCAGCCCGCGCAGCACCTCGCCCGCACGGTGGAAGACCCGGTTGCCGGGGTCGCGGAAGGAGCCGGGCTCGGCGCGCAGGCCGGTGTCGGGGAGCGCCACGCCGGTCAGCCCTGGTCGGTGGGCTGCCGGCGGAACCGCGCCACCAGGCGTCTCCAATAGAGCTTGGCGGCGACCGCCACGCCGGCCACCCCGCCGACCACCGCCTGCACGATGAGGCTGCCGGATCCCGCGTCCAGGTAGGCCAGGTGCGTCACGGCTGTTTCCTTCCCTTCGCCAGTCATCGGAGTCCGGCCCGATATGAGAGCTTTACTGCTCTACGCCGGACTTGCCCCACCGTACGCTTCTGGTCCTGATTGTGCGGGCCACACCGGCGACTCGTCCCCCGTCCGATCTGTTCAAGACGGGCCGGCCCGCCGGCCTCTACCGTGGCCGCATGACACCGCAGTTCGATCTCATCGGGATGGTCGTCACCGACATGGGACGCACCCTGGACTTCTACCGCCGGCTCGGGCTGCCGGTCCCGCCCGGCGCCGAACGCGAGCCGCACGTGGAGGTGACCCTCGACAACGGCGTCCGGCTGGCCTGGGACACCGTCGGGACGATCCGCAGCTTCGACGCCGGCCACACCCCGGCGACCGGCAGCCCCCGCGCCAGCCTGGCCTTCCGCTGCGCCGACCCGGCCGAGGTGGACCGCTGGTACGCCGAGCTGACCGCCGCCGGCCACCACGGCCACCTGGCGCCGTGGGACGCCTTCTGGGGCCAGCGGTACGCGGTCCTGCACGACCCGGACGGCAACGGCGTCGACCTGTTCGCCCCGCTCAAGGCCAGCTGAGCAACGGCCGCCGGCAGCGGGTGGCGCTCTCGCCCGGAGCCGTCTGCCTCAGCCCACCCGCCTGAGCGCGTCCGTCTGGTACGGCGCCTGCTGTTGGCACCCTTTCGAGCTGAGTCGCTGGTGATGTCGCACGCTGGGCTGACCTCGGCCGACGAGTCGTTCCCGACGTCAGCTCGAAAGGCGCCGACGAGCGGCGCCCGACCAGCTCGGCCTGGCGCCCCGCGTGCGACATCGGGCGTGCGGCCGGGTGGCGGGCGTCAGTCGCGGGCGGGCGGCCGCAGGCGGGTCGGTGGGACGCCGGCCAGTTCCGTCACCTCACGGGTGAGGTGGGCCTGGTCGGCGTACCCGGCCAGGGCGGCGACCTCGGCCAGCGGGGTCCCGCCGCCGGCCAGGTCGAGGGCGCGGCGCATCCGCAGGATGCGGGCGAGGGTCTTCGGGCCGTACCCGAAGAGGAGCCGGCTGCGCCGGTGCAGGGCCCGCGCGCCGAGGCCGACCTCGGCGGCGGTCGCGGCGACGGTCGCGCCGGCCGCCAGCCGGGCGGCGACCCGCGCCCCGAGCGGGTCCGGACCACCGGCGGCCCGCAACCGGCCCCGCGCGACCTCCTCCAGCACGGCGGCGACGGAGGGGCCCGACCACCCGGCCAGTGCCGGAGCGGGTGGGCTGCCACCGGCGGACGCGGCGGCCGGTGGACGTCCGGGAGTTCGGTGCCAGGCACGACCGGCGCCGAAGGGTGGGGCGTCGGCTGCCTCGACGCGGTCGGCCAGGTCGGCGGCGGCCCGTCCCCACAGGTCGGCGAGGGGCACCCGCTGGTCCCGCAGCTCGTCGGCGGGCACCCCGAACACGGCGGGCCCGGTGCCCGGCGGCAGGCGCAGCCCGACCCACCGCTCCCCCGGGATGCCCACCGACAGGTGCGCGGTGCGGTCCGGCCCCGCGACGAGCAGACCGGACCAGCTGGACCAGAGCAGGTCCAGGCACCCGTCCGGCAGCACCCGCACGGGCCCGTCGCCTTGCGAGACGCTCGCCCACCGCACGGCCCCGGGGATCCCGGGCGCCGGCCCCTCCCGGTACATCCCTCCACCCTGCCACGCCGGCGCGCGGTTCCCGCTCCGGATCGTGGCGAGTTTCCGTCCGGCGCGAACGGAAACGCGCCAAGATCTCCGCAGTCAGGGGCGGTGGTGCAGGGCGAGGCGGAGCAGGGTGAAGCGGAGGACGGTCGCCGCGAGGTTGGCCCCGACCAGGACCGACAGCTCCAGGGCGCGGGGCGGGGTGCCGGTGGTGGCGTGCAGGAGCGCCAGGGAACCGCTGGTCAGGGCCAGGCCGAGGGCGAAGGCGAGCAGGCCCTGGAGGTGGTGCCGGCCGGCGTGCCGGCGGCCGGTGACGCCGAAGGTCAGCCGCCGGTTGGCGGCCGTGTTGGCCACCGCGGTGACCAGCAGCGCCAGCAGGTTCGCCGGCTGCGCCCCGAGCGGGCCGCGGGCCAGCACGAACAGCGCGAGGTACGCGAGCGTGCTGGCCACCCCGACCACGGCGAAGCGGGCCAGCTGCCGGGGCAGCCCGACCGGCACCTGGGCCGGTGGTGTGCGCAGCGGCGCCCGGCCGAGCTGCGCGCGCAGGTCGGCCAGCGGCAGCGCCCCGGTGACCAGGCCCCGGCCCAGCCGCCAGATGCCGCGCAGGTCGGCCAGGGCGGTGGCCACGATGTCGACCCGGCTGTCCGGGTCGTCCACCCAGTCCACCGGCACCTCGTGGATCCGCAGGCCGGCACGCTGGGCCAGCACCAGCAGCTCGGTGTCGAAGAACCAGCCGGTGTCCTGCACCAGCGGCAGCAGGCCGGCCGCCACGTCGGCGCGGATCGCCTTGAACCCGCACTGGGCGTCGGAGAAGCGCACCGCGAGGGTGCCGCGCAGCAGCAGGTTGTAGCCGCGCGAGATCACCTCTCGCTTGGCGCCCCGGACCACCCGGCTGGTCCGCGCCAGCCGGGTGCCGATGGCCAGGTCCGAGTGACCGGAGAGGAGGGGGGCGACCAGCGGCAGCAGCGCCGCCAGGTCGGTGGAGAGGTCCACGTCCAGGTACGCCAGCACCGGCGCCGGGGAGGCCGACCAGGCGGCCCGCAGCGCCCGGCCCCGCCCCTTGTCGTCAAGGTGCAGCACCCCCACCTCGGGCAGCTCGGCGGCGAGCGCCTCGGCCACCGCGAGCGTGCCGTCCACGCTCGCGTTGTCGGCCACCGTGATCCGGAACGGGTACGGGAACTGCGCGCTGAGGTGCGCGTGCAGCCGCCGGACGCAGGGGCCCAGGTCGACCTCCTCGTTGTGGACGGGCACCACGACGTCGAGCACCGCCGTGGGCTCCGTGGGCCGGGCCCGCACGGCGGCCCGGGGTTCGCGTGTGTCGGTCATCGCTCAGCCCTGCCGTCCGCTGCTCAGGTCGTACACGGTCACGCCGTCGACGGTCCGCGCCGTGAAGTTCCCGGCCACCCACGCGGCGATCTCGGCGGAGGCGTCGCTGCCGCCGTTGGCCCGGAAGCCGCCGCCGCCGATGAAGTAGTGGATCCGTCCGTCGGCGACGTACCGCTGGAACTGGGCGAGGGTCGGGGACGGGTCGCTGCCGTTGAATCCGCCGATCGGCAGCACCGGCTCGCGGGTGGCGAGCTGGTAGCCGGAGGCGTTGTTCGAGCCGACCGTCGCGGCGACCCAGGTGTAGTCGTCCGCGTCGGCCTCCAGCAGCGCCTTCAGCGCGGCGCTCGGCTCGCGGGCGTCGAGCAGCCCGCCCATGCCGCCGCCGCGCGGCGACCGGCCGTCGCCGCCCGGGGCGGTGCCGCCGTTCTGGCCGCCCGGGAGGCCGGGGAACTGGCCGGTGGCGCCGTTCTGCGCCGTGCCGCCGTTCTGGCCGCCGGGGAGGCCGGGGAACTGGCCGCCGGGGGCCGCCATGCCGCCCGGCAGGCGACCGCCGCCCGGGAAGCCGGCGCGGCCGCCGGGGCCGAAGCCGCCCTGCACGGCCGGGCCGGCGCTCGGGATCGAGCCGGTGTGCGCGGTGGCCGCCGTCTGGAGCGAGTACGCCACCGGGCCGGCGAGCGCTGCCGCCGCGGCCAGGGCCAGCAGCACCGGCGCCGCGCGGCGGGGCAGCCGGTCGATGAGCACGAGCAGCGCGGCGGCGGCCAGGCCGACCACCAGCACGGCGGTACGCAGCCACGGGTACCAGTCGGCGCTGCGACCGAGCAGGTGCCAGGACCACCAGGCCGTGACGGCGAGGGCACCGGCCAGGATCAGGGTCGCGGCGAACCCGCGCCGCCGGCCCGGAGCGAACGGCCCGCCCGCCCCCGGAGCGGCCGGTGCGCCGGCGTCCGGCCGAGCGGTGTCCGGCGGGGCGGGGACCGCCGGGGTCGTCCGGGCCCGCCAGAGCAGGGTCGCTCCGATGCCGACCAGCGCGCCGACCGCCGGGGCCAGGGCAACGGTGTAGTACGCGTGGAAGATCCCGGACATGAAGCTGAAGATCAGCCCGGTGACCAGCAGCCAGCCGCCCCAGAGGAGCAGCCCGGCCCGGGTCCGGTCGGTACGCGCCGCCCTCCCGGCCAGCCACAGCCCGGCGACCAGCAGGATCAGCGCGGCCGGCAGCAGCCAGGAGACCTGACCGCCGACCTCGGTGCCGAACATCCGCAGCGGGCCGGACTGTCCGGAGAACGGACCCCCGCCCCCGCCGCCCATCCGACCGGCGCCGCCGACGCTGCCCTCCTCGTCGCCGGTGATCCGGCCGAGGCCGTTGTAGCCGAGGGTCAGCTCCAGGATGCTGTTGTGCTGCGAGCCGCCGATGTACGGGCGGGCGCTCGCCGGCACCAGCTCCACGACCGCCACCCACCACCCGGCCGCGACCACCACGGCCAGCCCGGCGAGCAGCAGCTGGCGGATCCGCCGCCAGATGCCGGTCGGCGCGGCCAGCAGGTAGACCCCGGCGAAGACCGGGATCACCAGGAACGCCTGGAGCATCTTGGTGAGGAAGCCGAGGCCGACCAGCGCGCCGGTCAGCGTGATCCACCGGGTGCTCGCGGTCTCGACCGCGCGCACCGTGGCGTACGCGGCGGCCACCAGCAGGAACACCAGCAGGGCGTCGGGGTTGTTGAACCGGAACATCAGCGTGGCCACCGGGGTGACCGCGAGCACCGCACCGGCCAGCAGGCCGGCGACCGGCCCGTACCAGCGGCGCACGGCGGCGTGCAGGACGCCGACGGAGGCGACGCCGAGCAGCGCCTGCGGCACCAGGATCGACCAGCTGCTCAGCCCGAAGAGGCGGACCGAGAGGGCCATCAGCCAGAGCGAGGCGGGAGTCTTGTCGACGGTGATCGAGTTGGCCGCGTCCGAGGAGCCGTAGAAGAACGCCTGCCAACTCTGCGAGCCGGCCTGCACGGCCGCCGAGTAGAAGGCGTTGCTCTACCTCTGGGGCCTGGGGG
>NZ_WBKT01000237.1 GCF_008868175.1 Micromonospora sp. AMSO31t
GGTGGCGGGCGTGCTGGCGCTCGGGATGGCCGCGCTGGTGCTCTCCGCCCTGGCGTTGGCCCCGCCGCTGCTCCGCGGCTTGAGCACCGACCGGGGCGAGCCGCCACTGACCATCCCGGTGCTCACCGGGGTGGCTGCGCTGGTCCTGGTGCTGCTCTTCGGCTTCGGCCGGGCAATCGACCGCATCCGCCGCGACCTGCGCGCCGACGCCGCCCTGCCGGATGCTGCCGGGGATTCCCCGCCCGGTTCCGGCGCTGCCGGAGAGGCGGAGCGGGAAGAACCCCGCGCCGACTGACGCGCCGAACCGAACCGGTCGGCGAAACCCGCGGCACCCGTCGAGATCTTGGAAGGAAACGGCCCCTCCAGGGGCGCTCAGCTTCCAAGATCTCCCGCATCAGCGCGATCTTGGCGAGGTGCCGGTCGGGACCCACGACAACTCGCCAAGATCGCGGGCGTCGTCCCCGTGGGGCGGGTTGGTCAGAGCAGGGAGTCGCGCCACTGGCGGTGCAGGGCGGCGTACCGGCCGCCGGCGGCGGCCAGCTCGGTCGGGGATCCGTCCTCCACGATCCGCCCGTCGTCGAGGACGAGCACCCGGTCGGCGGTCTCCACGGTGGAGAGGCGGTGCGCGATCACCAGCGCGGTGCGGTCCCGCAGGACGCTGCGCAGGGCCCGCTGCACCATGCGCTCGGTGGGCACGTCCAGCGACGAGGTGGCCTCGTCGAGGATCAGGACCCGGGGGTCGGCCAGGAACGCCCGGGCGAACGCGACGAGCTGCCGCTGCCCGGCGGAGAGCCGGCCGCCGCGCCGGTGCACGTCGGTGGCGTACCCGTCGGGGAGCGCGGCGATGAAGTCGTGCGCGCCGATGGCGCGGGCGGCGGCCTCCACGGTCGCGTCGTCGGCGTCCGGGCGGCCGAACCGGATGTTCTCGGCGACCGAGCCGCTGAACAGGTGGTTCTCCTGGGTGACCAGCACCACCGCCCGGCGCAGCTCGGCGTCCGCGAGGTGGCGCAGGTCCACCCCGTCGAGGCTGACGGTGCCGGACGCCGGGTCGTGGAACCGGGCCAGCAGCTTGGCGATGGTGGACTTGCCGGCGCCGGTCGGCCCGATCAGCGCGACGGTCTGCCCGGCCGGCACGCTCAGCTCCAGCCCGGACAGGATCGGCGCTTCGGGCCGGTAGCCGAAGTGGACGCGGCGGAACACCACCGTTCCCCGCCCCGGGCCGGCGGGCAGCGGCACCGGTCGCGCGGGCTCGGCCACGGCCGACTGCTCGTCGAGCACTCCGGCCAGCTTCTCCAGCGCGGCGGTGGCCGACTGGAGCGCGTTGTAGAACTGGCTCAGCTCCTCCATCGGCTCGAAGAACCGGCGCAGGTAGAGCAGGAATGCGGCGAGCACCCCGACCTCGGTCCGCCCGCCCAGCACCCGCCAGCCGCCGTAGCCGAGCACCGCCGCGGCGGTCAGGTTGCCGATCAGCCGGATGCCCGGCGAGTAGACCGCGATGAGGCGGAACGCGCGGAGGCTGGCCTGCCGGTAGTCGTCGTTCACCGCCGCGAAGATGCGCTGGTTGCGGGGCTCCCGCCGGTAGGCCTGCACCGCCCGGATCCCGCGCAGCGACTCGACGAAGTGCACGATGACCAGCGCCACCGCCTCCCGGGTCCGCCGGTACGCCCCGGCGGAGGCGCGGGCGAACCAGCGGGACAGCCAGAACAGGAACGGGAAGGCGAGCAGGGTGACCGCGGCCAGCGACAGGTCCAGCCAGAGCAGGATGCCCGCCACCGACAGCACCGACAGCGCGGCCATCACCAGCTTGTCGATCCCGCCGTCGACGAGTTCGGCGATCGAGTCCAGGTCGCTGGTCAGCCGGGACACCATCCGGCCCGACGTGTAGCGCTCGTGGAAGCCGACGTCGAGGCGGAGGAAGTGGCCGTACACCCGTTTGCGGAGGTCGAGCAGGACGGCCTGGCCGATCCGGGCGGCGAGGGAGAGGAAGGCGCGCCGGGTCGCGTACTCGGTGGCGGTGGCGACGACGAACGCGACGGCGACGACGACCAGCGGGCCGGGGTCGCCGGCCCGCAGCGGTCCGATGCCCTGGTCGATGCCGAGCATCACCAGATACGGGCCGGCCATCGCGGCGGCGTTCTGGGCCAGCAGCAGGGACACCGCCAGCCCGAGCCGGGCCCGGTGCGGGCGGAGCAGGTCGCGGAGCAGGGCGCGGCTGCGGGCCCGGAGCCGGGCCACCGCCTCCGGCGACGAGTCCTCGGCCCGGCTGCGGTCGGCGTCGGGGTCGGTGGCCCGCCCGCGCCACCGGGACAGGTCGAGGTCGGGGTCGCCCTGCTGCCGGGACCGGTCGGGGTCGGGCTCGCCGCGCTGCCGGGACCGGTCGGGTGCGCCCCGCTGTCCGGGTATCCGGGGTGGGCCGGCGGCCCCCGTCACGACCGCACCAGGCCGACGCCGTCCGCCTGCCGCTCCGGCTCGGCCGAGAGCACCGCCCGGTAGGCCGGGACCCCGGCCAGCAGCTCGCTGTGGGTGCCCACGGCGACGATCCGGCCGCCGTCGAGCAGGGCCACCCGGTCGGCGAGCGCCACCGTGGACGGCCGGTGCACCACCAGCAGCGCCGTGGTGTCCCGCAGCACCCGGCGCAGGGCCGCCTCGACCAGGGCCTCGGTGTGCACGTCGAGCGCGGAGAGGGGGTCGTCGAGCACGAGCAGCGCGGGCCGGCCGAGCACCGCCCGGGCCAGCGCCAGCCGCTGCCGCTGCCCGCCGGAGAGGGAGAGCCCCTGCTCGCCGACGCGGGTGGCCAGCCCCCATGGCAGGTCGTACGCGAATTCGGCCTGGGCCAGCGCGAGCGCGGCCCGGACCTCCTCCTCGCCGGCCTCCGGCCGGCCCAGCGTCAGGTTCTCCCAGACCGACATGGAGAACAGGGTCGGCTCCTCGAAGGCCACCCCGACCAGCCGGCGCAGCGAGCCGAGCCGCAGGTCGCGCAGGTCGTGCCCGTCCAGCGTGACCCGGCCGCCGGTCACCTCGTGCAGGCGGGGGACGAGGGACAGCAGCGTGCTCTTGCCGCAGCCGGTCGCACCCACGAGGGCCAGCGTCTCGCCGGGCTCCACGGTCAGCTCGATCTCCCGGAGCACCGGCGCCGGGCTGCCGGGGTAGTGAAAGCTCACCCGCTCGAAGCGGAGCCGGCCGCGCACCTCGGTGCGGTCCAGCGCGCGGGCGTGCGGAGCGTCGACGATGGACGGCCGGGTGTCCCGCACCTCCTGGATCCGGTCGGCGGCGGTCGCCGCCTCCTGCCCGTTCGCGATGATCCAACCGAGCGACTGCACCGGCCACACCAGCATGAGCTGGAGGCTGACGAAGGCGACCAGCTCGCCGATGCTGAGCGTGCCCCGTGCGACAGCGGCGGCGCCGGCCACCAGCACCACCGCGAGGGTCAGGTTGGGCACCAGGTCGAACAGGGCGGAGGTGCGGGCCAGCAGGCGGGCCTTGCCGATCCCGGTGTCGTGCAGGCGGCGGGCGCCGGTGGCGAACCGGGCGGCCAGTTCGGGCCCCCGCCCGTACGCCCGCATGGTGCGCAGGCCCTGCGCGGTTTCCTCGACCAGCGTGGCCACGTCGCCCTGCTGGTCCTGCATGCGGCGGGACGCCGCGTGGTAGTGCCGGGCGAACCGGCGGCTGATCAGGAACAGCGGGACGGCGCTGGCCCCCACCAGCAGGCCGAGCCAGGGGTGCAGCCGGATCAGCAGCACCACCACGGCGGCGTAGGTGATCAGGTTGAGCACCAGGAAGAGCAGGCCGAAGGAGAGGAACCGGCGGATCACCGACAGGTCGCTGGTGATCCGGGAGAGCAGCTGGCCGGACTGCCACTGGTCGTGGACGTCGGTCGGGAGGCGTTGCAGGTGGGCGTAGATGTCGGCGCGGATGGCCGCCTCCATGCCGACCGAGGAGGAGGACTGGGTCCACCGCCGGATGAAGATCAGCACCGCCTCGGCCAGGCCGAGCAGCAGGGCGAGGGCGCCGAGCCGGAGCAGCCCGGCCTCGTCGTGCCGGGCCACCGGCCCGTCCACCACCCGCTGCACGACCAGGGGCACGGCGAGGCTGGCCGCCGTGGCGGTCAGCGCGGCGAGCAGCAGCCAGGCGAACTCGGCCGCGTGGGGGCGCAGGTAGGGCCGCAGTCGCCAGAGGTTGCGCAGCGGGTGGGGACGGGCGTCGGGACACGCCACGTGGTTGCCGTCGCTCTGCGCAGGCACTACCCGACGGTAGCGTCAGGGGGCGACATCACCGCTGTCAGCTAGCCGTCACCCGTCCCTCATGCCCGAGAAGCCACTTCTTCACGTCCAGCCCCCAGCGGTAGCCGCCGAGCGTGCCGTCGGTGCGCAGCACCCGGTGACAGGGCACGAAGAGCGCGGCGGCGTTGCGGGCACAGGCCGCCGCGGCGGCACGGACCGCCGCCGGCCGCCCGGCCAGGGCCGCGAAACCGGTGTACGTCACGGGGTCGCCCGGCTTGACCTCGCGCAGCACCTGCCAGGCGTGGGCCATGAAGGCGCCGCCGGTCTGCTGCGCGACCGGGACGGTGTCGATCGCGGTCAGGTCCCCGGCCAGGTAGGCGCGGACGGCCGCGGTCACCGGGCCGAGGTCGGCCCGCTCGCGCAGCGCGCCGCGCAGTCCGGGGTGGACCAGGGGTACGAGGGCCGCCGGGTCGGCGGTGAAGCCGGCCGCGCGTACCGCCCCGTCGGGGCCGGCGAGCACGCTCAGCGGGCCGGCGGGGGTGTCGATGACGATGCTGTCCAGTGTGGTCATGCCGCTCTCCAGAGTCGGATCACCGCGTACGACCGCCAGGGGCGCCAGCGGTCCGCGTACGCGTTCAGGGTCTTCGGGTCGTCGGGCAGGCCGAGCGCGGCGGCGCCCCGGCGTACGCCCAGGTCGGTGGGGAGGAGGACGTCGGGGTCGCCGAGCGCCCGCATGGCCACGTAGCCCGCGGTCCACGGCCCGACCCCGGGCAGCGCGGTGAGCCGCCGCACCGCGTCCTCCCGGTCCCCACCCGGTGCCAGGTCCAGGTCCCCGTCGGCGACGGCCCGCGCCACCGCGCGGATCGTCTCCCGCCGCGCCCCCGGCATCCGGAACGCGCTGTCCGCCGCCCCGAGCACCTCCTCGGGACTGGGAAACGCCCGCAGGCCCCGTGGCCGGTCGTCGGCGGAGTCGCCGTCGGCCTCGTCGGCGGGTGGCGCCGCGGTGGCCGCCAGGAGGTGGGTGAGGGTGGTCCTGGCCGAGCGGAGGGAGATCTGCTGGGTGGTGATGGCGCGGACGGCCATCTCGAAGCCGTCCACGGCGTGCGGGAGGCGGACGCCGGGTTCGGCGGCCACCGCCGGGGCCAGGGCCGGGTCCGCCGCCAGGGTGGCGTCGACCGCGGCCGGGTCGGCGTCCAGGTCGAGCAGCCGCCGGCAGCGGGCCACGGCCGGTGCCAGGTCGCGCATGTCCGCCAGCCGCAGGGTGGCGGCCACGTGCCCGTCGGCCGGGGCCAGCGACACGGTGCCGGGCCCGTGCGGCAGGCGCAACCCCCGGTGGTACGCCCCGTCGCGGACCTCCTCGACGCCGGGCAGCGCGCGCAGCGCCAGGAAGTCCAGCAGCGCCCCCGCGTGCAGCGGCGGCCGGTACGCGAGCCGCAGCGTGATGGTGCCCGCCCCGCCGACCGCCCGCCGGCCGCCCCGGCTCACCCGCAGCTCGGACGGGGTGGCCCCGTACACCTCGCGGACGGTGTCGTTGAACTGCCGGACGCTGCCGAACCCGGCGGCGAACGCCACCTCGGCCAGGCCGAGCCCGGTGGTCTCGATGAGGATGCGGGCGGTCTGTGCCCGCTGCGCCCGGGCCAGCGCCAGCGGCCCGGCGCCCAGTTCGGCCCGGAGCATCCGGTGCAGGTGCCGCTCGGTGTAGCCGAGCCGCGCCGCCAGCCCCGGTACGCCGTCCCGGTCGACCACCCCGTCGGCGATCAGTCGCATCGCCCGCCCGACCACGTCGGCCCGGACGTCCCACTGCGGGGAGCCCGGGGCGGCGTCGGGGCGGCAGCGGCGGCAGGCCCGCAGCCCGGCGCCCTGCGCCGCGGCGGCCGACGGGAAGAACCGGACGTTCTGCCGCTTCGGCGTCGTCGCCGGGCAGGACGGCCGGCAGTAGATCCCGGTCGACGTCACGCCGGTGTAGAACCAGCCGTCGAACCGCTGGTCGCGGCTGTCCACGGCCCGGTAGCACCGCTCGAAGTCGAGTTCCATGACACCGATCCTGCCTCGCAGGTCGGGCCACCGGCTGGCGGGATTCGGACGCGGCCGTGCGCGCGCTCGAAACCGGGGTCCGGGAGGCGTCGCGCGGCCGCCTCCCGCGGCCGCGCCGCCGGTGAGTGGAACGCCATGGAGGTCACCGGCGCCGGGACACCTCCATGGCGTTCCACTCGTCGCGGTCGACCCGCCCGGCCGCCACCTGCCGGGGCGGTGACGGCGACCGCCGGGTCGTCGGGGTCAGCGGCGCGTGCTGGGGGACGCGG
>NZ_WBKT01000238.1 GCF_008868175.1 Micromonospora sp. AMSO31t
CGGCCTGCCCGCCGTGGTCGACGGCCGGCTCAACCTGGCCGACTTCGCCGAACGCACCGGGGTGCCGCTGCCCGCCGGGCCGTACGAGACGGTCGGCGGCTACGTGATGGCCGCCCTCGGCCGGCTGCCGGTCACCGGCGACGAGGTGCCGGTGGCCGTCGACCCGGACGACGCCGGCGGACCGGACCCGGACGACCCGCCGGGCGGCTGGCTGCTGCGGGTGGTGGCCCTCGACGGGCGGCGGGTGTCCCGCCTCGCGGTCTCCCCGGCCCGCCTGCCCGAGCCCCGGCGCGAGGTCACGGCCGCGCTCCCGCCCGTGGCCACCCGACCCACCGGCCCGTCATGACGGACGCCGGGGCTTGCTGACAGAATTGCCGGCATGTCCGACGTACCTGCCCGCCCACGCGTCTTCTCCGGCATCCAGCCGACGGCCGACTCGTTCCACCTCGGCAACTACCTGGGCGCGGTACGGCACTGGGTGGCCCTGCAGGAGAGCCACGACGCCTTCTACTGCGTGGTGGACCTGCACGCGATCACCGCGGGGCACGACCCGAAGGTGCTCAAGCAGCGCAGCCGGGTCGCCGCCGCGCAGCTCTTCGCGGTCGGCCTCGACCCCGAGCGCAGCACCCTCTTCGTCCAGTCGCAGGTGCCCGAGCACCCGCAGCTGGCCTGGGTGCTCGGCTGCATCACCGGCTTCGGCGAGGCCAGCCGGATGACCCAGTTCAAGGACAAGTCGCAGAAGCAGGGCAGCGAGCGGGCCAGCGTCGGCCTGTTCACCTACCCGATCCTCCAGGCCGCCGACATCCTGCTCTACCAGGCCCACGCGGTGCCGGTCGGCGAGGACCAGCGGCAGCACCTGGAGCTGTCCCGCGACCTGGCCCAGCGCTTCAACTCGCTGTTCGGCCCGACGTTCACGGTGCCCGCCCCGCACATCGTCAAGGACACTGCGAAGATCACCGACCTGCAGGACCCGACGGCCAAGATGTCGAAGTCGTCCTCCTCCCCGGCCGGCATCATCGACCTGCTGGAGGATCCGGCCCGCTCCGCCAAGAAGATCCGCTCGGCGGTCACCGACACGGGCCGCGAGATCGTCTTCGACGCCGAGGGCAAGCCGGGCATCTCCAACCTGCTCACCATCTACTCGGCGCTGTCCGGGCGCGGCATCGACGACCTCGTCGCCGCGTACGACGGCAGGGGCTACGGCGACCTGAAGAAGGACCTCGCCGAGGTGGTGCGGGAGTTCGTCACCCCGATCCAGGAGCGCACCCGCGCCTACCTGGACGACCCGGCGCAGCTCGACAAGCTGCTCGCGCAGGGCGCGGAGAAGGCCCGGGCAGTCGCCGCCGTGACGCTGCGCACCGCGTACGAGCGGATTGGCTTCTTCCCGCCGGTCCGGTTCGAGTAGCGGCCCGGCGGGAACGGGTGTCGCAGTCGGTGGCCGGAGGGATGGCGCGCAGCGTGGATGGCAGGGACGGGGCGCCGGACGCCGGTGACACCATCCAGATCGGGATCGCCGTGGACATCCCGGAGCCCTGGGGCGGGATGCTCACCCGCCGGCGGGTCGAGGCGGGTGACCCGCAGGCCGTCCCGGCGCACGTGACCCTGCTCGGGCCCACCAAGATCCCGGTGCGCGCGCTGCCGGCCGTCGAGGAGCACCTGGCCCGGGTGGCCGCCACCCACCTGCCGTTCACCCTGCACCTGCGGGGCACCGGCACGTTCCGGCCGGTCACCCAGGTGGTCTTCGTGGCGGTGGCCGCCGGGATCAGCGAGTGCGAGCTGCTCGCCGCCGCCATCAACGCGGCACCCGAGCTGCACCGCGAGGCGCGCTTCCCCTACCACCCCCACGTCACGGTGGCCCAGGACGTGCCGCCCGAGGTGCTCGACAAGGCGTACGAGGACCTGGCCGACTTCTCCGCCCTCTTCGAGGTGGAGGCGTTCACCCTGTTCTCGCACAGCGGGGCCACCCGGTGGCAGCCCCGCCGCGACTTCCGCCTCGGCGGCTGAGCTGAGCGCCCGGCCGGCCTGCCTCCAGGGGGCGGGCGGATCGGTGAGGATGGCGGGGTGAACGTCATCGGCCGGATCGAGACGGCGCTCGGTCGCCGCGTCGACGCGGCCCGGGCCCGGTCGTCGGCCTTCGACCACGTGTGGCGGGCCGGGACGCTCTACGCCGACCTGCTCGGCGGCCGGCTGGCCGCCGCGATCGCCTACTACGGCTTCTTCGCCGTGTTCGCGCTGGCCCTGGTCGGCTACTGGATCTTCGGCACGGTCCTTCAGGGCAACCGCGAGGTCAGCAGCGCGGCGAGCGACTTCCTGGAGGGGAACCTGCCGTTCCTCGACACCCGGCAGATCGCCGAGAGCAGCAACACGGTCGGCGTGGTCGGCCTGGTCATCCTGGTCTTCACCGGGATCGGCTGGGTCGAGGCGATCCGCTCCTCGCAGCGGCTCATGTACGGCTTCAACCAGCAGCCCGGCAACCTCGTGGTCCGCCGCCTGGTCGACCTGGGCGTGCTGGTCGCGGTCTTCGTGCTGCTCGGCATCTCCGTGGCCGCCGTGGACGCGCTGGAGTCGCTGCTGCGCTTCCTGCTGCGCAGCACCGGTTCGGTCGGGCTGACCACGGTCAGTGCGGTGCTCAGCGTGCTGGTCAACGCGGTGCTGGCCACCGCGCTGCTGGTGGCGGTGCCCCGGCTGCGGATGAGCCGCCGCCGGCTGCGCCCGGCCGTGCTGGCGGTCGCCGTCGGGATCACGCTGCTCAACACCGTGGGGCGCTACTACGTGGTGCGCACCGAGCGGAACCCCGCCTACACGGTGGTGGCCACGGCGGTGGGGCTGCTGCTCTACCTGTACCTGCTCAACCAGATGGTGCTGTTCGGCGCGGCGCTGGCCGCCACCAGCCGCTACGGGCGCGTGGTGGACCTGGCCGAGGGCGGCGGCGCGCGGGAGGTGGACGTGGAGGTCGACGAGGAGACCGACCCGGGCACGCCGGGAGGGGCGGGATGAGCACCCGGATCCGGATCGAGCAGGACTCCGCCGTGCCCCCGTACGAGCAGGTGCGCGGGCAGTTCGCCGCGATGATCGGCGACGGCCGGCTGCCGGTCGGCACCCGGCTGCCCGCGGTCCGGCAGCTCGCCGCCGACCTGGGCCTGGCCGTGAACACCGTGGCGCGGGCGTACCGGGAGCTGGAGTCCGCCGGGCTGGTGCAGACCCGCGGCCGGCACGGCACCGTGGTGGCCCCCGGCCGGGACGACGCCACCGACCGCCTGCACCGCGCCGCCACGGTGTACGCGGCCGAGGCGCTTCGCCTGGGCGTCCCGCCGGACCGCGCCGTCGCCCTGGTCCGTGCGGCTCTGGACGCCGGTACGCACGGGTGAGAGCGACCGCCGGAGAGGGGGGAGTTGGCGTGAATGAGGCGCACGTCCCCGCCGTGACCGACCATGATGGGCCGGTGGGCGCACTCGTGACACTGGACCTGCCGGACGACTCGCCGATGCTGGGCCTGCCGTGGATCATCACCTTCGGCCCGCTCGGCGACGACGACGAGTGGGAGCCGGTGGTCTGCGGCCCGTACGAGCGGCCGCACGCGCTCGCCCTGGCCGAGGCGGTGGTGGCCGAGGAACAGCTCATGGCGGTGGTGGAGCCGCTGTTGCCGGCGCTGACGCCCGAGGAGATCCGCGGGGAGATCGCCGCCGCGCAGATCGCCGCCGAGGACGAGGCGGCCCGGGTCGACCAGGCCGACCTCTACGGTGACTTCGAGGACGTCATCGACGAGGAGCTGGAACTGGCGGCCGAGCGGGAGCCGGAGCCCGCGGCAACGCCCAGCCGGGACGAGGTCCGGGCCGGTCTCGCCCGGATCGCCGGGCTGCTCACCAGCAGGGGCGCCTGAGGGCTCAGCTCGGCGGCCGGTCGAGCACGCAGAACTCGTTGTCCTCCGGGTCGGCGAGCACCACGAAGCCCTCCGTGCCGGTCTGCCCGACGTCGACGCGCCGGGCGCCGAGCCCGATGAGCCGGTCGACCTCGGCCGCCGGGTCCCCGTCGGAGACCAGGTCCAGGTGGAGGCGGTTCTTGCCGCGTTTCGGGGTGCCGCTGCCCTGTAACCAGACGGTCGGGCCGGGCCGGCCGGGCGGCGGATAGAGCTTCGCGTTGCCGTCGTCGCCCCGGCGGACGGTGTAGCCGAGGGCGGCCGACCAGAAGTCGACCATCCGGTCGAGGTCGCCGATGTCGAGCGTGTACTGCGCCACGTGTGCCGTCATCACCCGTTGGTACCCCACGGTCCCAGATGGACACCGACCCCCCGGGAACGAGTCCCCGAGGGGCCGGCGCCACCTCACCCCCCACCACAAGGGGTCGGTAGCCCAGCCGCCCGTCGGCGCGGGGCACAACGGACGACCAGGTCAATGGCGGGTTACCCGGCTCAGCGCCGTTCGAACCACGCAGCCGCGTCCACCGGCAGAACGTGCCCGTCGCCCCGCTCGCTGAGCTCCGCGCTGGCGACGACCGGCCGGCCGTGGCGGGCGACGGTCACCTCCGCGCCGCTGAGATTGACCACGCAGGTCAGCTCGGCGTCCCCGGCGGCACGGCGGAACGCCAGCACCCCGGGCTCGGTCTCCAGCCAGGTGATGCCGCCGGTGCCGGCCAGGGCCGGGTGCCCGTGCCGGATCCGCAGCGCGGCCCGGTACAGCTCCAGCGTCGAGCCGGTCACCCCGGCCTGGGCGGCCACCGAGAGGGCACGCCAGGTCGCCGGGGCCGGCAGCCAGCTCAGCTCGCTGCCCTCCGGGCCGAAGCCGTACGGGGCCAGCTCGCCGCTCCACGGGATCGGGACCCGGCAGCCGTCCCGGCTCTCCCCGGTGCGCAGGAACGCCGGGTCCTGCCGCAGCTCGTCGGGGAGGTCCAGCACCTCGGGCAGGCCCAGCTCCTCGCCCTGGTAGACGTAGGCGCAGCCGGGCAGGGCGAACATCAGCAGGGCGGCGGCCCGGGCGCGGCGCAGGCCGACCTCACCGTCGCCGTAGCGGGTGACGTGCCGCTGCCGGTCGTGGTTGGAGAGCACCCAGGTGGTCGGGGCGCCCACGATGGTCGACTCGGCGAGCGCCGTGTCGATCACCTTGCGGAACGAGTCGGCCGACCAGGTGGCGTCGAGGAAGTCGAAGCTGAACGCTTGGTGCAGCTCGTCCGGGCCGATGTAGCGGGCCAGCCGCTGCGGGGTCTCCGCCCACGCCTCGGCCACCGCCATCCGGCCGCCCGGGTAGCTGTCCAGGATCGGCCTCCAGGCGCGGTAGATGTCGTGCACCTCGTCCTGGTCGAAGTAGGGCAGCCGGCCCTTGCCCAGCAGCTCGGACTGGCGCTGGCCGGTGGTCATCGAGTTGAAGCCGACGTCCGGCAGCCCCTCGGCCTTGATCATCCCGTGGGCCACGTCGATGCGGAAGCCGTCCACGCCCCGGTCGAGCCAGAACCGCAGGATGTCCTCGAACTCGGCGCGCACCTCCGGGTGGCGCCAGTTGAGGTCGGGCTGGGCCGGGTCGAACAGGTGCAGGTACCACTGGCCGTCGGCCACCCGGGTCCAGGCGGGGCCGCCGAAGATGCTCTCCCAGTCGTTCGGCGGCAGCTCGCCCTGCTCGCCCCGGCCCTCGGCGAAGAGGTAGCGCTCGCGCTCGGGGGAACCGGGGCCGGCGGCGAGGGCCGCGATGAACCAGGGGTGCGCGCTGGAGGTGTGGTTGGGCACCAGGTCCACGATGATCCGCAGGCCCAGGGCGTGCGCGTCGGTGATCATGGCGTCGAAGTCGGTCAGGTTGCCGAACAGCGGGTCGACGTCGCGGTAGTCGGCCACGTCGTAGCCGGCGTCGACCTGGGGCGAGGTGTAGAAGGGGGTCAGCCAGAGCGCGTCCACCCCGAGGTCGTGCAGGTACGGCAGGCGCTGCCGGATGCCCTGGAGGTCCCCGACGCCGTCCCCGTTCGCGTCCGCGAAGCTGCGGACGTACACCTGGTAGACGGCCGCGGACCGCCACCAGTCGTCGTCGGCGGTCAGCGGCGTGGGGTGGGGGGCGGAGGTCATCGGTGGGGATCCCCGTTCTCTGGCGCGGGACGGCAGGGCGTCTGAGCAGGATGCCGCTCAGGCGCTGCAAGAGTCAAGCATTCCTTGCGCAAGAACTGACGGCAAGGGGTCAGGCGGGGACCGCCAGGGTGGGATCGACGGAGGAGGGGCGCTGCCGCTTCGGGCCACCGGCCGGGCGGGCCACCGCGGTCGAGCCGCGCACCACCAGCTCGGGGCGGAACAGGTACTCGGAGTTCGGGGCGGCGTGCCCGTTGATCTCGTCGACCAGGGCGCGGACGGCGGCCACCGCCATGGCCGCGACCGGCTGGCGCATGGTGGTCAGCGGCGGGTCGGTGAAGGCCATCAGCGGGGAGT
>NZ_WBKT01000239.1 GCF_008868175.1 Micromonospora sp. AMSO31t
ACGACCCCGCCGCCCGGCTGTCCACCGTGCCCAGCCCCGAGTCCGCGCTGGGCTTCCCGCTCGGCACGGGCCAGGAGCGGGTCGTCACCAACGACGAGGCCCGCAGCTACCTGAAGGCCGTCGACGCCGCCTCCGACCGGGTGGTCACCGGCGTCATGGCGACGAGCGTGCTCGGCCAGCCGCTGCCCTACGCCATCGTCTCGCACGAGCGACACGTCCGGCCCGGCGCGTTGAAACAGATCGCCGACGACATCCGCGATCTGCGGGACCCGCGCCGGACCAGGGCGAAGAAGGCCGCCAGGACCGCCACCGACCGCCCGGCGATCGTCTGGGTGGCCGGGAACGTGCACGGCGGGGAGAAGAGCGGCACGGACGCCGCGCTCAAGACCCTGTACGAGCTGGCATCCGGGCTGTCCTGCGCGGTCGCGGAGCGCAACGACAACCTGGTGACCGTCATCGTGCCGACCCAGAACCCGGACGGCCGCGACGCCAGCCGCCGGCAGAACGAGTACGGCTTCGACCTGAACCGAGACTGGTTCGCCCGCACCCAGCAGGAGACCGACGGCAAGATCGAACTGCTGCGGCAGTACCCGCCGCAGGTCTTCGTCGACGCGCACGAGATGGGTGGCCGGCAGTACTTCTTCCCGCCCAACGCCGACCCGATCCACCACGAGATCTCCAGCGAGAACGTCGACTGGATCAACCGGATCGGCGAGGCCAACAAGGCCGGCTTCGGCTTCAACGGCGCCTGCGGCGGCGCCGTCACCACCGAGTGCTACTTCAACTACGCGACGTACGACCTGTTCTTCATGGGCTACGGCGACACCGTCCCGGCCGCCGGCTTCGGCGCCGCCGGCATGACCTTCGAGAAGGGCAGCGCGTCGGCGGTGGCCGACCGGGTCCAGCAGCAGTTCCACACCCAGTGGTCCACCCTCGGGTGGGCCGCCGCGAACAAGCACGAGGTGCTGACCAGCTACTACAAGATCTGGACGGACGCGCTCGCCGAGGGCCGGACCGGGACGCTGGAGCCGAACGAGGTGGTCCAGCCGACCAACACCGTCCAGTTCCCGGTGCCGGACATCAGGATCCGCTCGTACTTCCTGCTCCCCGACCGGCAGCTCGCCGACGTGCGCCAGCTGGTCGAGCGGCTGCGCCGGATGGACGTCGAGGTCTACGAGGTGACCAGGCCGACGAAGGTGCCCACGGCCCGGGTCTTCGGCGGGCGCACCGCGACCGACGTCACGGTGCCGGTCGGCGCGTACTGGATCCCGATGGACCAGCCGCAGAAGCACTGGATCCAGGCGATCATGGGCGAGGACCCGTACGTCCCGTTCCCCTACTTCTACGACGTGTCGTCCTGGAGCAACCCGCTGCTCATGGGCGTGGACACCATCTACACCGGTGACGACGTCCGGCCGCACGCCCGACCGGTCCGGCAGATCACCGGCGGCACGGCCGCGGCGGCCGGGGCGAAGGGGTCGTACGCGTACCCGCTGGACTCGGCGGCGGCGGCCGAACTCACGTTCCGGCTGCTCGGCCGGGGCGTGCCGCTCGTCCGTGACCTCGACACCAGCGTGGTGGGCTTCCCCGCGAAGAGCCTGACGAAGGAGATCGACCGGCTGGCCCGGTCGCTCGGGGTCACCCTGCGCCCGAGCCGCGCGGCGGCCGGCGGGAGCCCGGTGGACCTGCCGGATGTCGGGCTGTTCGAGGGGACCGGCATCTCCACCACCTCCGGCTCGCACGGCGAGGCCCGGTACGTGCTCGGCAAGCGGTGGGGGCTCGACCTCACGCCGGTGACCACCGCGGACATCAACGACAACACCCCGGCGTTCACCGAGCGCACCGTGCTGCTCGTGCCGGACGGCAGCAGCCCGACCGGTGGGCTCACCGCCGCCGGGCAGGCCAACCTGCGGAACTGGATCGCCCAGGGCCACACCTATCTCGGCCTGCGCAACGAGGGCACCCGGATGGCCCGGGCCGCCGGACTCACCTCCACCACCGAGAAGACGAAGCCGGCGGACTACCGGATGATCGGTTCGCACCTGCGGGTCGACGTCGACGGCAGCAGCCCGGTCGCGCTGGGCCGCCCGGCGGAGGACTTCGAGTTCAACAACAGCGACTCGATCCTCAACCCGAGCAGCACCGGCACCAACGTCCTCACCTACCCGTCCGACGACACCTTCTGGGCCAACGGCTACACGATGCGCAGCGACGTGTTGAAGGGCACGGTCGCCCTGGTGGACGAGCCCACCGGCACCGGTCGGGCCGTGCTGTTCGCGTTCAACCCGCTCTTCCGGGCGTACAACGAGAACGGGTTGCACCTGGTGGCCAACGCCCTGCTCTACCCGTCGGGTGCGGCGGCGGACCGCGGCACGGCGCGGCCCACGGCCGGTGTCGGCCCCGCCCGGGCGGCCGCGGCGGCTCAGCCGGTGGCGGAGGACCTGGGCGGCGGGTGGCGCCCGATCACCGTCGAGGTGGCGGCCGGTGACCGCGCTCGTGCCGAAGCGGTCGTCGCCCGGTACACCGACACGGCCCGGACCTCCGAGGCGGGCGGGTCGGCCTACCTGGTGATCCCGAACCCGGCCGGCCTGCAGGCCGACGAGCACCCGTTCCTGCGTGACCTGGTGGGCGCCCTCCGGGACGCGCGCATCCCGCTGCGTTCCCTGGTGGGCTGACGCACCGCCGGCGTACCGACACGAAGGCCGCCGACCCGCACGGGGTCGGCGGCCTTCGCCGTCAGGACCGGGCTCAGCGCTCCGCGGCGGGGACGTAGTCCCGCTCGGCGTAGCCGGTGTAGATCTGCCGCGGGCGGCCGATCTTGGTCTCCGGGTCGTTGATCATCTCGCGCCACTGGGCGATCCAGCCGGGGAGCCGGCCCAGGGCGAACAGCACCGTGAACATCTTCGTCGGGAAGCCCATGGCCTTGTAGATCAGGCCGGTGTAGAAGTCGACGTTCGGGTAGAGCCGGCGCGACACGAAGAAGTCGTCGGCGAGGGCGATCTCCTCCAGCTGCATCGCGAGGTCCAGCAGCGGGTCCGGCTTGGCCATCCGGCCGAGCACGTCCTGGGCGGCCTTCTTCACGATGGCGGCGCGCGGGTCGTAGTTCTTGTAGACCCGGTGGCCGAAGCCCATGAGCTTCACGCCGTCCTGCTTGTCCTTCACCTTCTGCACGAAGGTGCGGACGTCGCCGCCGTCGGCCTGGATCTTCTGGAGCATCTCCAGCACGGCCTGGTTGGCGCCGCCGTGCAGCGGGCCGAACAGCGCGTTCACGCCGGCCGAGACCGAGGCGAACAGGTTGGCGTTGCTGGAACCGACCAGCCGGACGGTCGAGGTGGAGCAGTTCTGCTCGTGGTCGGCGTGCAGGATGAAGAGCATGTCCAGCACGCGGGCCATCACGGGGTCGACCTCGTACGGCTCGGCCGGCACGCCGAAGGTCATCCGCAGGAAGTTCTCGACGTAGCCCAGCGAGTTGTCCGGGTAGAGCAGCGGCTGGCCGATCGACTTCTTGTACGCGTACGAGGCGATGGTGGGGACCTTCGCCATCAGCCGCACCGTGGACATCTCCACGTGGTCGGAGTCGAACGGGTCCAGGCTGTCCTGGTAGAAGGTCGAGATCGCGCTGACGGCCGAGGAGAGCACGGCCATCGGGTGCGCGTCGCGCGGGAAGCCGTCGAAGAAGCGGCGCATCTCCTCGTGCAGCAGCGAGTGCCGGCGGATCCGCTCGCTGAACTCGGTGAGCTGCGTCTGGCTCGGCAGCTCGCCGTAGATCAGCAGGTAGGAGACCTCCAGGAAGGAGGACTTCTCGGCCAGCTGCTCGATCGGGTAGCCCCGGTACCGCAGGATGCCCGCGTCACCGTCGATGTAGGTGATCGCGGACGAGCAGGACGCCGTGTTCACGAAACCGGGGTCGTACGTCGTCATCCCGGTTTCCTTCAGCAGCTTGCCCACCCCGATTCCGGCGGGCCCCTCGACCGCGGACTGCACCGGCATCGACAGCTGCCCACCGGGGTGGTCGAGCTTGACTTCCGTCATCTGTTCCTCGCTTCGCCGGCAAGATCTTCGTTGAGTTGCCTTCGCTTTTACCGTAATCACGGTGGGGAGGACACCGCTCGTCATGGTTCGGTGGTGAGGTATGCGTCACCCGATTCCCGACTTGCCGACTCGGAAACCCGGTGGAAGCGCGACCACCCCGAGCTGGGAAGGCTACCCGGCGATCCTGCGGATGATCACGAGAGGGTGAGCCGGCTCAGCGCCCCGTCGGCGCCCACCCGGTAGAGGTCGAGGCGGTTGGCCCCGGCGGCGAAGAGCCGGTCGTCGGGGAGAAGGGCGGCGAACCGCCGGCCCGCGTGGTCCGGCGGGACCACCGGGACGACCGCGCCCACGGTGCCGTTCACCGCCACGGCGAGCCGCGTCCCGTCCGGCACCGAGGCGGGCACGGTCCCCCATACCAGCGCGGGCAGCTCGCCGCGCGCCGGGTCGACGTCGCGGAACGCGGCGAGGTTGCCCACGGTCGCCGTACCCCCGGGTGGTTTCTCCCCGACCCGGGTGCCCACCAGCGGGTCGGGGGCGGGTGCGGCGGCCGGGGACGGAACCCCGCCGGGGAACGTCAGCGGCTGGCCGGGTGTGTCGTAGAAGCGCTTGTCGGAGGTTTCGCGCGGCGCCTGGCTCGCCGGCCGGCCTTCCATCTGCCAGGGGATCCGCATGTGGGTCTCGTCGGCGATCGTCGGCAGCAGGTCCACGTGCTGCCAGTTCTGGTCGTCGATCCGGCCGGTCCGCTGGCCGGGTTGCTTCAGGAACATCGGCACCCAGGCGACCTGGTCGGGCGCGTGGTTGATGGCGTCCAGCCCCCGGCCCTGCCAGTCCTTGCGGAAGCTCACCCCGTGGTCGGCGGTGACCACCACGAGCGCCTTGTCGTAGAGGCCGGTGGCGCGCAGGGTGCGCAGCGTCTCGCCGATCAGCCGATCGGTGTAGCCGAGCTGGGCGAGGTGCCGGGCCCGGGCCAGGTCGACCCACCCGGTCCCGTCGCTGGGCAGGTCCTCGGGGGCCGCGTAGTGCGCCCCGGACGGCAGGTAGACCCAGGGCGAGTGCGGCATCAGCAGGTGCAGGAAGTGCAGCGTGGGCCGGTCGGCGGGGCGCAGCCCGGCCAGGAAGGTGGTGAACCGGGCCGGCTGGTTGTCGTCGAGGGTGTCCCAGCGGAACTTCGGGTCGTTCGGCACCGGCTCGGCCGCGTCCAGCCCCGCCTCGGCGCGGGTCTGCTCCCGGTAGGACTCCTCCGGGTCGATCCGGCTGTCGACCGGAGCGGTGACCTGGCGCAGCAGCTTCCCGCTCTCCCGGACCAGCACCCCGAGCCCCTGCTCCGGGCTGGCGGGCTGCTCACAGCGGCTGGGCGGGCACAGCCGGGTGATGCTCTCCTCGGCCTTGATGTCGTACAGGCCGCCGAGGGCCGTGAAGAGGTTGTCCGGGTAGCGCGAGTAGTGCGGGGCGATCGGCTCGGCCGGGTAGCGCCCGCGGAGCATGGCCGGCAGCGCGTAGGGGGTCCAGCCGCTGACGCCGGTGGCGTTGCGGTACCAGGTCGAGCCGGCGGCCAGCTCGGCGAAGTGCGGGTACCGGGCGGCGTCGATCCTCTTGTCCGGGCCGAGCAGGGAGACCAGCGGCAGCTCGTCCAGGACGATCATGACCACCGGCGGGTGGGCGCCCGCGCCGGCCACCCCGGCGGCGCCGCCGTCCCCGCGGGGCAGCACCACCGCCGAGGCCGGCGAGGCGAAGACGAACAGGCCCACGAAGACCAGCGGCCCGACCGCGGCCACCCGCAGCACCCGGGCGATGGCCCGCCACCGCCGGTGGGCGGCCGCCGCGCCGGCGCCGGCCGCGACCGCCACCACCAGCAGGGGTACGCCCCGCAGCGGCGTGACGTGCCGGCCGACCTGGACCGCGAGCGCGGCCAGCAGCAGCCCCACGACCAGCGTGTGCAGGGCCGCCCGGGCGGGCCGACCGGCGACCAGGCCGACCGCGCCGAGCAGGGCGAACGGCACGGTCGGCGCGATCGCGATCAGAGCCACCAGGAGCAGCACGTCGGCCCGGGAGGCCCGGTGGAACAGGAAGAAGTCCGGGCTGCGGCCGAGCACGTCCAGCAGCGGCTGGGTGACCACCAGCCCGACCAGCGCCGCCACCTCCAGCAGCCGGCCCGCCTCGCCACGCCAGCCGCCCCGGCTGCGGGGCCGGGGCGGGGCCGCCGGCGGGGCGAGCGGCGGGGCGAGCGTGTCCTCAGCC
>NZ_WBKT01000240.1 GCF_008868175.1 Micromonospora sp. AMSO31t
GCAGGCGTGGGGCCAGCACGGCGCCAATCACCGGGGCGTTGACCTGCTCGAACTGCTGGAGCGCGGCGGTGATCTCGCCGCTGCGGGTCCGCCCGCTCTCGGCCACCACGATCACCGCGTCGACGTGCCGGCCCAGCGCCTGGGCCTCCACGGCGAGGGTCGGCTGGGCGGTCTCGATGATCACGTGGTCGAAGCGCGCGGTCAGCTCGCGCAGGATCTCCAGCAGGCCGGACACCGGCAGCTCGACCTCGGCGTCGAGGTCACCCGGGACGAGCACCCGGAGCTGGCCGAGGCCGGGCAGCGGGGCCAGCGCCTTGAGCGCCGGCACGTCCCGGCGGAGCACCGAGGCCAGGCTGTGCCGGCCCTCGGCCACGCCGGTGATGCCGCTCAACGCCGAGTCCGGCTTGGTGGTGATCAGCGCGACCTGCTGGCCGGTGCGGGCGTACGCGGCGGCCAGGTTGGCCGCGACGAACCCGGCGGCGGTGCCGGCCGAGCCGTCGCAGAGCAGCAGCTGGCGCCCCCGACCGGCCTGCGCCGGCTCGGGCACCGCGGAGAGCAGCACGTTGCGCAGCCGACCCAGCTCACGGGAGATCTTGTGGGTGGCCGGCAGCACCGCCAGCGACGGGGTGCGCGAGGGCAGCTCCAGCAGCAGCGGCAGGCCCACCCGGTCGGAGATGTCGCGACCGCGGCGGATGCGGGTGTCGAGCCGGTCCAGCACCAGCGCCAGCACGATGCCGAGCAACAGGCCGGCGCCCATGCCGCTGGCCAGGTTCAACGTCCGGTTCGGCGAGCTGGGGCTCTCCGGCAGGCGGGCGTCCGAGATGATCTCGCCCGGGTCGCTGTCGGCGGAGAGCAGCGGGCTGAGCCGGTTGTTCAGCGACGTGAGCTGGTTGGTCAGCACGTTCCGGTCGGCCTCGGCGCGCTCCCGCTCGGGGCTGTTGGCCGGCGCCGCGGCGATCCGGCCGGCGACCGCGCTGAGCTGCTTGTTCACGTCGGCGATCTGCTGCTTGAGCGCGGTGGTCTCGTTCTCCAGCGCCTTCTGCGCGGTGGCCTTGCGCAGGTCGAGGTAGGCCTGCGCGAAGGCGTGCGACCCGGACTGCGCCTGGGCGGGGCTGTCGGCCTCGTAGGCCACCTGGAGGATCTGGCTGTTCGGCGGGACGGTGACCGTCACCGACTTCACCAGCTGGTCGGCCCCGGTGTCGACCTTCATGAGGCCCTTGGCCCGCTCGGCCACGACCAGCGAACGGACCACCTGGGCCTCGGTGTCGAGGTTGACCTTGGCGTTGGGGTTGCTCTCCGCGCCGGCGCTGAGCGGGCGCACCAGCAGCGACGTGCCCGACGTGTAGCGCGCGTGCTGGAGCTGGCTCACCGCCAGGCCGCCGGCCAGGCCGAGCACCGCGGCGAGGAGCAGGATCCACCAGCGGCGGCGCAGCCAGCCCAGGTAGGCCATCAGGGCAAGACCGTCGGAATCGCTCTCGGCCAAATGGGGTGAGGGCATCAGAGTCTGTCGCTCCCTTTCGACCGAGCCGGGCAGTCCACGGCGCAGACTGGACCTGACCGTGGCCTTGAGTGTCCCCGATCCGAACGATGAGGGAAAGTCTGCTCACGTTCCGGTAAGCCTGCCCAGGTGTAGGCAGCCCGCGTAGATATGGCCGATCGGCGCTGGCCATTCGGCGGGTTTCCCGGTGTCGGGCCCGACCTGCCCCCGGGGTCGGCGTCGCCGTCGGCCCTCGTGCGGAGCGGTGACGGAATCCTGACACACCACCGGCCGGCGCGGTTGGCCCGGCCCGCCATGACGGTGGAACGCGGCCTGACCTCGGTCCTCGCAGCCCCCGCCCGATCCCGTCCACGGGAATCCCCGGGTGACCCGACCGGTCGGGCGGGATCCGTCCAACGGCCCCTTCAGTTGTCCACCCCCGCGCCAGTAGGTTGTCATGGCGCGTCCGAGGGTCATTCACGAAAATCCGGACGTGGTCGCGGCGTACGGGGAGGAACATTCTGGTGAGCGGGGCAATCGACGACTCGGGGCAGGTCCTGCTGGTCGGCTCCAGTGGCGGGCATCTCGCCCAGCTCCTGGCGCTGGAGCCGTGGTACCGGGAGCGGCAGCGGGCGTGGGTCACGTTCGACACCCCGGACGCCCGCTCGCTGCTCGACGGCGAGGACGTGGTCTGGGCCCACCACCCCACCACCCGGAACGTCCCGAACCTGGTCCGCAACGCCTTCCTCGCGTTCAAGGTGATCCGCCGGCGCCGGGTCGACGCCGTGGTCACCACCGGCGCCGGGGTCGCCCTGCCGTTCGTGGTCGCGGCCCGGCTGCGCCGGATCCCGACCGTCTACATCGAGGTCTACGACCGGATCGACAGCGCGACGCTGACCGCCCGGCTCTGCCGCCCCTTCCTCTCCGCGATGCTCGTGCAGTGGGAGGAGCAGCGCCGCATGTACCCGGAGGCGACCGTCGTGGGGAACCTCCTGTGAGCGCGAGGAGTGAGCCGGTCCTGCGAGCCCCGCAGTCGCGAACGAAGGTGGCGCTGTGAATGTTCATGTGCCAAGGCAGCGGGACGGGCGGCCGGTGCCCTACGTGCTGGTCGTCGTCGGCACCGACGTGCACCGGTTCGACCGGCTGGTGGGCTGGCTGGAGCGGTGGCACGCCGAGCGGCCCGGCGTCCGGCTCGTCCTCCAGTACGGCCACAGCCGCCCGCCGGCGCTGCCCGAGGCCACCCCGTTCCTCGGCCACGAGGAGCTCCAGCGGGCGATGGCCGAGTCGACGCTCGTGGTGAGCCACGGCGGCCCGGCGACCATCACCGAGGCCCGGCGCACCGGCCACCTGCCGATCGTGGTGCCCCGCGATCCGACCCACGACGAGCACGTCGACAACCATCAGCAGCTCTTCTCGCGGCGGCTCGGCGCGGCCGGCATGGTCCGCCTCTGCGAATCCGAGGCCGAGCTGGTCGCCGCCCTCGACGAGGGCCTGGCCGACCCGGCCCGGTTCGCCCTGGCCGCGGACCCGGGCCGGCCCGATCCGCGCGCCGAGGCGGTGGCCCGGGTCGGCGCCGTGATCGACGGCCTGGTGGCGCGCCGGGTACGCCAGCGCGCCGGCGGGCGGCGCCGGTGAGCGCCCCGGAGCAGGCCGAGCCTCGCGTCCTCTTCGTCGGCGGCCTCGGCCGCAGCGGCTCGACCCTGCTGGAACTCCTGCTGGCACAGAGTGCCGACGTGTGCGCGGTCGGTGAGGTGGTGCACCTCTGGGAACGCGCGCTCGGCGCCGACGAGCGGTGCGGCTGCGGCGAGCGCTTCACCGCCTGCCCGTTCTGGCAGCGGGTGGGTGACCACGCGTTCGGCGGCTGGTCCGCCGTCGACCGGGACGACGTGCTGGCGCTCAAGGACCGGGTCGACCGGACCCGGCACATCCCCCGGCTGGCGAAGAACTCGCTCTCCGCCGAGCAGCTCGCCGACGTCCGCCGCTACGCCGACCTCTACACCCGCATCTACCGGGCCGCCCTCGCGGCGACCGGCGCCCGCGTGGTGGTCGACTCCAGCAAGCACGCCTCGCTCGCCTTCGCGCTGCGCTGGGCCGAGGGGCTCGACCTGAGGGTGCTGCACCTCGTCCGGGACAGCCGGGCGGTGGCGTACTCCTGGGGCAAGCAGGTGCGCCGGCCGGAGGTGGTCGACGGCGAGGACTTCATGCCGACCTTCTCGCCGTTCGAGGTGAGCAAGCTGTGGACCGCGCAGAACGCCGCGTTCCACCTGCTCGCGGCCCGGGCGCAGGTGCTCCGGCTGCGCTACGAGGACTTCACCGCCGACCCGGCCGGCACGGTCCGGCGGCTCCGGGAGTTCGCCGGCCTGCCGGACGACCCCGAGGCGCTGCGCATCCTGACGGATCCGCCGCCCGCGCCGTTCCGGGCGCACAGCATCGCGGGCAACCCGCTGCGCTTCAGCGGCGGGCCGTTGACCGTGCGGCGGGACGAGGCGTGGCGGAGCCGCCTGCCGCGCCGCAGCCGGGCCGTGGTCAGCCTGGCCACGCTGCCCTTCCGAGTCCGCTACGGCTACCTGGGCCAGCGGGGTTCCGACGAGTCCGTGGAGAAAGCATGAGTGGGCCGAGCATCTCCGTCGTCGTACCGACGCGGGACCGTCCGGAGCTGCTGCGCGCGGCACTCGACGCGATCCTCAGCCAGGCGCACCCGGGCCTGATCGAGGCCATCGTGGTCTACGACCAGTCCGAGCCGGACCGGTCGCTGGAGCTGGACCGGGGCGACCGGCGGGTCCGGGTCATCACCAACACCCGCAGCGCGGGGCTGGCCGGGGCGCGCAACACCGGCATCGAGGCGGCCACCGGCGACCTGGTCGCGTTCTGCGACGACGACGACGAGTGGCTGCCCGGCAAGCTGGCCGCCCAGCTCGGCGCGCTCGACGTGCACCCGGACGGCGCGCTGGTGAGCTGCGGCATCCGGGTCAGCTACGACGACCGCACGGTGGACCGCTCGCTGGACCGCTCCCGGGTGTCGCTGGAGGCGCTGCTCCGGGACCGGCTCACCGAGCTGCACCCGTCCACGTTCCTGATCCGCCGGGCCGCCCTGCTCGACGCGATCGGGCTCGTCGACGAGCAGATCCCGGGCAGCTACGCGGAGGACTACGAGTTCCTGCTCCGGGCCGCCCGGTACGCCCCGCTGGTCAACGTGGAGAGCCCGTACGTGCTGGTCCGCTGGCACAAGCGGTCGTACTTCGCGCAGCGTTGGGAGACCATCTCGACCGCGCTGCAGTGGCTGCTGCGCCGCTACCCGGAGTTCGCCACGGTGCCGCACGGCGAGGCGCGGGTGGCCGGTCAGATCGCCTTCGCCCAGGCGGCCATGGGCAACCGGCGGGACGCCGTCCGTTGGGCCCGGCGCACCCTGGCCCGCAACCCGCGGGAGCCGCGCGCCTACCTGGCACTGGCGGTGGCGAGCCGGGCCGTGCAGGCCGACCGGGTGCTGCGCACGCTGCACAAGCGCGGCCGGGGCATCTGAGCCGTACGCGCGAAACGGGCGGGCGACCAGCCGGTCGCCCGCCCGTTTTCCCTGCGCGGGTCAGGCCACGCAGAAGGACTTCCACGCCTGGATGCTCGGCTGGTCGAGCAGCCGGAAGTCGCCCTGGCTGACCACCTGGTTGTAGTAGGCGACGAACTCCGGCCGCTGGCCGTTGAGGAAGCCGGTCATCGAGCGGATCCAGTTGGCCCGCCCGCTGCCCGAGTCGCCCGGCACCAGGTCACTGCCGGTTTCGGCGACGCCCCAGGGCTTGCCCAGCGCCTTGGACTTGCTGATCATCTCGCCGTAAATCTCCTGCGGCGGGGCGTACCGCTTCCACTTGGCGCCCCAGTTGTAGCAGTCCCAGCCGAGCGTCTCGATCACGTCGCCGCCCGGGTAGAAGGCGTCGAAGCTGCGCCCGGACTTCGGGTCGAGCGTCCAGCACATGAGGATCAGCGTGTTGATCAGCTTGGGGTTGCCGGCCCGGTTCGCCAGCCCGGCGACCCGCTTCCACGCCGTCCGGTACGCCGCCGTGGTGAACGCCCCGCGCTCGACGTCGTCCTCGGGCTCGTGGAAGTAGGACCAGTACACGTTGTGCTCGCGCGGGATCGAGGCGAACCAGGAGGAGAGCCGGGAGTCGTACTTGCCGGAGTTGATGTCCTGCGGCGAGGCCTTGAAGGAGACCACCACGGTGCGGTCCACGACGTCGGCCCGGCTGCCGTTCCAGGCCGGTGGCAGCCCGGGGAAGAAGACGCGGGCCATCCGCAGCTTGCCGAAGGTGCGGTCGGAGCGGCTGAGCGCCTGGCCGAAGCTCTCCCCGTTCTGCACGCCGATCGACGCGCCCGGGAGGGTCAGCCGGGTGCCGGCGAAGCCCGGGGTGTTGCCGGTGGAGGCCGACGGCGACGCGCCGGGCTTGCCGCCGAGGCCCTGTTCCGCGCTCGGGGTGGCGGCGGGCGTGGCCGCGCCGCTCGGGCCGGCCGACTGCGCCGGCCCGGCGGTGCGCGGCGCCTCGCCGGCCTGCCGGGTCGGATCGGGCCGGAGGGTCGCCACGGCGGCGCCGCCGCCCGCGACGGCGATCACGAGGGCCGCGGCGACGGCGATCCGCCACCGGCGCCGGGATCCCCCGGGCGGCGTCGGGGCCGGCGCGACCGGCGGGGGCGGCGGCTGGTCGCCGCCACCGGCACCGGGCCGGGTACGCGGTTCGGCCCGGACGTCCTCCGGCGGCGGCCCGGGCAGGGTGGCCGTGGCGGCCGGCGCGCCCTCGGCCCAACCGG
>NZ_WBKT01000241.1 GCF_008868175.1 Micromonospora sp. AMSO31t
CGCCGGCCTGCCCGGTCCGGCGGCCGGTCAGGCCGGGCGAGCCGGTCAGGCCGCGACGTCGGCCAGCTCGCGGGCCTCCGCCGCGTCCGCCGGGGTACGCCGGGCGCGCCGCTCGGCCACCAGCAGCACCCCGAGGCCGAGCAGGGTGAGCCCGGCGCCGGCCCAGATCGGGGCGGTGAAGCCGAGCCCGGCGTCGATGGTCAGCCCGCCGAGCCAGGCGCCGAGCGCGTTGCCGACGTTGAACGCGGCGATGTTCGCCCCGGAGGCCAGGGTCGGGGCCCGGCGGGCGTACCGCATGATCCGCATCTGGAGCGGCGGGACGGTGGCGAAGCCGAACGCGCCCATCAGCACGAGCGCGACCACGGTCAGCGCCGGACTCGTGGCGGTCAGCGCGAAGCCGACCAGCACCAGGGTGAGCACCGCGAGGACGGTGACCAGGGTGCGGGACAGCGACACGTCGGCGGCCCGGCCGCCGGCCAGGTTGCCGGCGAACAGCCCGACCCCGAAGAGGACCAGGAGCCACGGCACGGTGCCGGCCGCGAAGCCGCTCACCTCGGTCAGCGTGTACGCGATGTAGGTGAACGCGCCGAACATGCCGCCGAAGCCGAGCACGGTGACCACGAGCGAGAACCAGACCTGGGCGTGGGTGAACGCCCGCAGCTCGCCGCGCAGCCCGCCGGTCGGGGCGGCGTCGGTGGCCGGACCGCGGCCGGGCACGAGGACGGCGAGGCCGGCCAGCGCGACCAGCCCGATGCCGGTGATCGCCCAGAACGTGGCGCGCCAGCCGAAGTGCTGGCCGAGGAGGGTGCCGAACGGCACGCCGAGGACGTTGGCGATGGTGAGGCCGGCGAACATCATGGCGATCGCGCCGGCGCGGCGGGCCGGCGGGACCAGGCCGGCCGCCACCACCGCACCGATGCCGAAGAACGCGCCGTGGCAGAGCGCCGCCACGATCCGGCCGGCCAGCATGGTGCCGTAGTCGCCGGCCAGCGCCGAGAGCAGGTTGCCGGCGATGAACAGCACCATGAGGCCGAGCAGCACCGGCTTGCGGCACAGCCGCGTGACGGCGGCGGTGAGCGCCACCCCGCCGACGGCCACGCTGAGGGCGTAGCCGGAGATCAACCAGCCGGCCACCGACTCGCTGACCGCGAAGTCGGCGGCGACCTGGGGGAGCAGCCCCATGATCACGAACTCGGTCAGCCCGATGCCGAACGCCCCGATCGCCAGGGCGATCAGGCCGCCGGGGAGGGCGGAGGTGCGCTGTGTCATGCCGTACCCCATCCATGCGCGCGAAACAAAGAGGCGCGTGCAACTACCCGCGCCGGCAACAAAGATAGTTGCACGCGCCGTATACCAGCGCAAGGGTGATAGCCTGGGGGACGTCCAGGTCACACCGGAGGGGGCGCCATGGGAATCGCCGACGACGCGGTCGAGATCCGCGCGCAGGGCTGGCGTACCCTCGCGGCGCTGCACGGCCTCATCGAGACCGCCCTGGAGCGCGCCCTCCAGGGCGAGCACGACCTCTCCGTCGTGGAATACACCGTGCTCGACGCGCTCTCCCGCCAGGACGGCTGGCACATGCGGATGCGGCAGCTCGCCCGCGCCGCCGCGCTCTCCGGCAGCGCCACCACCCGCCTGGTCACCCGGCTGGAGGAGCGCGGCCTGCTCACCCGCGTGCTCTGCGCCGACGACCGGCGCGGCATCTACACCGAGCTGACCCCGGCCGGCTCGGAACTGCTCGGCCGGGCCCGCCCCACCCACGACCGGGTGCTCGCCGACGCGCTCGCCGAGGCCGAGCGCACCCCCGAGCTGGCCCCGCTGGTCGACGCCCTGCACCGGCTGCCCGCCGCCCGCTGAGTCGCCGACCTGCCGATCCGCCCTCCGGCGGCGTTGCTCGTCGCCGCCCGATCGCGCAGGCGGCGGGCGGACCGGCGTTGACCTCCCGGTTCCGGCTTGGGCAGCGGTCTCCGCCGCCGGAGCGGGTCGGGCGCCGGGTCGCCGCCGTTTCTCAAGATTCCTTCAAGATTGGCTGTCGTCGTTGATCGATGGTCCGTCCCTGTTGGAAGGTACTCGCCATCGCCGTGTCGGTTCGTGTTCAGAAAGAGGACATGTTGATGGTTCGGATTAGGATGCTTCCGGCAGGAATGCGATCCCGGCGCGGTGCCGGTAAGCGGGTCCGGGGCGCATTTCTCGCCTTCGTGATGACGGCGGTCGCCGTTTTCGCCGCCCCGACCCCGAGCATGGCCGACGGCGACCTCTATTTCGTCGGATGCGAGGGCTCATACGCGTCCTGCCTAATCGGCACCAAGGTCGGGCTTCCGTCGGGCCAGTGCATGACCGCGTCGGCGTCCTACGGCTCCACGCAGGTCTGCATCGAGTACAGCGGCGACTACGTCTACGTCAGGGACGGCCTCGCCGACGGCCGCTCGGCGATGGCGCGCATCGACAGCGAATTGGGTCTCGCCTACCGCTACTGCCGGAACACGCAGGGAGCGGGCACCTGGGTCAGGTGCAACTTCGACTGGAGCGAGGCGGGCCGTTAGGACGTGAATGCCGGCATCCTCCAGAACTACGCCACCATGCCGCTCGCCCATCTCTTCTCGTTCTCCAACAACTAGCGCAGGCGCGGAGGCCGCGGCCGCTCCGGTGTCCGTCGCCCCCGTCGCCGCTGCTCAAGACCGCCGTTCCCGCCGAGCGCCACCCACTGGCGGGTCCTCTCCGTCCCGCTGGAAAGGGCCCGGTTGGGCTCGCCGCAACCCCGGAAGCCGCGGCCCGAATGGTCCGGCGGACTCTTTCTCCATGCAATTTCCGGAAAGTTCAAATAAGGCTCAAGAAAAGATCACCTTCCTTGTTCGCACGCAGGCCAGTCTTTTAGCCTTTCCCCCATCGACCGCATTGAGGCGGTCCCGTCAGGAAGTTGGCCGACAATGTTGAAGAAGTGGTCCGTGCGTGGTGCCGTCGTGCTGGCCGTACCCGCAATCGTGTTGAGTGTGGGCACGCCCGCATTCGCCGGTGACACGTGGGTGTCCCTGGTGAACAGTCAGGTCGCCGTCGCGAGCATGCAGCATGTCGACGACGGCGATTACTTCCGCGTGTACGACAAGTTGGCGGACGGCCACGGCGTGCGGGGGTACTTGTACCACTACAACTCCCCGGTGGACAAGACGCTGGTGGCCACCAAGTACAACGGTGGGGCGGGCACGTACGCGCAGTTCCAGTACGACGTGTGGGAGTTGAACACCTACGCGATCCAGGTCTGCTCGGTGGACGGCTCGAACGACACTTCTCCGGGGCCCTGCTCGCCCATTCGGAACTTCACGGAGTAAAGCCTTCCGCTTCCGCTGAACACCGAAAACGCAGAGGGCCGATCGGCGACGGCGGGGTCTCCGGGAGGGGTCGAACGGCCCGGAGTCCGGAGACCTCGTCGCCGCACTGGTTACAGGGGCGCTCCTGGAGGCCCAGCTGGACGCGCTGTTGCGCGGGCGGGGCCTGGACCCGGAGCACGCCTGACGGCCGCGTCGGGGACCTGACCTGGCAGGACGGGCCGTACGGGCGTACGGTGATCGCACCCGCCCGGCGCGACGCGGCGTCGGCGGACCCGTCGCGCAGGAGGCCACCGTGCAGGACCGCACCCCTCGTCCGGACGAGCTGGAACCCGTCGAGCGGGCCGGCGTCGACGAGCTGCGGGCCCTGCAACTCGACCGGCTGCGCTGGTCGCTGCGGCACGCGTACGACAACGTGCCGCACTACCGGCAGGCCTTCGAGGCGGCCGGCGCGCACCCCGACGACGTGCGTGAGCTGGCCGACCTGGCCCGCTTCCCGTTCACCGGCAAGGCCGAGCTGCGGGAGAACTACCCGTTCGGCATGTTCGCCGTCCCGCGCGAGCGGGTCGCGCGGCTGCACGCCTCCTCCGGCACCACCGGCCGGCCCACCGTGGTCGGCTACACCCGCGCCGATCTCGACACGTGGGCGAAGCTGATGGCCCGCTCGATCCGGGCCTCGGGCGGCCGCCCCGGCGACCGGGTGCACGTGGCCTACGGCTACGGGCTCTTCACCGGCGGGCTCGGCGCGCACTACGGCGCCGAGGAACTGGGCTGCACGGTCATCCCGGTCTCCGGCGGCATGACCGAGCGGCAGGTCATGCTGATCCGCGACTTCCAGCCCGAGGTCATCATGGTCACCCCCAGCTACATGCTGGCCATCGTCGACGAGATGGAGCGCCAGGGCGTCGACCCGAGGTCCACCTCCCTCCAGGTCGGCATCTTCGGGGCCGAGCCGTGGACCGAGGACATGCGCCGGGAGATGGAGCAGCGCCTCGACATGCACGCCGTGGACATCTACGGCCTCTCCGAGGTGATGGGCCCCGGGGTGGCGGTCGAGTGCGTGGAGACCAAGGACGGCCTGCACCTGTGGGAGGACCACTTCTACCCGGAGATCATCGACCCGGTCACCGGCGAGGTGCTGCCCGACGGCGAGCGGGGCGAGCTGGTGCTCACCTCCCTCACCAAGGAGGCCATGCCGGTGGTCCGTTACCGCACCCGCGACCTCACCCGGCTGCTGCCGGGCACGGCCCGCAGCATGCGCCGGATCGAGAAGATCACCGGCCGCACCGACGACATGATGATCGTGCGCGGGGTCAACGTCTTCCCGACCCAGATCGAGGAGCTGATCCTGCGTACGCCCGCGCTGTCGCCGCACTTCCAGTGCGTGCTGGACCGGCAGGGCCGGATGGACACCCTCACCGTCAAGGTGGAGCGGCGGGCAGGGGTGGCCGCCGACGAGGCCGAGCGGGCCGGCGCCGCGCTGGTCGAGCAGGTCAAGAACACCATCGGGGTCAGCGTGGCGGTCCAGGTCATCGAGCCCGACGGGGTCGAACGCTCGATGGGCAAGATGCGCCGGATCGTCGACCAGCGGCGGGGCAACTGACGTGGCGGGCGACGACGGCCGCACCGCGGCCCACGACATGTTCGACGCCGACGTGGCGTCCAAGGGGCTCGGCATCGAGCTGGTCTCGGCCGGCGACGGCGCGGCGGTGGCCCGGATGCGGGTCACCGCGGCCATGCTGAACGGCCACGCCATCGGCCACGGCGGCTTCGTCTTCCTGCTCGCCGACACCGCGTTCGCGCTGGCCTGCAACAGCCACGGCCCGGCCACCGTGGCAGCCGGCGGCGAGATCAGCTTCCTCCGCCCGGTCCGCGAGGGCGACCTGCTGGAGGCCCGGGCCACCGAGCGGGTCCGCTACGGCCGCAGCGGCATCTACGACGTCACCGTGTCGCGGGGCGGCGAGGTCGTCGCCGAGTTCCGCGGCCGCAGCCGCACCATCGCCCGCGACTGACCGGCGTGCCGGTCCGCCCGCCGACCCGGGTGCGCCAGGATGGGGCCATGGCACACATCCTGCTCCTGCACTCCGTCTACGGGCTGCGGCCCGCCGTGCTGGCCGCCGCCGACCGGCTCCGCGCCGCGGGGCACCAGGTGAGCACCCCCGACCTGTACGAGGTGCCCGCCGCCGACACCGTCGACGCCGGCTTCGCGCTGTTGGACAAGATCGGCCGGGACGCGGTCCTCGACCGGGCCCGCGCGGCGGCGGCCGAACTGCCCGCCGACACCGTGCTGGCCGGCTTCTCCATGGGCGCCGGCGTCGCCGGGGCACTGCTCGCGGAGCGGCCGGAGGCCGCCGCGCTGCTCCTGCTGCACGGCACCGGCGGCGACCCCGGCTCGGTACGCCCCGGGTTGCCCGTGCAGCTGCACCTCGCCGATCCCGACGAGTACGAGCCGCAGGACGAGGTGGACGACTGGCAGCGGTCGATGGCCGCGGCCGGCGCCGAGGTGACCGTCTACCGCTACCCGGGCCCCGGGCACCTGTTCACCGACCCCGGCACGCCCGACCACGACGGGCCGGCCGCGGCCCTCACCTGGGACCGCGTCCTGGCGTTCCTCGCCGCCCGCTGACCCCACCGAACCGGCCCTGGTCCGGCCGCCGGGAGCATCCGCCGGGTCCGGCCGCCCCTTGGCTCGCCGGCCCTGGACGACGTCCGGGTCGGAGTGGCCCCGTGCCCGCTCCGGCCCGGACGTCGCATCAGGCGGCGAGCACGCCGCCGGCCAGGGGCAGCCCCGCGGGGGCGGATGTCCCCACCGGCCGCTCCCGGCCGGTCCGGCGCGGAC
>NZ_WBKT01000242.1 GCF_008868175.1 Micromonospora sp. AMSO31t
CCGCTGACCCCTCCCGTCGGTCCCAGTTCCGCCGACCCGGTCCGGGCGGGCACCTCCACGACTACCGTGGGTGAGGAGATCGCGGTCGGGAGGTGAGCCGGGATGCCCGCACCCACCCACGGCGCGGTGGTGGTCGGCGTGGGCAGCTCGGCGGAGGACCTCCAGCTGGTCCGGACAGCCGCCGGTGAGGCCGCCGCGCACGACCGGCCGCTGCACCTGCTGCACGCCTTCAACTGGGCGGCGGCCCTGGAGTCGTTCTCCGTGAGCGGGCCGCGCGCAGCCGCCGAGGAACTGCTGGAGCAGGCCGGGCGGGTGGCCGCCGAGACCGCGCCGACGCTGCCCGTCACCGACGAGATCGTCGAGGGCGACCCGATCGAGGCGCTGGTCCGGGCCTCCGACTCGGCGTTCCTGCTGGCGGTCGGCGACGGCGGCATGGCCGGCTGCCCGGAATGCGTACCGGCCGACGCGCCGTCCGTGCAGCTCGCCGCCCGGGCCGGTTGCCCGGTGCTGGTCGCCCGGACCGAGCCGCCCCCGCAGGGGCCGCTGCTGGTCGGTTTCGACGGGTCGGAGAGCTCCCGCGCCACCCTGGCGTACGCCTTCGACTGTGCCGAGGGCCGCGGCTCCCGGCTGCTCGCCATCCGGGTGACGGAACCCGGCCACGACGCCGACGGCGACGACGGCCTGCTCGACGAGGCCGTCGCCCGGTACGCCGCCCGGCATCCCCGGGTGGCCGTCGAGTGCCACACCATCCGCGGCGACCCCGGCGCCGTCCTGGTGGAACAGTCCCGTTCGGCGCAGGTGGCGCTGGTGGGGGCGCGCGGCGACGAGCCGCTGCGGGGCATGCTGGGCGCCGTCAGCCAGACGCTGCTCTACCACTCGCCGGCTCCGGTGATCGTCGTCCGTGGACTCGACCCGGACGACGAGGACGGGTCATGACACCCGCCCGGCCCGGGACCTACGGCCCTGCCCGACCCGCCGGCCGGAGGACGAGGCTGGACGTGCCGGGGGCGGCCGATCCGCTCCCGGGTGGCAGAAGACCCCGAGCCGCGAGAGGCTGACGCAGCATGGACACCGCTCTGGACCTGCACGGCCCCCTGACCGAGGACGAGCTGCGCCGGCTCGACGCCTACTGGCGGGCGGCGAACTACCTCACCGTCGGGCAGATCTACCTGCTCGACAACCCGCTGCTGCGTGAGCCGCTGAAACCCGAGCACATCAAGCCCCGGCTGCTGGGGCACTGGGGCACGAGCCCCGGCCTCAACCTCCTCTATGCGCACCTCAACCGGGTCATCGTCGACCGAGACCTGTCGGCCATCTTCATCACCGGCCCCGGCCACGGCGGCCCGGCGCTGGTGGCCAACACCTGGCTGGAGGGCACCTACAGCGAGCTCTACCACCACATCGCCCGGGACGAGACCGGCATGCAGCGGCTGTTCCGCCAGTTCTCCTTCCCCGGCGGGATCCCCAGCCACGTGGCGCCGGAGGTGCCGGGTTCGATCCACGAGGGCGGCGAGCTGGGGTACGCGCTGAGCCACGCGTACGGGGCCGCGTTCGACAACCCGGACCTGCTGGTCGCCTGCGTGATCGGCGACGGCGAGGCGGAGACCGGGCCGCTGGCCGGGAGCTGGCTGTCCAACGTCTTCCTCAACCCGGGCCGGGACGGGGCGGTGCTGCCGATCCTGCACCTCAACGGCTACAAGATCGCCAACCCGACGGTGCTCGACCGGATTCCCGCCGAGGACCTGCTCGACCAGATGCGCGGCTTCGGCTACCAGCCGTACGTCGTGGCGGGCGACGACCCGGCCCGGGTGCACCAGACCCTCGCCGCCACCCTCGACCGGGCGGTCGACGAGATCGCCGAGATCCAGCGCCTGGCCCGCACCGGCGGCGAGATCGAGCGCCCCCGCTGGCCCATGATCATCCTCCGTACGCCGAAGGGCTGGACCGGGCCGGCGGACGTCGACGGCAAGCAGGTCGAGGGCACGTTCCGCGCCCACCAGGTGCCGATCGACGGGGTCCGCGACAACCCGGCGCACCTGGCCGAGCTGGAGCGGTGGCTGCGCAGCTACCGGCCGGAGGAGCTGTTCGACGCCACCGGCGCGCCGGTCGCCGAGCTGGTCGACCTGCCGCCGACGGGTGACCGGCGGATGAGCGCCAACCCGGTGGCCAACGGCGGGCTCCTGCTGCGCGACCTGGAGCTGCCGGACTTCCGCGACTACGCCGTCGACGTGAAGGAGCCGGGCTCGCCGATGGCCGGCGCCACCGGCGCGCTCGGACCCTGGATCCGGGACGTGATCACCCGCAATCCGCAGACCTTCCGCCTGTTCGGCCCCGACGAGGTCGCCTCGAACCGGCTGGGCGCCGCCTTCGAGGTCACCGACCGCGCGTTCGTCGGCAGCCGGCTCCCCGGCGACGACCACCTCTCCCCCGACGGCCGGGTCATGGAGGTGCTCTCCGAGCACCTGTGCCAGGGCTGGCTGGAGGGCTACCTGCTGACCGGACGGCACGGCATCTTCACCAGCTACGAGGCGTTCATCCACATCGTCGACTCGATGGTCAACCAGCACGCCAAGTGGCTCAAGGTGACCCGGCAGATCCCGTGGCGGGCGCCGGTGGCCTCGCTGAACTACCTGCTCTCCAGCCACGTCTGGCGGCAGGACCACAACGGCTTCTCGCACCAGGACCCGGGCTTCATCGACCACGTGGTCAACAAGAAGGCCGAGGTCGTGCGGGTCTACCTGCCGCCGGACGGCAACACCCTGCTCTCCACCATGGATCATTGCCTGCGCAGCCGGCACTACATCAACGTCGTGGTGGCGGGAAAGCAGCCGGCGCCCAACTGGCTGACCATGGACGAGGCCATCCAGCACACCCGCCGCGGCCTCGGCATCTGGGACTTCGCCAGCACCGACGACGGCAGCGAGCCCGACGTGGTGCTCGCCTGCGCCGGCGACGTGCCGACGCTGGAGACGCTCGCGGCGGCCGACCTGCTCCGCCAGCACCTGCCCGATCTGAAGGTCCGGGTCGTCAACGTGGTCGACCTGATGCGCCTGCAGCCGCCGTCAGAGCACCCGCACGGCCTGCCGGACAGCGAGTTCGACACCATCTTCACCCGCGACAAGCCGGTCATCTTCGCCTACCACGGCTACCCGTGGCTGATCCACCGGCTCACCTACCGCCGCACCAACCACGACAACCTGCACGTCCGCGGCTACAAGGAGGAGGGCACCACCACCACGCCGTTCGACATGGTGATGCTCAACGACCTCGACCGCTTCCACCTGGTCATCGACGTCATCGACCGGCTGCCCGGGCTGCGCTCGCGCGCCGCCCACCTGCGCCAGGAGATGGTGGACGTCCGGCAGTCCTGCCGCGACTACACCCGCGAGCACGGCGAGGACGACCCCCGGGTCGCCGAGTGGCGCTGGATCCGGGAGACCGACCCGGCCGTGCGGAGTGGGGCATGAACGGCGACGAGATCCTGGTCGGCTACGACGGCTCCGCCGACGCGTCGGTGGCCCTCGGCTGGGCGCTGGACGAGGCGGGCCGCTCGGGCCGGCCGGTGCGGCTCGCGTACGTCTTCGAATGGCTGACGGTGGCCGGCTGGATCGGTCCCGGGGTGGCCCCCGGCGTCTGGCCCGACGAGACCGCCCGGCGGCAGGTCGAGGACCTGGTCCGCCGGGCGGCGGCGGACGCCGCCGCCGATCGGCCCGGGCTGACCGTGCAGGGCGAGGTCTTCGACGGACCGCCCGCGCTGGTCCTCCAAGAGCGCTCCGCCGAGGCGGCCATGCTGGTGCTGGGCAGCCGGGGCCACGGCGGGTTCGGCGGGCTGCTCGCCGGCTCCACGGCCGTCTCCGTCAGCGCCCACGCGCACTGCCCCGTGATCGTGGTCCGGGACGGCCGGCCCGTCACCTCCGGGCCCGTGGTGGTCGGCGCGGACGGTTCGCCGTCGTCGGTGCAGGCGCTCGGCTTCGCCGTCGAACGGGCCGCGCAGCGGGACGTGCCCGTGCGCGCGCTGCGCGTGTGGGAGCCCCCCGCCGAGGGGCGGGTGCCGCCGGGCTTCGACCCGGAGGAGGCCGCCGCCACCGAGCGGGCGGCCGCCGAGGCCGACCTGACCCCCTGGCGGGAGTCGTTCCCGGACGTGCCGGTCGAGGTGGTGGCGAACCCGGGCAGCCCGGCGGCGCTGCTGGTCGAGGAGAGCCGGACGGCGCAGCTCGTGGTGGTGGGCAGCCGGGGCCGCGGCGGGCTGCGCGGGATGCTGCTCGGCTCGGTCAGCCAGCAGCTCATCCACCACGCCCAATGCCCGGTCGCCGTGGTCCGCGAACGCTGAGCCACCCGACGGCCCGGAGCACGGGTCGAACGGCCCGGTGGTGCGGGACGTGGGACGCGTGCGGCCACCGCGGACATGGCCGAGGATGGAGCGGGCAACCCCACCCGGGCGTGGGGCACGATGGGGAAACAGGAAAGGTCGTGACGATGAGCCACGAGACGCCGGCTTCGGACCGCCCGCTGACCACCGCGCTCGCGGAGGCCGCCGGAATGGCCGGCCACGCGCCCTCGGTGCACAACACGCAGCCGTGGCACTGGACGGTGTTGCCGGACGCGCTGGAGCTGCGCCTGGTCCGGGAGCGTCACCTCAGCGTCATGGACCCGGAGGGCCGCCTGCTCGTGGTGAGCTGCGGGGCCGCGCTGCACCACGCCCGGGTGGCGCTGGCCGCCGAGGGCTGGACGCCGGTGGTGGAGCGCCTGCCCGACCCCACCCAGCCCGACCTGCTCGCCCGGCTGACCGGATTCAAGCCCACCGGCGCGGACGCGGACGCCATGCGAACGGTCCAGTGCATGCAGGTCCGCCACACCGACCGCCGGCCCGTCAGCGACGAGCCGATCCCGACCGCCGTGCTGGGCGAGATCGACCGGGCGGCCACCCGGGAGGGCGTCAACCTCCAGGTGCTGGACGACGACCAGAAGATCGAGCTGGCCGCCGCCGCCCAGCGGGCGGCAGAGGTCGAGAAGGGCAGCCCGGACCTGCTGGAGGAGCTGGCGTACTGGACCAGCCGAGCCGCCGCCGGCACCGGGCTGCCGCCGGAGGTGCTGCCGGAGCGCGCCCCCGAGACCACCGTCCCGGCCCGCGACTTCGGCCCCGGCACCCTGCCCGTGGGCGAGGGGCACGACCGGGCCGCCCGCTACGCGATCCTCTGGGGCACCGACGACGAACCAGACAGCTGGCTGCACGCCGGCGAGGCCATCTCCGCCGCCTGGCTCACCGCCACCCGGCACGGCGTGTCGCTGGTGCCGCTGTCCGGCGTGGTGGAGGTCGACAGCACCCGCCAGACGCTCCGGCAGATGCTGTCCGGTTTGGGCTTCCCGTACATCTCGATGCGCCTCGGCCTGGCCGACCCGACGCAGGCCGGCCCCCCGCACACCCCGCGGCTGGAGACCGCGCAGACCGTCGACACCTCGGCGGTCCGCGGCCAGCTCTCCTGACGGATCTCCGCCCGGCCACCGGGCGATAGCATCGCCCGGTGGCCAACGCAGCGAACCGCCGCAACGAGCACGTCACCCCGTCGCTGGGGTTGACCCCGCTGTCCCGGGTACGGCTCGACGAGCTGCTCCAGGAAATGCTGGACCGGGTCGGTGAGGTGGTCACCAACCGGGAGCGGCTCCGCGCCCTGCTCGACGCGGTCGTCGGCATCGGCTCCGACCTCGACCTGCGCAGCACCCTCCAGCGGATCGTGGAGTCGGCCTGTGAACTGGTCGGCGCCCGCTACGGCGCGCTCGGCGTGATCGGCACCGACCGGCTGCTGCACGACTTCATCGTCCACGGCATCAGCGCCGAACTGCACGCCGAGATCGGTGAGCTGCCGCACGGGCGGGGCGTGCTCGGCCTGCTCATCGACGACCCCCGCCCGCTGCGCATGCCGGACATCGCCCGCCACCCCCG
>NZ_WBKT01000243.1 GCF_008868175.1 Micromonospora sp. AMSO31t
CGAGGCGGCGTTCGACGAGCCGGCACCCACGTCACCGACGCCCATGTCGCCGGCGCCGGGCGGCCCGATCGAGGGCGAGCCGCCGGCCGAGTTCCTCACCGACGGGGAGGTCGCCCGGCTGGTCCGGCTCGACGGCGAGGTCCGGGTGGTCGACGGCCACCCCCGCTTCCACCTGCCCGGCTGCCCCCAGCTGGTGGGCCGGGCCGACGAGCCGCTGCCGGTAGCGGAGGCGGTCGGGCTGGGCTTCACCCCGTGCGGCCGTTGCGCGCCGGCCACCACGCTGCTCGCCGAGGCCCGGCCGCGCTGATCATGGTGACCATGGACGACACGCTCACCGTCGCCGTACGGGTGAAGCCCGGCGCCTCGCGGGCCCGGGTCGGCGGCCGGTTCGAGGGGCCGCACGGCCCGGCCCTGGTCGTCGCGGTGAACGCGCCCGCGGTGGACGGCCGGGCCACCGAGGCGGCCCGCCGCGCCCTGGCCGACGCGCTCGGCGTCCGGCCGGCGGCGGTCTCCCTGCGGGCCGGCGCGGCCAGCCGGGACAAGCTCTTCGTGGTCGAGCGCCCGGCGCCCGGGCTGCCCGACGTGCTCCGGCGGCTCCGCGACGGATCGGCCGGGTGACGCCGCTGCGGACCGGCCGCCGATGACGCCGGGGCTCGACGTCGCGCTGCTGGTCGGCGCCGCCGTCCTGCTGGTCGCCGTGGGCGCGGTGCGCTTCTCGACCCGGCTCGGCGTGCCGAGCCTTCTGGCCTACCTGGCGCTCGGGGTGGCCATCGGCGAGGCCGGCCTGGGCATCCGCTTCGACGACGTCGAGCTGACCCGGGTGCTCGGCTTCTGCGCGCTCATCGTGATCATCGCGGAGGGCGGGCTGAGTGCCCGGTGGAGCACGCTGCGTCCGGTGCTCGGCCTGGCCGCCGCGCTCTCCACGGTCGGCGTGGCGGTCAGCATCCTGGTCGTCGGCGTGGTGGTGCACCTGCTGCTCGGCCTGGACTGGCGGCTGGCGCTGCTCTACGGCGCGGTGCTCTCCTCCACCGACGCGGCGGCCGTCTTCGCCACCCTGCGCCGGCTGCGCCTGCCGCCCCGCCTGGTGGCGACCCTGGAGGCCGAGTCGGGGATCAACGACGCTCCGGTCGTCATCCTGGTGCTGCTGCTGTCCCGGGCCGGCGTGGAGGCCGCCCACCCGTGGTGGTACGAGGTGTTCCTGGTCGGCTACGAGCTGGGCGCCGGCGCGGCGGTCGGGGTGGCCGCCGGGATCGCCGGCCGGTACGCGCTGCGCCGGGCCGCCCTGCCGTCCGCCGGTCTCTACCCGATCGCGGTGGTGGGCTTCACGGTGCTGGCGTACGCGGCCGGCTCGGTGCTGCACGCCTCGGGCTTCCTGGCCGTCTACGTGGCCGGTGTGCTGCTCGGCAACGCCCGGCTGCCGCACCGGCAGGCCATCCTGGGCTTCGCCGACGGGCTGGCCTGGCTGGCCCAGATCGGCCTGTTCGTGCTGCTCGGCCTGCTGGTCTCGCCGAGCCGGCTGGACGCGGCGGTGCTGCCGGCGGTGGTCACCGGGCTGGCCCTGCTGCTGCTGGCCCGCCCGCTGTCGGTGGCGGTGTCCGCGCTGCCGTTCCGGTTCACGTTGCGCGAGCAACTCTTCCTCTCCTGGGCGGGGCTGCGCGGCGCGGTGCCCATCGTGCTGGCCACCATCCCGCTCTCGCTGCGGGTGCCGGGCGCCGACCGGCTCTTCGACGCGGTCTTCGTGCTGGTGGTGATCTTCACGCTGCTCCAGGCCGGGACCCTGGCGCCGGCGGCCCGCCGGCTCGGGGTGACCGCGCCGGCCGAGGCCGCGGAGATCCTGCTGGAGACGGCCCCGCTGGAGCGGATGCGGGCCGACCTGCTCCAGCTGGAGGTGCCGCCGGGCTCCCGGCTGGGCGGGGTGCACGTGGACGAGCTGCGGCTGCCGGTGGGCGCCTCGGTGACGCTGGTGCTGCGCGACGGGGCGGGCTTCGTGCCCGGCCCGGACACCCGGTTGAAGGCCGGCGACAGCCTGCTCATCGTGGCCACCGCGGAGGTGCGGGACGAGACGGAGCGGCGGCTGCGGGCGGTGAGCCGGCGCGGTCGGCTGGCCCGGTGGTTTGGCGAGTACGGCGAGGACCGGACCGGCTGATCTGCTAGCGTTCCCTTTGTCCCGATTGGTGGCTGTTCGGGGCTGAATCGCGGTGCGACGGTGCGGCACGTTGTCGGACGCCTGTACGTTCCGTATTCTTGCCACCCTCCGGAGTGCGCGGCCCTGTCGCCGCGCGCCCGTTCTGTACATGGGGGACGACCATTGCCGGCGACCCCCGCCCAGGCACGCTGACCGCCGCGGCACGCGGCTGAGGGAGCTGACGATGGCGAAGCCAGCCGACACCAGGACCGCCGGTCGCAAGCCGGTGGCGAAGGCCACCCGCAGCGCCGCGGAGACCGAGAAGATCCGGGCCGCCCTGGCGGCACGGCGGGACGAGCTCAACGCCGAGTACGATCAGACGCTGAGCGAGATCACCGAGCTGCAGCGCGACCGGCTGACCGACTCGGCCGGGGACGACCAGGCCGACACCGGCACCAAGACGTTCGAGCGCGAGCAGGAGATCTCACTCGCCAACAGCATCAAGGAACGGATCACGCAGGTCGAGCGCGCGCTGGAGCGTCTCGACGAGGGTGGCTACGGCTGGTGTGAGCGGTGCGGCAACCCGATCCCGGTGGAGCGGCTCGCCGCCTTCCCGTCGGCCACCCTCTGCGTGAGCTGCAAGCAGCTGGAGGAGCGGCGCTGACGTCCGTTCCCCGGCGGCCGAACGGCAGACGGTGACCGCCACCGTCGCGAGCGTCGATGGGGAGCAGATGACCGCAGCACCGCCCGCCCGGTCCGGCACCGCCGAGTCGGGCACCGGCATGCCCCGCCGCAAGGCGGCCGGCCTGCTGCTCGGCGTGGCCCTGACGTCCCTCGTCGCCGACCTGGTCACCAAGCAGCTCGCGCTCTCGGAGCTCACCGGGCGCGGGCCGGTGCCGCTGCTCGGCGGGGCGGTCTACCTCAGCCTGACCCGCAACAGCGGCGCCGCGTGGAGCATCGGCTCCGACCACACCTGGGTCTTCCCGCTGATCACCATCGGCGTGGTCGCCTGGATCGCCTGGATGGCGCTGCGGCTGCGGTCGCTGCCCTGGGCCGTGTCGCTCGGGCTGGTGCTGGGCGGGGCGCTCGGCAACCTCACCGACCGGGTCTTCCGGGCCCCCGGGCACTTCGTCGGCCACGTGGTCGACATGGTCAGCCTCTTCGACCCGTACGGGCAGGTGTGGCCGGTGTTCAACCTGGCCGACAGCTCGCTGGTCTGCGGCGTGCTGCTGGCGGTGTTCCTGGAGCTGACCGGCCGGCAGCGGGACGGCTCCCGGGCCACCGCCGCGCGCTCCGGCGACGAGGCCCGCGCCGAGCAGCGGGAGCGCGCGTGACCTCCGCCTTCGCCGCCGACGGCGACCACCGGTCCCTGCCCGTCCCGGACGGGCTCGACGGCATGCGGCTGGACCAGGCCGTCTCCCGGCTCTTCGGGCTGTCCCGGACGGCCGCGGCCGCGCTGGTCGACGCCGGGGACGCGCTGGTCGACGGCGCGGCCCGGCCCAACTCGCACAAGGTCAAGGCGGGCTCCTGGCTGGAGGTCACGCTGCCCGCGCCGGCCGCCCCGCCGACCGTGGTGCCGCAGGCCGTGCCCGGCCTCACCGTGGTCTACGCCGACGACGACATCGTGGTGGTGGACAAGCCGGTGGGGGTGGCCGCCCACCCGAGCCCGGGCTGGACCGGCCCGACCGTGATCGGCGGGCTGGCCGCGATCGGCCACCGGATCTCCACGAGCGGCGCCGCCGAGCGGCAGGGCGTGGTGCACCGGCTCGACGTGGGCACCACCGGGGTCATGGCGGTGGCCAAGAGCGAGCAGGCGTACACCGCGTTGAAGCGGGCGTTCAAGTACCGCGAGGTGGAGAAGCGCTACCACGCCGTGGTGCAGGGCCACCCGGACCCGCTGCGCGGCACCATCGACGCGCCGATCGACCGGCACCCGCACCACGACTACCGCTGGGCGGTGGTGTCCGGCGGCAAGCCGAGCATCACCCACTACGACACCCTCGAGGCGTTCCCCGCGGCCAGCCTGCTCGACGTGCGGCTGGAGACCGGGCGTACCCACCAGATCCGGGTGCACTTCTCGACGCTGCGGCACCCCTGCGTGGGCGACCTCACCTACGGCGCCGACCCGACCCTGTCCGCCCGGCTCGGGCTGAGCCGGCAGTGGCTGCACGCCCGCTCGCTGAGCTTCGCGCACCCGCGCACCGGCGACGAGGTCACCTTCGTCAGCGAGTACCCGGACGACCTGGCCCGGGCGCTGGAGATCCTCCGCGACTGACCCGCCGATGAGCACCGACACCCCGCCGCCGCGGCGGTCGCGCTCCGCCGCGCTCACCTGGCTGGCCCTGGCCTGCGCGCTGGTGGTGCTCGTGGTCGCCGTCGCGCAGCGGCGGGACGAGCCGGTGGGTGACCGCACGGTGGGCGAGGTGACCCGGGTCGGGGTGGCCGACGGGGACTCGGTCCCGGCCTACCTGCGTGCCGCCGGCGACGAACTCGCCCGGCTCGACGCCCCGCCGCCCGGCGGCTACGCCCTCGTGTCGTTCGCCGCCTACCTGACGCCGGCGCAGGTGGCCACCGCACTGGGCGGCGCCCCGGTCTCCGCCGTGCTGGCGCGGGCGCCGGTGCCCGGGCGGCAGACCGAGATCGTGCGGATCGCCGCGTTGCGCGTCCCGGACGACGTGGTAGCCGGGATGGCCGAGGTGGCCGTGCGCAAGGACCGGGAGGCCGCCGACTACCGGGCCCGCGCCGCCGCCCCGGCGGCCACCGCCGATCCCGAGGCGCGCCGGGTGTACGACACCGGGGCCGTCGTGGCGGCCCGGGAGGCGGCCGGCTATCGGGCCGCCTGCGCCTGCGTCTACGCCGCCGTGGTCCGGGACGCCCCGGACGCCCTGCGGGCGCTGGCCGCCCGGTCGGGCGTCCGCGCGGTCGATCCCGCCCCGGAGGTGACCCGGTTGGACCGTACGGTGTTCACCGCGCCCCTGCCGGAGCAGCGGGACGTGGTCCGGCCGCCGGCCGACACCGGGCTCGCGCCGAGCGCCGGTATGGCCGATTCGTCGGAATCCGCACCGACGGTGACCGGATCCTCACCGGCCGCCGGCCGGCCCGCCTCCGGGGCGGGACCGCCGAATCCCGCTCCCACCTCCTGAGACGTGCAGGTGGGCGGCCCCGTGCCCGGCGGGGTGGTGAGGAGAGGCACCGGGGGATGTGCGCACCGGGGTGTGGTCCGAATAGGGTTTCGTTCGTAGCCTGTCAGGCGGAGATCGATGGGCTGGGGGAGGGGCGAGGCCTTGGACGGCAGCGAAACCGGTTGGGGTCGGCAGGCTGAGCCGGCACCACGGTGGCGGGCGCTGCTCGACCGGGCCCGGCTCGGGGGTCGCGGCGCGGAGCACCCCGACCCGGACCACCGCCCCGACGAACCGCCGCCGGACCCGGACCCGCTGCCCCGGCGCGCCGCCGGCACCGGCTGGACCGGCCGGGCGCAGGCCGTCGCCCGCCCCGCCGACGGGTCGTTCGACGTCGAGCCGGCGTACCGCGTCGAGGCGACCTACCGGGTGGAGCCCGCCTACCGGGTCGACCCGCGCCGCGACGGCGAGCCGGCCTACCGGGCGGAGCCCGCCTACCGCGCCGAGCCGGAGCCGCGCGCCGAGCCGTCCTGGCGGGCCGAGCCGGCCCACCCGCCCGAGCCGGGCTATCCCGAGCCGCAGGCGCGCGGCCGGGGCACCGCCTCGGTCGAGTCCCGGTACG
>NZ_WBKT01000244.1 GCF_008868175.1 Micromonospora sp. AMSO31t
GGTCCGGTACGCGTGTCAGGCGGCGACGCGCCGCTTGAGCTTGCGCCGCTCCCGCTCGGAGAGCCCACCCCAGATCCCGAACCGCTCGTCGTGGCCGAGCGCGTATTCGAGACACTCCGTCTTCACTTCACACCGCGAGCAGATGCGCTTCGCCTCGCGGGTCGAGCCGCCCTTCTCGGGAAAAAACGCCTCCGGGTCGGTCTGCGAGCACAGCGCCCGCTCCTGCCACTCCGGCGCGTTTCCGAGCAGGTCGGCCACCTCGAGCTGGCCGTCCATCCGTTGCCTCCTTGTCGCGCACCGGCGTCATCGCCGCTGCAACCCCCCACGCGAAAGGCGTGCTTGTTCGTCCGGTCACAATTTGTTGCGTTCCGCGCGAACAACCCCATTCAAATTACACGCGTGTAATGCGTGCTCCGTCAAGCCAAACTTGATAATGGAGTCGCCCTCCCGACACGTCCGGACGGCCGTGGTGGCCGCCCGACCCTCGCAACCTGCCCTATCGATTCAGACCCCGGACGAGTAACGCCTTCCCCGGCGAGTTGCCCCAAGTTTTCTGCCGTGGCGCACCGGTGTGGACACCGCCGGCGGCCCCCGGTGGAGGCTTCCGGCGGACCGCACCCGGGCGGTCGTCGTGACACCGTCCAAGATCAGCATTGGTGGGCGCAAGGTTAACCCGACCCGAGCGGTACCGCCCGTCGAGCCCGGAAACGCCGACGGCGCCCCGTCCAACATGTGGACGGGGCGCGGCGGCGCGACGGCTGAGCGGTCAGTCAGCGCCCGGAGGTGAGCCGGCCGGCCACACGAATTCGGCGATCGCGCCGCCGGTGACGGAGATCGCGCCGGCCGGCGTGGCGCTGTCCCACCAGACGGTATAGAGACCGGCGGCCAGGTCCGGGTAGACGGCGCAGTGGACGACACCGCCGTGGACGTGCCGCTCGCGTACGGCCGAGTGGGTCCGGGGCTCGTCCCGATCGGCCCGGCTGATCTCGATCTCCCGGCCGTGCAGGTCGCGTCCGGTGTGGATGATCAGCGCACCGGATTCGCCGCCCAGGTCGAGCATGACGCTGCCGCTCTGCGAGGGGCCGAGGGCGTGGTGGTGGTCGTGCACGGACCCTCCCGCTCAGGACTTCTTCGCCGGCGGATTGTTGAACCCGTCGTACGGCGTGCCGAGGAACGGGAAGTCGCCCAGGAAGGGCGCGGTCACGTCGGCGGCGCTCAGCCCCGGGGTCACCGCCGTCGCCGCCGCGTCCGGCTTGAACGTCTTGTCGACCAGCGGCACGGTCAGCCCGGCGATCGCGCGCAGCGCGATGGTCACCACGTCGTCGCCCACCCGCCGGCCGTTCGGGAAGCCGGCCAGGTCGCCGCCGAGCACGCCGAACCGGTCCGGCTTGCGGTTGGGCCGGATGGCCGTGTTCAGCCGCAGCATGTCGGCCTGCAGGTCGCCCGTGGTGTTGGCGAAGCCGTCGATCAGCCCGGCCGGCACGCCGGTGAGCAGGATCGCCACCAGGTCGGCCCGCGGCTTCTTCGACTTGTTCAGCGCGTCCAGGTTGGGGAACACGCCCGGGTAGAGCGCGGGCAGCAGCGCGGCCAGCTCGGGTTGCTCGACGAACTGGGCGAACCGCTTGTCCTCGGTGGGCGGCAGGGTGTTCCACAGGTCCTTCCTGGACATCGGCACGACGACCTCGTTGAACAGCGGGTTGCCGAGCCGGGAGACCTGGGTGAAGGGGCCGGCGGCCGTGTCCGCGGCCACCCGGTCGCCGAGGACGCGGACCTGCTGGCGGGAGGCCGTCGTCCAGACGCCGATGGTCGAGGCGCGGTCGGCGTAGCCGTACCGGCCGGCCTTGCGCCGGACCTTGGCGAGCGGGACCTGCACGGCGATGCTGTGCACGTTCAACCGGTCCAGCGCGTTGACCGGCTCGCCCTCGGTCTTGAACAGCTTCTTGCCGGCCACGTGCAGTTGCTGGAAGGGGCGCAGCGTGCCGAGGTCGAAGATGGCGCCCAGGTCGACGAAGAAGCCGTCGGCCCGCTGGCCGGCGAAGACCTTCTCCCCGGTCGACAGCCGGAACGTCGCCTGCCGCACCAGGTCCTGGTATTTGGGCGTGGACAGCGGCCCCACGTTGCACGGCGGGCAGGGCAGCTTGTGCGCCAGCACCCGCTCCCGGCCGTCGGCGATCCGGGTCAACCGGTAGAACTGGCGCCGGTTCCAGTTCTTGCTGTCCAGCGACTCGATCGGCCCGGTGTTGTAAAGAAAGCTGTTCGGATTCGTGATCTCCGTGGTGAATTCGAAACGATAGGTGACATCCGGATTACCGTCGCCGTCGTTGTCGACGTGAATCTCGTAGCGGACGTCGTCGCCGAACTCGAAGAAGTTGGGGCCGCCGGAGGGGAGCTGCACCGGCACGTAGTTGGCGATCAACGTGACCGTGTCGGGCTGGCTCGGGCTGACGAACGCGTACAGGTCGGAGCTGTCGGCGACCGGATCCTTGGCTATCTCCGGGGCCTCACGGTGAGAGGACATGGCGGACCACACCTTCGTCGGGGTAGCGGAAGTCGGGACCGGCGCCGGGAGCCGCGCGCCGGGAGGGCCGCGCCGGTGGCGCGGGGGCGGTCAGCGCCGGGCGGCGGCGCGGACCAGGCGGTCGGCCAGGCCGCGGTCGCGTACCTGGATCCGGGTCGTGCCGACGAAGACGTCCATGGCGCCGGAGGCCGCGTCGCGGAGGTGGACCACGATCGGCTCGTCGCGCCGGGCCGCGGAGGGGGCGTTCTGCGCGGCGGACAGGCCCGGCACGGTGAGTGCGGCGGCGCCCAGGGTGGCGCTCGCGGCGGCGGTCAACGTCTGCCGGCGGGTCAGTCGCGGCCAGGGCCGCCGCTTCGGCTCATCAGCGGCCGGCGGCGGCTCGTCAATGGCCCACTGCGGCTCATCAATGTCCCGCTTCGGCTCATCACTGGTCATGGGCAACCTTTCCGGGCCGGCGCCGAAGCGCCCACACTGGACCGGGGACCGGACGCCGCCGGGTGCCCCGGGCTTGGGGATGCCGGCGGCGGTCCTCGCCGCAACCGCCGCCGGCATCCACTGGTACGGCCGGCGGCGGGGAAAGGTTCGACGCTACGCGCCGACGTGACCGTACGCGGTCGTCCGCTTGCGGACCGGCCGGCCCGCCGCGGCCGCGATCCCCCGGAGCTGCTCCTCGGTGCGGGCCGAGCCGTTGCCCGAGCCGGCCATCCGGGAGATGGTCTCCTCCATGAGGGTGCCGCCCAGGTCGTTGCAGCCGCCCTGGAGCATTTCGACGGTGCCGGCGTCGCCGAGCTTCACCCAGGAGCACTGGATGTTGGCGATGCGGCCGTGCAGCAGCAGCCGCGCCATCGCGTGCACGACCCGGTTCTCCCGCCAGGTCGGGCCGGGCCGGGCGATGCCGGCCAGGTAGATCGGCGCGTTGGTGTGCACGAACGGCAGCGCCACGAACTCGGTGAAGCCGCCCGTGCGGTCCTGCAGGCCAGCCAGCACCCGGAAGTGGGCCAGCCACTGGCCGGGGTGGTCGACGTGGCCGTACATCATGGTGGAGCTGGACCGGATGCCCAGCTCGTGGGCCGTGCCGACCACCTCGACCCAGGCGGCGGCCGGCAGCTTGCCCTTGGTGAGCACCCAGCGCACGTCGTCGTCGAGGATCTCCGCGGCGGTGCCCGGGATGGTGTCCAGGCCGGCCTCGCGGAGCTGGAGCAGCCACTCCCGCACCGGCACGCCCGCCTTCGCGGCCGCGGTGACGATCTCCATGGGGGAGAACGCGTGCACGTGCATCCCCGGCACCCGCGTCTTGATCGCCCGGACGATGTCGGCGTAGCCGGTGACCGGCAGCTTCGGGTCGATGCCGCCCTGGAGGCAGACCTCGGTGGCGCCGGCCGCCCACGCCTCCTCGGCCCGGTCGGCGACCTGCGCCACGGAGAGCCGGAACGCGTCGGCGTCGCTCTCCCGCTGGGCGAAGGCGCAGAACCGGCAGCCCACGTAGCAGACGTTGGTGAAGTTGATGTTGCGGTTGACCACGTAGGTGACGTCGTCGCCGACCGCGTCCCGCCGCACGTCGTCGGCGATCCGGCACAGCTCGTCCAGCGCCGGGCCGTCCGCGCCGAACAGCGCCAGCGCCTTCGCCTCGTGCGCCGGGTCCAGCAGCGCGGCCGGATCCTCGGCGGCCAGCCGCAGGCCGGCGCGCAGGTCGGGGTCGCTCGCCACGGCCGCCGGCACGGTGACCTTCGCGGCCACCTCCGACCAGTCGCCGTAGACGTCGTCGAAGTCGCCCCGCCGGTCCCCGGTCCGCCCGGTGGTGTCGATGGTGACGTGCAGGTCCGTCCGTCCGCCGAACACCTCCTCCGGCTCCTGCCACGGCCGGCCCACCGGGCGGGCCGCCTCGACGGCCAGCCCGGTCTCCGGGTCGGCGAGGGCGGTGACGTGCGGCAGCAGGCGCGGGTCGAGCCACGGATCGCCGGCCCGGACGTACTCCGGGTAGACGGTCAACCGCTCGCGCAGGGTGAAGCCGGCCTGCCCGGTACGCCGGGCCAGCTCGTCCAGGTGCGGCCAGGGGCGCTCCGGGTTGACGTGGTCCGGGGTGACCGGCGAGACGCCGCCCCAGTCGTCGATGCCGGCGCGCAGCAGCAGGTCGTACTCGCCCTCGATGAGGTTCGGCGGGGCCTGGATCCGGGCCTTCGGACCGAGCAGCACCCGGGCCACCGCCACCGTGGCGGCCAGGTCGTGCAGCTCCGCGTCGGGCATCCCCCGCATCGCGGTGTCCGGCTTGGCGCGGAAGTTCTGCACGATCACCTCCTGGAGGTGGCCGTACTCCCGGTGCGCCCGCCGGATGGCGAAGAGCGCGTCGACCCGCTCCGCCAGGGTCTCCCCGATGCCGATCAGCAGCCCGGTGGTGAACGGCACACCCACCCGGCCGGCGTCGTCGAGCACCCGCAGGCGCACCGCCGGCTCCTTGTCCGGCGAGCCGTAGTGCGGGCCGCCCGGCTCGGACCAGAGCCGGGTCGCGGTGGTCTCCAGCATCATGCCCATGCTCGGCGCGACCGGCTTGAGCCGTTGCAGCTCCGACCAGGACAGCACGCCCGGGTTGAGGTGCGGCAGCAGGCCGGTCTCCTCCAGCACCGCCACGGCGCAGGCGCGCAGGTAGTCGAGGGTGGAGTCGTAGCCCCGCTCGTCCAGCCACCGCCGGGCCGCCGGCCAGCGCTCCTCGGGGCGGTCGCCCAGGGTGAACAGCGCCTCCTTGCAGCCCTGCGCGGCGCCCTCCCGGGCGATGGCGAGGACCTCGTCCTTCTCCAGGTACGCCGCGGGCAGCCGGTGCGGCACCGTGGCGAAGGTGCAGTAGTGGCAGCGGTCCCGGCAGAGCCGGGTCAGCGGGATGAACACCTTCTTGGAGAAGGTGACGACACCCGGGCGGCCGGCCTCCCGCAGCCCGGCGTCGCGGATCTCGCCCGCGATGCGGAGCAGTTCGTCCAGCGCCGTGCCGCGCGCGGTGAGCAACGCGCTCGCCTCGGTCACGTCCAGCGCCCGGCCGGTGGCGGCCCGGCCCAGGGCCCGCCGGACGCTCGCCTCGGTCGGGACGGGCTCGCTGCGATCAACCATCCGCCCAGCCTATGCGCTGGGCGGTCGGCACCCGCCCGCCCCCGACGAGGAGACGGGCGGGCGGCCGCGAAAGACAGCGGCTCAGCGCGGGAAGTTCGGGTCCTCCCGGTCGAAGCGCTGGGTACGGTCGTCCGGCGGGGCCGGCTGGCCGGGGTCGGCCGGCTGGCGCGGGATCGCCTGCGTCGGGTCGGCCGACGGCGGCTGGCCGAACGGGGGCGCCACGTGCGGGGCACCGCC
>NZ_WBKT01000245.1 GCF_008868175.1 Micromonospora sp. AMSO31t
CGTGCCGGTGGACCCGATCGACGTCCCGCTGGACGAGCCGGCCGGCGAGGCGCCGCCCACCCCGGAGGAGCTGGACGAGGCCATCTTCGGCCCGGCCGGCGAGGACGAGCCGGCCGAGGCGGCGAGCCCGATCAGCGGCATCGGCATCACCCTGCTCGTCACCGACCTGGACCGGTCCCTGGACTTCTACCGGGACCTCGGCTTCGCCGAGGTGGACCGGGGCGAGGGCAACGCCGTCCTCGCCTCCGGGCCGACCCGCCTGGTGCTGCGCCGGGTGACCGGGGCCGCACCGATGAGCCGCCGGCTGGTCCACGTCAACCTCGAGGTCGACGACATCCAGTCGGCCTACGAGCGGCTGCGCGGGTCGGGCGTCCGGTTCACCTACGCCCCGCGGGTGGTCAACCGGGGCACCAAGCTGGAGGTGTGGGCGGCCGCCTTCCGCGACCCGGACGGGCACGGCGTGGCGCTCACCCAGTGGCGCACCCTCGCCGACGCCTGACCCCGCCGGCTCAGCGGAGGATGACCCGCCGCACGTGCAGGGCATACGCCCACACCAGCGCGAAGATGACGCCGAGCGCGAACAGCGACCAGTGCAGCAGCCCGGCGAGCAGCAGCAGGCCCTGGAGCACGGTGCCGGCGTTCCAGGCCCAGGCCCGCTTCATCAGGCCGGCCAGCACCACGCAGGCGACCGCCAGCGCGACGATCGCGGCGACGGCCGCCCCGCTGAGGTCTCCGCCGACCACCCGGATCGGCTGGATGGCCAGCAGCAGCACCAGCGCCTCCAGCGCGAGGGTGCCGGCGCCGAGACCGCGGACCGCCTTGTCGGGGTCGCGCAGCCCGGAGCGCCGCGGCCCCGGCTGCTCCGCCCCGTCCGGCGGGCGCTCGTCCACCGGGCCGGTCATCGCTTGAGCAGCCGGCGGGCGTCGGCCACGGTCACCACCGATCCGGTGATCAGCACGCCCACCCCGGCCAGCTCGCCCGGCACGTCGGACTCGGCCTCGGCGACGGCCGCCTCGATGGCGTCCGGCATCGCCTCGGTCACCTCCACCCGGTCCGGCCCGAAGACCTCCCGGGCCAGCGCGGCCAACTCGTCGACGGGCATGGCCCGGGGCGAGCTGTTGGCGGTGACCACGATCGAGTCGAGCACCGGTTCGAGCAGCTCCAGCAGGCTGGCCGCGTCCTTGTCGCCGAGCACGGCGAGCACCCCGACCAGCTTGCTGAACGCGAACTCCTCCTGGACCGCGGTGACCGTGGCGGCCATCCCGTGCGGGTTGTGCGCGCCGTCGAGCAGGATCGTGGGGGCGGTGCGGACCCGCTCCAGCCGGCCCGGCGAGCTGGCCACCGCGAAGCCCTCCCGGACCGCCTCGATGTCGAGCTGCCGCCGTGCGCCCGCGCCGAGGAACGCCTCCACCGCCGCGAGCGCCACGGCGGCGTTCTGCGCCTGGTGCGCGCCGTGCAGCGGGATGAAGATCTCCTCGTAGACCCCGCCGAGGCCCTGGATGGTGAGCACCTGGCCGCCGACCGCGACCGCACGGCGCAGCACGCCGAACTCGGCGCCCTCCCGCGCGACGGTGGCGCCGACCTCGGCGCAGCGTTCCAGGATGGGCCGGGCGGCCTCCTCCTCCTGCGCCGCCGCGATCACCGTGGCGCCGGAGTGGATGATGCCCGCCTTGTGCAGCGCGATGTCCTCGATGGTGTCGCCGAGCCACTCGGTGTGGTCCAGCCCGATCGGGGTGATCACCGCGACGCCGGCCTGGATCACGTTGGTGGCGTCCTCGGCGCCGCCGAGACCCACCTCCACGACGGCGACGTCCACCGGGGCGTCGGCGAAGGTGGCGAAGGCCAGCGCCGTGGTCAGGTCGAAGTAGGTCAGCGGCTCGGCGGAGCGCTGGTCGACCAACTCGGCGAGGGGCGCCACCTCCCGGTACATGGCCACGAACCGGTCCTCGCTCACCGCCTCGCCGTCAAGGCTGATCCGCTCCCGGACCGTCTCCAGGTGCGGGCTCGTGTAGCGGCCGGTGTGCAGCCCGAACGCCCGCAGCAGCGCGTCGATCATCCGGGCGGTCGACGTCTTGCCGTTGGTTCCGGTCAGGTGGATCGACGGGTACGCCCGCTGCGGGCTGCCGAGCAGGTCGAGGAGGCTCTCGATCTTCTCCAGCTCGAAGTGCATGCGGGTGAAGCCGCGCGCGTTCAGCGCGGCCTCCACCTCGGCGAATTCGGTGCGGTCGGTCACGAGGGAAGCGCCTCCAGCGCGGCGTCGATCCGGATGAGATCGGCCTCGGCCACCGCGAGCCGCTCCCGGATCTTGGCGACCACGGGCTCGGGGGCCTTGCCGACGAACGCGGGATTGTCGAGCTTCGCCCGCGCCTGCGCGGCCTCCTTCTCGGCGGCCGCCCGGTCCTTGGTCAGTCGGGCCCGCTCGGCGGCCACGTCGATCGAACCACGGGTGTCCAGCGCCACGCTCACCTCTCCCGGCATGGCGAGGGTGGCGCTGGCCTGGAAGTCGTCGCCCGGCGCGTCGAGCCGGACCAGCGAGCGCACCAGCGGCTCGTGCGCCGCGATGCCGGCGCCGGTCAGGCCGTCGAGCCGGGCGGCCACCCGCTGCGTCGGGCGCAGCCCCTGGTCGGACCGGAACCGCCGGATCTCGGTCACCACCCGCTGCAGGGTGCCGACCTCGACCTCCGCGGGGTCGTCGACGAGGGTACGGTCGGCCGCCGGCCACGCGGCGGTCATCACCGTCTCGCCACCGGTCAGGGCGGTCCACAGCTCGTCGGTGACGAACGGGATCACCGGGTGCAGCAGCCGCAGCAGCTGGTCCAGCACGTGCCCGAGCACCCGGCGGGTGGCGTCGGCCGACGCCCCGCCCTCGGCGAGCACCGGCTTGCTCAGCTCCACGTACCAGTCGCAGACGTCGTCCCAGGCGAAGTGGTAGAGCAGGTCGCAGACCTTCGCGAACTCGTACGCCTCGAACTGCTCGTCCACCTCTGCGCTGACGTGCGCCAGCCGGGACAGGATCCACCGGTCGACGGTCGACAGCTCGGTCGCGGCCGGCAGCGGCCCGTCGGTGTGCGCGCCGTTGAGCAGCGCGAACCGGGTGGCGTTCCACAGCTTGTTGCAGAAGTTGCGGGAGCCCTGGCACCACTCCTCGCTGACCGGCACGTCCTGGCCGGGGTTGGCGCCCCGGGCCAGGGTGAACCGGGTGGCGTCGGCGCCGAACCGGTCGATCCAGTCCAGTGGGTCGACCACGTTGCCGAACGACTTCGACATCTTCTTGCCGTGCTCGTCGCGCACCATGCCGTGCAGGGCGACCACGTCGAACGGCTGCACGCCGTCCATGGCGTAGAGGCCGAACATCATCATCCGGGCGACCCAGAAGAAGAGGATGTCGTAGCCGGTGACCAGCACGCTGGTCGGGTAGAACTTCGCCAGGTCCGGGGTGCGCTCGGGCCAGCCGAGCGTGGAGAACGGCCACAGGCCGCTGGAGAACCAGGTGTCCAGGACGTCCTCGTCCTGCCGCCAGCCCTCGCCGGTCGGCGGCTCCTCGTCGGGGCCGACGCAGACGATCTCGCCGGCCGGGCCGTACCAGACCGGGATGCGGTGACCCCACCAGAGCTGCCGGGAGATGCACCAGTCGTGCATGTTGTCGACCCAGGCGAAGTAGCGCTTGGCCAGCTCGGCGGGCTCGATCTTCACCCGGCCGTCGCGGACCGCGTCGCCGGCGGCCTGGGCCAGCGGGGCGGTGTTGACGAACCACTGCAGCGACAGCCGCGGCTCGACGGTCGTCTTGCACCGGGAGCAGTGCCCCACGGCGTGCACGTACGGCCGCTTCTCGGCGACGATCAGGCCCTGCTCACGCAGCGCCGCCACGATCGCCGGGCGGGCCTCGTAACGGTCCAGGCCCTGGAACGGGCCCGGCGCGGTGATGATCCCCCGCTCGTCCATGATCGTCAGCTGCGGAAGGTCGTGCCGCTGGCCGATCTCGAAGTCGTTCGGGTCGTGCGCCGGGGTCACCTTCACCATGCCGGTGCCGAAGCTCGGGTCGACGTGCTCGTCGGCCACGATCGGGATCCGCCGGTCGGTGAGCGGCACGTCCACCTCGGTGCCGATCAGGTGCCGGTAGCGCTCGTCCTCCGGGTGCACCGCGACCGCGGTGTCGCCGAGCATGGTCTCGGCCCGGGTGGTGGCGACCACCACCTCGTCGCTGTAGCGGATCGAGATGAGCTCGCCCTCGTCGTCGGTGTGCTCGACCTCGATGTCGGAGAGCGCCGTGAGGCAGCGCGGGCACCAGTTGATGATCCGGGTGGCCCGGTAGATGAGGCCGTCGTCGAAGAGCTTCTTGAACATGGTCTGGACGGCCCGGGACAGGCCCTCGTCCATGGTGAAGCGCTCACGGTCCCAGTCGACCGCGTCGCCGAGCCGGCGCATCTGGCCCAGGATGGCGCCGCCGGACTCGGCCTTCCACTGCCAGACCCGCTCGACGAACTTCTCCCGGCCCAGGTCGTGCCGGGACAGCCCCTCGCCGGCGAGCTGCCGCTCGACCAGGTTCTGGGTGGCGATGCCGGCGTGGTCCATGCCGGGCAGCCAGAGCGCCTCGAAGCCCTGCATCCGCTTGCGGCGGTTCAACGCGTCCATGAGGGTGTGCTCGAACGCGTGGCCCATGTGCAGCGAGCCGGTGACGTTCGGCGGCGGGATGACGATGGTGAAGGGCGGCTTGCCGCTGTCCGCCGATGCCCGAAAGTGGCCGGCGGCTACCCACTGCTCATACCGTCGCTGCTCTACCTCGCCGGGCTGGTACTGGCCGGCGAGGGTCGGGGCGTCGGGGCGTCGGGCATCCAGTCTCTCGGTCACCCCTGAAAGTCTACGGAGCGCTTTCGGAGACCCGACGTGCCCCACCTGTTAGTTCGCGTACGGTGGCGGACATGTCCGACGCGCACCTCACCGAGCGTCCGGTCGACGACGGTCCCGAGCCGGTCGACCTCACCGACGAGCCGATCCGGCTGAGCCGCCGCGACCCGGCGCTGGAGCCCGAGCGACGCCCGGTCTCCCGGCGACGGAAGATCGCGCTCGCGGCCGCGCTGGCGGTCGGGCTGGCCGGCGCCGCGGCGCTCGGCCTCGGCGGCTGGCGGGTGCTCGCCGAGAAGGACACCGACCTGAGCACCCCGGCCACGGTGGCCGGGCTGTCCAGGGACGACAGCGACCGGGCCCGCAGCACCGCCGACTACCTGCGCGACGGTTTCGCCGCCGACATCGAGCTGGACCGGAGCTTCGGCACCGTCTACACCGACCCGGCGGACGCCAAGAAGTCCGTGCTGCTCTTCGGCGGCACCACCCTGCTGTGGCAGCCGGAGCGGGATCTGGACAGCCTCTTCGGGCTGATGGCCGACGAGACCGGCAAGGTGACCGGCCTGCGCAAGGTGGACGCCGGCGCCCTGGGCGGCGTCATGAAGTGCGGCACGACCAGCGGTGACGGCGGCGACTTCGCGGTCTGCGGCTGGGCCGACCACGGCAGCGTCGCGATGGGGATGTTCCCGGGCCGGGCCGTGGACGACTCGGCGGCGCTGTTCCGCCGGCTCCGCGAAGGCATCCAGACCCGCTGAACGGCCGGCACCCCTCGGGGTGCCGCAATAACGCCTGGGAAACGCAGTCAGGGCCACCCCGAAGGGTGGCCCTGACTGGAAGATTGTCCGGCGGTGTCCTACTCTCCCACACCCTCCCGAGTGCAGTACCATCGGCGCTGGAGGGCTTAGCTTCCGGGTTCGGAATGTGACCGGGCGTTTCCCCTCCGCCATGACCGCCG
>NZ_WBKT01000246.1 GCF_008868175.1 Micromonospora sp. AMSO31t
GCCCCACTCGGCGAAGTAGCCGACCACGACGCCGCCCACCACCACCCCGCCGACCGGGGGCAAGAAGGTGGTCGGCTACTTCGCCGAGTGGGGCGTCTACGGCCGGAACTACCACGTGAAGAACATCCACACCAGCGGGTCCGCGGCCAAGCTCACCCACATCCTGTACGCCTTCGGCAACACCACCGGCGGCCGGTGCAGCATCGGTGACAGCTACGCCGACTACGACAAGGCGTACACCGCGGCGGACAGCGTCGACGGCGTGGCCGACACCTGGGACCAGCCGCTGCGCGGCAGCTTCAACCAGCTGCGCAAGCTCAAGAAGATGTACCCGAACCTGAAGGTGCTCTGGTCCTTCGGCGGCTGGACCTGGTCGGCCGGCTTCACCCAGGCCGCGCAGAACCCGGCCGCGTTCGCGGACTCCTGCTACGCGCTGGTCAAGGACCCGCGCTGGGCGGACGTCTTCGACGGCATCGACGTCGACTGGGAGTACCCGAACGCCTGCGGCCTCCAGTGCGACAGCAGCGGCCCGAACGCGTTCAAGAACGTGGTCAGCGCGCTGCGGAGCAAGTTCGGCAGCAGCTTCCTGGTCACCTCGGCGATCACCGCGGACGGCAGCAACGGCGGCAAGATCGACGCGGCCGACTACGCCGGCGCGGCGCCGTACCTCAACTGGCTCATGCCGATGACGTACGACTACTTCGGCGCCTTCAACGCGCAGGGGCCGACCGCGCCGCACTCGCCGCTCTACTCGTACACCGGGATCCCGCAGCAGGGCTTCTGGTCCGACGCGGCCGTCCAGAAGCTCAAGTCCAAGGGCGTGCCCTCGGACAAGCTGCTGCTCGGCGTCGGCTTCTACGGCCGGGGCTGGACCGGCGTGACCCAGAGCGCCCCCGGCGGCACCGCCACCGGCCCGGCGCCCGGCACCTACGAGCAGGGCATCGAGGACTACAAGGTGCTCAAGAACACCTGCCCGGCCACCGGCACGGTCGGCGGCACCGCCTACGCCAAGTGCGGCAGCAACTGGTGGAGCTACGACACCCCGGCGACCATCGGCGGCAAGATGACCTACGCGAAGAACCAGGGCCTCGGTGGCGCGTTCTTCTGGGAGCTCTCCGGAGACACCAGCAACGGTGAGCTCATCGGCGCCATCAAGGGCGGTCTCGGCTGAGCCGAGGGCCGACGCACCACCCACCCGGCGGGGAGGGGCCGCACCGGCCCCTCCCCGCACGGTCCTGTCGTTCAGGTACGGATGCTGCGAGCCCGGTGCTCACGGGGCGAAAGCCCGTACGCGGCCCGGAACGCCCGGCTGAAGTGCGCCCGATCCCGGAGGCCCCAGCGGGCGGCGACCTGGTGGACGGCGAGGTGCCGCAGCCCCGGGTCGGCCAGGTCCCGGAAGCAACCGTCCAGCCGGGCCGTGCGGATCAGCGCCGCCACGCTCGTGCCGGCGTCGTCGAAGAGCCGGTGCAGTGAACGCACCGACAGGTGGTGCGCCTCCGCCACGACGGTCGGCGTGAGCCCGGGATCAGCGAGGTGCTCCCGGATCCACGCCTCCACCCGGGCCCGAAGGCCGGTGACCCGCACCTCCACCGGGAGTTCCCGTTCCGAGTCCAGATGTCGGGCCAGGGTGCCGGCGATCAGGTCCAGGGCGATCCGGTCGAGCCGCGGCGCGTCCGAGGCGTCGTACTGCTCGGGGTGGTCCACCAGCCGGCGCAGGAAGGTGGCCAACAGTGCGCCCATCCCGGTGTCGGCGGGGATCTTCGCGGCGAGCAACGCCGCCACCCGGCGCGGCGGCAGCGGCAGCGCCCGGTGCGGCACCAGCACGGTCAGCGTCTCCAGACGGTCGGCGGCCCGGTCCGGCGCCTGCCGGGAGCCGTGCGGGCGGACGGTGTCGATGAAGGCGAAACCGGACGGGCCGAGCCGGCCCGACCGCCGCTGCTGCGACACCACGCCGTGGCCGTTCAGCGGCAGGACGAGCTGGTAGAGCTCGGGGTCGGAGCTGTGGATCATCCCGGGGGTGCGGGCGAGCTCCAGCGACGGGTACCGCCAGGCGCCGAGCCGGACCACGCCCAGGTCGACCGCCCGGGCCGAGGCGGCGAAGTCGCCCGCGTGCGCGGTGCTGATCCGGGCGGCCGCCGACTCGCGGGCCACCAGGTCCTGCCAGAAGTCGAACCGCTCGGCCGGGGGCAGCCAGAGGGTGTCGACCGATGCCACGGCGAGGATGGCCGTCACCTCCTTCCGAGGGGTACGCCATTCTCGACGCCGGGCGGCCCGGCGTCCATTCCGTGGGGCGGACGCCGATCCGCGTGCCGCTCTGGCCGGTCGGGGCGATCCGGGCGAGGATGGGCAGGTCGTCGAGGACCGGTGGCAGCCGCCGCCGGGCGGCCCGCCGGGCCGGCATCCGGCGACGTCGATGTGACAGACTCGCCGCTCGGCATGTCCCGATGTCCGCGCCGATGGAAGGGGACCGATGGGCCTGACGCACCCGAGGGTGGTGGCCGGCGTGGCCCTGCTCGCGCTCCTGCCGGTCACGCTGGCCGGCTGCGGCCTCGGCGACGGGGACGACGCCCCGGGCGGCCCGGCCAGCCAGTCCCAGCGGGCGCCGGCCGAGGAGGCGGCGGCCAGGAGTCGGGAGCGGGTCCAGGCGTACCTCGACGCGATGGCGGCCAAGGACGTCGACGCGGGCCGCAGCCAGCTCTGCGCGCCCATGCAGACCGCCTTCGACGGCGCCGCCACCGGGCCGAACGGCGACTTCGCCGACCACTTCACGGTCCCGCAGGCCACCATCACCGACGTCCGGTCCGGCCCGCACGGCGAGGAGGTGACCACGTCGGTCACCGTGGCCGTCGGATCCCGCAAGGCCACCCGCTCGCTGCTGTTCACGGTCACCCGCACCGGCGCCGACTGGTGCATCTCCGGCGAGGCGCCGGGCGGCAACACCCCGGCGCCCGGCGTCACCCCCTGACCCCGCAGCCGCCCCGACCTGCGGCGGCCCCGGGATGTGTCGCTGATCTCCCAACCACCGGAACCGTCCCCCTCGGCGGCGGGCGGCCCCGGCCGTCGCCGTACGCTTTCTCCCATGCGCCATGAGTGGCATCAGCTGAGTCACCCCGCCGTGGGCAGCCCGGGGCTCCAGACCAGTCGCCCGACCGCCGACTCCGCCGAGGACGCGGCCCTCGGCCTGGACCGCTGGCGGGAGCTGCCGCGCGCGCAGACCCCGCCCTGGCCGGACCAGGAGCAGGTCGCCGAGGTCTGCAAGGTGCTGGACACCGTGCCCTCCGTGGTCGCCCCCTACGAGGTCGACCAGCTCCGGCAGCGGCTGGCGCTGGTCTGCGAGGGCAAGGCGTTCCTGCTCCAGGGCGGCGACTGCGCGGAGACCTTCGCCGACAACACCGAGAGCCACCTGCTGGCCAACGCCCGCACCCTGCTCCAGATGGCCATCGTGCTGACCTACGGCGCGTCGCTGCCGGTGGTCAAGGTGGCCCGGGTCGCCGGCCAGTACACCAAGCCCCGCTCGCTGCCCACCGACGCGCGCGGCCTCCCGGCCTACCGCGGCGACATGATCAACTCGCTGGAGGCCACGCCGGAGGCGCGGGTCGCCGACCCGCAGCGCATGATCCGGGCGTATGCGAACTCCGCCGCCGCCATGAACATGCTCCGGGCGTACCTGGCGGGCGGGCTGGCCGACCTGCACGCGGTGCACGACTGGAACAAGGGCTTCGTGAAGCAGTCCCCGGCCGGCGAGCGCTACGAGGCGATCGCCCGGGAGATCGACCGGGCGCTGGCCTTCATCCGGGCCTGCGGGATGACCGACGACGAGGCGCTGCGCACCGTCACCCTCTACTGCTCCCACGAGGCGCTGGCGCTGGAGTACGACCGGGCGCTCACCCGGATCTCCGGCAACCGGGCGTACGGGCTGTCCGGGCACTTCCTCTGGGTCGGCGAGCGGACCCGGCAGCTCGACGGCGCGCACCTCGACTTCATCTCCCGGATCGCGAACCCGATCGGCGTCAAGCTCGGCCCGACCACCACCCCGGACGAGGCCATCGAGCTGTGCGAGAAGCTCAACCCGGACAACATCCCCGGCCGGCTCACCCTGATCAGCCGGATGGGCAACCACCGGGTCCGGGACGCCCTGCCGCCGATCGTCGCCAAGGTCACCGCCGCCGGCGCCAAGGTCGTCTGGCAGTGCGACCCGATGCACGGCAACACCCACGAGTCCTCCAACGGCTACAAGACCCGGCACTTCGACCGGATCGTCGACGAGGTGCTCGGCTACTTCGAGGTGCACCGCGGCCTGGAGACCCACCCGGGCGGCCTGCACGTCGAGTTGACCGGCGAGGACGTCACCGAGTGCCTGGGCGGCGCCCAGGGCATCGAGGACCTCGACCTGCCCGACCGGTACGAAACCGCCTGCGACCCGCGACTGAACACCCAGCAGTCGCTGGAGCTGGCCTTTTTGGTTGCGGAGATGCTCCGTGGCTGACGCGAGGAGTGAGCTTGCGAGCCCCGCAGTCGGCGGCCGAAAGGACAACTGTGGCTGAGTTCATTGATCTTCGTTCGGACACCGTGACCCGGCCCACTGCCGGGATGCGCGAGGCCATGCTGACCGCCGAGGTCGGCGACGACGTCTACGGGGAGGACCCGACGGTCGCCGCCCTGGAGGCCGAGGTCGCGGCGCTCTTCGGGCACGAGGCGGCGCTGTTCGCCCCGAGCGGCTCGATGGCCAACCAGATCGCCCTGCAGCTCGTCGTCCCACCCGGGGACGAGTTGCTGTGCGACGCCGACGCGCACGTGGTCACCTACGAGATCGGCGCCGCGGCGGCGTACGGCGGGATCTCCTCGCGGACCTGGCCGGCCGTGGGTGCGGAGGTCGACCCCGAGGTGGTCGCCGGGATGGTCCGGCCCGACGGCTACTTCGCGGTGCCGACCCGGGCCATCGCCGTCGAGCAGACCCACAACCGGGGCGGCGGCGGGGTGATCCCCCTCGCGACCCTGCGGGAGCTGCGCCGGGTCGCCGACGACCACAATCTCGCCCTGCACTGCGACGGCGCCCGGATCTGGCACGCGCACGTCGCCGACGGGGTGCCGCTGGCCGGGTACGGCGCGCTGTTCGACACCCTCTCGGTCTGCCTCTCCAAGGGCCTCGGCGCCCCGGTCGGCTCGCTGGTGGTCGGCAGCGCCGAGAAGATCGCCCGGGCGCGGTTCGTCCGCAAGCGGATGGGTGGCGGCATGCGGCAGGTCGGCATCCTCGCGGCCGCCGGCCGGTACGCGCTGGCCCACCACGTCGAGCGGCTCGCCGAGGACCACGCCAAGGCCGCCCGACTGGCCGAGGCCGTCGCCCCGTACGGGGTGCTCGCGACCGTGGTGCGGACCAACATCGTCCCGCTCGACCTGGCCAAGCACCCGCTCGACGCGCCCGCCCTGGCGGCCGCCGCCCGGGAGCGGGGCCTGCTGATCTCGGTGCTCGGCCCGCGTACCGCCCGCCTGGTCACCCACCTGGACGTCACCGACGGCCAGATCGACCAGGCCGCCGAGATCCTTACGGCCCTCCTCCGCGCCTGACCCCACGCCCGACACCTTGTTGATCAAGGAGTTTGCGTCGCCCGCGACGCGGATCCCGACGCAAACTTCTTGATCAACCCGGGCGTGGGCGGGGGCGCGCGGA
>NZ_WBKT01000247.1 GCF_008868175.1 Micromonospora sp. AMSO31t
GCCGGGGGCGGGGCGGTGCGGGTCAGCCGCAGCCGGATCTGGCGCTGCCCGCCGGCCGGCACGTCCAGCACGTAGTGCAGCGCCCCCTTGGTCCCCTCCCGGTCCGGGTTGACGGTGGCCGCGCCGGCCACCACGTGGTCGTTGATCCCGTCCTTCGGGTACGCCGAGCGCCCGGGCAGCCCCCACAGCCGCTCGGCGTTGGTGTCGTTGTCACACAGCAGCGAGGTGGGCTCGCCGTCGCCCTCCAGCAGGAGCTGGCCGAGCACCCAGTGCTCGCCGACCAGCCGGGACCCCGCACCGGTCAGCTTCGGCACCCGGTCGCCGCCGGGCAGCCCCCACGCCCAGGTGTTGCGGAACCAGAGGGTCGGCAGCACGTGCAGGGTCTCGTCGGTGTCCCCCCGGTTGGCCACCGTGACCAGCACGCACAGGTCGGTCGGGGACGCCTTGGCGTAGTCGACGGTGACGGCCCAGTACCGGTCGTCGTCGAAGATCCCCGTGTCGACCAGCTCGTACTCGGTGTCGTCCCGGCCGCGCAGCGCGTTCACGGCGACCAGCTCGTCGTAGGGGAAGGCGGCCTGCGGGTAGTGGTAGCGCCAGCGCATCCACGAGTGGGTGGGCGTGGAGTCCTCGTACCACCAGTAGTCCTTCACGTCCTCCCCGTGGTTGCCGCCGTCGCCGCCGAGGCCGAACATCCGCTCCTTGAGGATCGGGTCCCGGCCGTTCCACAGGGCCAGGGCGAAGCAGAACGTCTGCCGGTCGTCGCAGACGCCCGCCATGCCGTCCTCGTTCCACCGGTAGGCTCGGGAGCGCGCGTGATCGTGGGGGAAGTAGTCCCAGGCCGTGCCGTGTTCGCTGTAGTCCTCCCGTACCGTCCCCCACGCCCGCTCGGACAGATAGGGACCCCATGCGCGCCAGTCCTGCTCCCCGGCGTCGGCCTGGGCGAGCCGGTGCCGCTCGGGGTCGGGGGTCGCGGAGGTCGGGCGGTCAGTGATCACCTGCACATCTTCGACGCCGCCGGGGTACTTCTCCACAGGGGCCATTGTCGTCGTGGCGGGTGACACCCCGCCGGTGGTGGAGGAAAGTTGATCGACATTCGCTTCGGTCCGCAGGTCTGCGGGGAGCTGTCCGCCTCGTCGGCCCGGGAGTGGCTGGTCACCGACGGGCGCGGCGGCTACGCCATGGGCACGGTCGCCGGGCTGCGCACCCGGCGCTACCACGGGCTGCTGGTGGTGGCCGGGGCGACGCCCGCCGCCCGCAGGGTCGGCCTGGTCAGCCTCGACCCGGCGGTGACCCTGCCGTCCGGGCAGCAGGTCCGGCTCGGCGCGCACGAGTGGTCCTCGGGCGTGGTCGACCCACGCGGCTACGAGCTGCTGGAGCGCTTCGACCTCACCGACGGCGTGCCCCGCTGGCGCTGGCGGGTCGGCGCCGTGGTGATCGAGCGGGAGATCGCCATGGCGTACGGCCGGTCCTGCGTGGCGGTGGTGCACCGCCTCGTCTCCGGCGGCCCGGTCCGGCTGGACCTGGCCGCGGCCTGCACCTGGCGGGACGCGCACGGCGAGCGGCGGGCCGACGGCCCCACCCCGCGGCTGGAGGAGGTGGCCGGCGGCGCCGTGGTGGAGGGCGCGTACCGGCTGGCCGGGCCGGGCTGGACTCCCGAGGGGCAGTGGTGGCTCGGCGTACGCCACCGGGAGGAGGCGGCGCGCGGGCTGCACCCCGACGAGGACCTCTGGTACGCGGGCCGGTTCTCCGGCGCCCTCGACGAGCCGGGCGCCGAGGTGTCCGTGCTGGCGTGGGCGGACGACCTGGCCGAGGAGCCGCCGCCGGCGACCGCGCTGGTCGAGTCCGCCCGGCGGCGGCACCGGGCGGTGGTGACCGCGGCGAAGCCCGACGACGACGTCGACGCGACCCTCGCCCTGGCCGCCGACGCCTTCGTGGTGCACACCGCCACCGGCCCGGACGTGGTGGCCGGCTACCCCTGGTTCGGCGCCTGGTCGCGGGACACCATGACCTCCTACGAGGGGCTCCTCCTCCGCACCGGCCGGGGCGACGAGGGCCGGGAGCTGCTGCGCGCGTACGCGGCCACGCTGTCGGAGGGGATGCTCGCCAACACCGCCGACACCGGGCGGGTGGAGCACAACACCGTCGACGCGACGCTGTGGTTCCTGCACGCCGTGAACCGGCACGTCACCCTCACCGGGGACACCGACCTCGGCGTGGAGCTGCTGCCCGCGCTGCAGGCCGTGGTGGCCGCCCACGTGGCGGGCACCCGGTACGGCATCGGCGTCGACCCGGCCGACGGGCTGCTCACCCAGGGCGGGCCGCCGGACGTGGCGCTCACCTGGATGGACGCCCGCGTCTACGGGGTGCCGGTCACCCCGCGCACCGGCAAGCCGGTCGAGGTCAACGCGCTCTGGGTGAACGGGCTGGCCGGGCTCGCCGAGCTGACCGAGCTGGCCGGCGGCGACGCCACCGAGCTGCGGGGCCGGCACGAGCGGGCCGCCGCCGCGTTCCGGGAGCGCTTCCCCACGCCGGCCGGTTGGCTGCACGACGTGGTCGACGCGCCGGCGCCCGCGTACCCGCTCGGCGGGGCGCCGCACCACGACGACGACCTGCTCCGCCCCAACCAGCTGCTGGCCTGGTCGCTGCCGTACGCGCCGCTCGAACCGGACGAGGCCACCCTGCGCCGGGTCACCGAGGGGCTGTTCACGCCGCTCGGGCCGCGCAGCCTCGCCCCCGACTCCCCCGGCTTCGTGGGCCGGCACCGGGGCGGCCCCGCCGAGCGGGACTCCGGCTACCACCAGGGGACCGTCTGGCCCTGGCTGATCGGGCCGTTCGTCGACGCGTACCGCCGGGCCGGCCTGCCCACCGACGACCTGCTGGTGGGGCTGAAGGGGCACCTCACCGAGTACGGCCTGGGCTCGGTGAGCGAGACCGCCGACGGGCTCGCCCCGCACGCCGCCACGGGCTGCCCGTTCCAGGCGTGGTCGGTGGCCGAGCTGCTCCGCGTCCGGCGCCTTCGGGGCTAACGCGTTACAGACCGGCAACCGGCGCGTCGCCGCTGGTTATCGACCGCTGGGCAGGATGGGCTGCGACCCCACGACGCGCCGGACGCGGTGCCGTCGGGCGGTGCGGGAACCACAACTCCAAGGGGGCCGCATGTCCGCTGACGCCGAAGTGATCGACATCCAGCCCGCCCGGCGCCAGCGGGTGCTGATCCTCTCCTGGGAGTACCCACCCGTGCTCGTCGGTGGCCTCGGCCGTCACGTGCACGCGCTCTCCGTGGCGCTGGCCGCCGCCGGCCACGAGGTCACCGTCGTCACCCGGCACGCCGAGGGCGTCCCCCTGGAGGAGTACGCCGAGGGCGTGCGCGTCCTGCGGGCCGCCGAGGACCCGGTCCGGTTCCCGCTCGCCACCGACTCGCTGCTGGCCTGGACCATGGCGTTCAACCACACCCTCACCCGGGCCGCCCTGCGCGCCGCCGGGTCCGGCGGCTACGACGTCATCCACGCCCACGACTGGCTGGTCGCGCACACCGCCGTCACCCTGGCCGAGCACCTGGACCTGCCCCTGGTCACCACCGTCCACGCCACCGAGGCCGGCCGGCACCAGGGCTGGCTGCCCGAGGAGATGAACCGCACCATCCACGGCGTCGAGCACTGGCTGAGCAACACCTCGACCCGGGTGATCGCCTGCTCCGGCTACATGCGGGACCAGGTGGGGCGGCTGTTCGACGTGCCCGCCGCGCGGATCGACGTGGTCCCCAACGGCGTGGACGACCGGGCCTGGCACGCCCGCCCCCGGGCGGTCTCCGCCGCCCGCGCCCGGTTCGCCGCCGGCGGCCCGCTGGTCGGATACGCCGGCCGGCTGGTGTACGAGAAGGGCGTGCAGCACCTGGTGCACGCCGTGCCGTACCTGCGGGACCGGCACCCCGGCCTGCGGGTGGTGATCGCCGGCGACGGCCCGTACCGCGACGAGCTGGTCGACCAGGCGCACCGGCTGGACCTCGACGAGACCGTCCGGTTCGCCGGCTTCCTGGACGCCACGCAGCTCCCGGCCGTCCTGGCCGCCACCGACGCGACGGTGGTCCCCAGCCTCTACGAGCCGTTCGGCATGATCGCCCTGGAGGCGGCCGCCGCCGGCGCGCCCCTCGCGGTGGCGGACACCGGCGGCCTGGCCGAGATCGTCGAGCCGGGCGTGACCGGCGTGACCTTCCCGCACGGCGACCCGGGCGCGCTGGCCGGCGCGGTCGACCGGCTGCTCGGCGACGAGGTCTTCGCCCGCCGGGTGGCCCGCCGGGCCCGCACCGTGGTCGCCGAGCGCTACGCCTGGTCCGCCATCGCCGCCCGGACCGCCGGCAGCTACGCCACCGCACGCCGGGAGCACGGCGCGTTCCAGACCCGTCGGGCGGCGGGGCTGCTGGCCGGTGGCCGCTCCGCGATCGCCATTCCGGAGGGGAATCTGCTGGCCGGCGCCGCGAGCTGAGCGCGCCGCCCTCACGGGCGATAGGTGTTGTCCGATCCGTTGGCTATTGTGGACATCGACCAGCGGTGAGGAGTGCGGTGCAGCAGGTAGTGATCGCCGGCCGGTACCGCCTGCTCGACCTGGTCGGCCGCGGCGGGATGGGTCGGGTCTGGCGGGCCCGGGACGAGATGCTGCACCGCGAGGTGGCGGTGAAGCAGGTGGTGCCGCCGGGCTGGCTCGCCGCGCACGAACGCGACGAGTTGCGTGGCCGGACCCTCCGCGAGGCGCGCGCGACCGCCCGGCTCAGCCACCCCAACGTGGTCCGGGTCTACGACGTGGTCCGGGTCGACGGCGACCCGTGGCTGGTGATGGAGTACGTCCCGTCCCGCTCGTTGCAGGAGATCATCGACTCGGACGGGCCGGTGGACCCGCGCCGGGCCGCGAGGATCGGGCTGGCGGTGCTGGCCGCGTTGCGCGCCGCGCACGAGGCGGGCGTGCTGCACCGGGACGTGAAGCCCGCCAACGTGCTGCTGGCCGGGGACGGCCCGGTGCTGCTCACCGACTTCGGGCTGGCCGTCTTTGACGGCGGCGACGGGATGATGACCCGCCCCGGCCTGGTCCTCGGCTCCCCCCAGTACGTGGCCCGGAGCGGGCCGCCGAGGGGGTGTCCAGCGTCGAGGCCGACCTGTGGTCGTTGGGCGCCACCCTGCACGCCGCCGTCGAGGGCCGGTCCCCGTACGCCCGCAGCACCGCCATGGCCACGCTGGCCGCGCTGGCCAGCCAGCCGCCGGATCCGGCGCCGCACGCCGGCCCGCTGGCGCCGGTGCTGGTCGGGCTGCTGCGCCGCGACCCGCGGCACCGGCTCGGGCACGACGACGCGGCCCGCCTCCTGGCCGCCGCCACCGCCCCGACCGTCGACCTGCCCGGCTGGCCGGTTGCCGGCGCCACACCGTCCCCCGGCGGGCCGGGCCGCGACAGCGGCACGGTGGGCCCGACCGGCGGGCCGGGCCGTGACAGCGGCGGGACG
>NZ_WBKT01000248.1 GCF_008868175.1 Micromonospora sp. AMSO31t
GCTCCGGCGACCGGCGACGGGGTGGGGAGCAACGGCGACTGCGTCCCCTCGGGCAGCGGGATCACCACCGGGCCGACCGAGGGCGTCGGGAGGAACGGGGTGCTGCTGTCCGGGAGGGCGCTGTTCCCCACGGTGGCCGACCCCGCGCTGATCGCGGCGAGGATCGGCATGGAGGCGGTGCCGGCCAGCAGCGCCACGGTGAACAGGTAACCCCGGCTCGGGCCGCCCAGGCCCTGCGCCCGGTGCGCGCCGACCACCCGCCGGTAGCGGGACTGCGGCACCGCCCGGTGCCGGCCGAGGAACGGAACTCCCGGAGGACCCTCTGGCGGCTCGGACACCGGCACACTCCTCGTACGCGTCGACAGGGCGGGATCCCGGCGCAGGCTAAACGGACAAATGCCTCGCGGGGGACCACCGCCAGCTTGGACCAGTGACGCTCAGTTCACCAGCCACCACAGCGTGTCGACACACAAATTGTCCGTCCCTCGACGGCGACTCACCAGACAAATGTGTCTATGCGTCGCGAACACGACGGAACGTCGCCGGTGGAGGAGGCCGTACTGTGGGCCCGCTCACCTCCTCTGCAATCATTCAGGCACGACGGCAACGCAGCCGCCACCTCCGCGCACCCCGCGGCTGGTGCGGTACGGCGCCGGCGCTCCCGGGTCGGGCTCCGCAAACGGACCCGGCTCACGCCGCGCGGCAACCCTCACCGGGGCTAGGCGCGGCCGCCAGGGACCGGTCCGGCACCAGCCGGGTCGGGCGCACGATGTGCGCGGCACGGGTCACCCCCCGGCGCCGGCGCAGACCAGACAGGGAGAGACGGATGGCAAAGGGCGATCCCGGGGCCGCCACCCGCAGCAAGCGGGCCGCACCCCGTACCAAGCGCGCCGCCGCCACGGGCGAACCGGAGCTCGTGCAGCTGCTCACGCCCGAGGGCGAGCGGATCGAGAGCGCGCTCGGGCCGGACGGGACCGAGTACCGCGTCGACTTCACCGACGAGGAGTACCGCGGGCTCTACCGCGACCTCGTGCTGGTCCGGAAGCTCGACGCCGAGGCCACGGCGCTCCAGCGCCAGGGCGAGCTGGGCCTCTGGGCCAGTCTCCTGGGCCAGGAGGCGGCGCAGGTCGGCTCCGGCCGGGCGCTGCGTACGCAGGACATGGCCTTCCCGACCTACCGGGAGCACGGCGTCCTCTACTGCCGGGGCATCGACCCGATCATGCCGCTCGGCCTGTTCCGCGGCGTCGACCAGGGCGGCTGGGACCCGAACGAGTTCAAGTTCAACATGTACACGATCGTCATCGGCGCGCAGACCCTGCACGCGACCGGCTACGCCATGGGTGTCGCCATGGACGGCAGGACCGGCAGCGACGAGGGCGAGGCGGTGATCGCCTACTTCGGTGACGGCGCCACCAGCCAGGGCGACGTGAACGAGTCGTTCGTCTGGGCCAGCGTCTTCAACGCCCCGCTGGTGTTCTTCTGCCAGAACAACCAGTACGCCATCTCCGAGCCGCTGGAGCGCCAGACCCGCGTCCCGCTCTACCAGCGGGCCGGCGGCTTCGGCTTCCCCGGCGTCCGGGTGGACGGCAACGACGTGCTCGCGTCGTACGCGGTGACCCGGCACGCGCTGGACAACGCGCGGCACGGCCAGGGACCGAGCCTCATCGAGGCGTACACCTACCGGATGGGTGCCCACACCACCTCCGACGACCCGACCCGCTACCGGATCGCCAGCGAGGTCGAGGCCTGGCAGGCCAAGGACCCGATCGCCCGGATGAAGGCGTTCCTCACGAAGCAGCAGATCGTCGACGAGTCGTTCTTCGCCGAGGTCGACGAGCAGGCCCGCGCCGAGTCGGTGCACCTGCGCGAGCGGGTGCTCGCCATGCCCGACCCGGAACCGGTGACCATGTTCGACCACGTCTACCCCAACGGGTCCCCCGAGCTCGACGAGCAGCGGGCCCAGTTCAGCAAGTACCTGGAGTCGTTCGAGGGGAGCGCCCACTGATGGCCACGGAGACGCTCACCCTCGGCAAGGCCCTCAACGCCGGCCTGCGCAAGGCCCTGGAGAACGACCCGAAGGTCGTCATCATGGGCGAGGACGTCGGCAAGCTCGGCGGCGTGTTCCGCATCACCGACGGCCTCCAGAAGGACTTCGGCGACCAGCGGGTCATCGACACCCCGCTCGCCGAGTCCGGCATCATCGGCACCGCGGTCGGCCTGGCCATCCGCGGCTTCCGGCCGGTCTGCGAGATCCAGTTCGACGGCTTCGTCTACCCGGCGTACGACCAGATCGTGTCCCAGGTGGCGAAGATGCACTACCGCTCGCAGGGCAAGGTGCGGATCCCGATGGTCATCCGGATCCCCTACGGCGGTGGCATCGGCGCGGTCGAGCACCACTCGGAGTCGCCCGAGGCGTACTTCGCGCACACCGCCGGCCTGAAGGTCGTCACCTGCGCGAACCCGCAGGACGGCTACTCGATGATCCAGCAGGCGATCGCCTCCGACGACCCGATCGTCTTCCTGGAGCCGAAGCGGCGCTACTGGGAGAAGGGTCCGGTCGAACTGGACGCCCCGCTGACCGGGGCGTACCCGCTGCACGCCGCCCGGGTCGCCCGGCCGGGCACCGACGCCACCGTGCTGGCGTACGGCCCGATGGTGCGCACCGCCCTGGACGCGGCCACCGCCGCCGCCGAAGACGGCCGGGAGCTGGAGGTCATCGACCTGCGCACGCTCTCCCCGCTGGACCTGACCGCCGCGTACGAGTCGGTGAAGCGCACCGGCCGCTGCGTGGTCGTCCACGAGGCCCCGGGCAACCTGGGCCTCGGGTCGGAGATCGCCGCCCGGATCACCGAGGAGTGCTTCTACTCCCTGGAGTCCCCCGTGCTGCGGGTCACCGGCTTCGACACCCCCTACCCGGCCGCCCGGGTGGAGGAGGAGTACCTGCCCGACCTCGACCGGGTGCTCGACGCCGTCGACCGCACCTTCGGCTGGTGAGCGGCATGTCACGGATCAAGACGTTCAACCTCCCCGACCTGGGCGAGGGCCTGACCGAGGGTGAGATCCTCGCCTGGCTGGTCAAGGTGGGCGACGACATCGAGCTGAACCAGCCGATCGTCGAGGTGGAGACCGCCAAGGCGGCGGTCGAGATCCCGGCGAAGTGGGCCGGCCGGGTGCAGGCGATCTTCCACCCGGAGGGCACCACGGTCGAGGTCGGCAGCCCGATCATCGCGATCGACACCGACCCGAACGCCGGGCCGATCGAGCAGTCGACGACCGGTGCTCCGGCCGCCGACCTGCCCACCCCGTCGGCGGCCTCGCTGGCCGCCGTCGAGGTCGCGCCCGAGGAGGGCATGGTCGAGCCGGGCCTGATCGGCGGCGTGGCGCCGGGTGGGCGTACCGCGGTGCTGGTCGGCTACGGCCCGCGGAACGCGCCGGCCAAGCGGCGGCCGCGCAAGGGCGGCGTCGTCCCGGCCCGGGCGGCGGCGGCCCCGGCCGCCCCGGTCCAGCCGGCTCCCGCGCCGGTGGTCCCGGCGCCGGCCGCCCCGGCGGTCAACGGCAACGGCCGGGTGACCGGCGCCGTGCTGGCCAAGCCGCCGGTCCGCAAGCTCGCCAAGGACCTCGGCGTCGACCTCGCCACGCTGACCGGTTCGGGCCCGCTGGGCTCGATCACCCGGGAGGACGTCCAGCGGGCGGCGTCGGCTCCGGCGGCGGCCGAGCCGCTGACGGTCGCGGCGCCGGCCACGGCGGCCGCGAGCTTCGGCGCCGACCGCGAGCAGCGCATCCCGGTCAAGGGGGTACGCAAGCTCACCGCGGAGAACATGGCCCGCTCGGCGTTCACCGCCCCGCACGTCACGGAGTTCCTGACCGTGGACGTGACCCGGGCCATGAAGGCCCTGGACCGGCTCCGCGAGCGCCGCGAGTGGCGGGACGTGCGGGTCTCGCCACTGCTGCTCGTCGCGAAGGCGGTGCTGCTGGCGGTCAAGCGCCACCCGATGGTCAACTCGACCTGGGCCGGCGACGAGATCGTGGTCAAGGACTACGTGAACCTGGGCATCGCGGCGGCCACCGAGCGCGGCCTGATCGTGCCGAACATCAAGGACGCCGGCCGGCTCTCGCTGCGCGAGCTGGCGGACGCGATGACGGCGCTCGTCCAGACGGCCAAGGCGGGGAAGACGTCTCCGGCCGACATGTCCGGCGGCACGCTGACCATCACCAACGTCGGCGTCTTCGGCGTCGACACCGGCACCCCGATCCTGCCTCCGGGCGAGTCCGCGATCCTCGCCTTCGGCGCGGTGCGGGAGCTGCCCTGGGTGCACAAGGGCAAGGTCAAGCCGCGCCTGGTCACCACGTTGGGGCTCTCCTTCGACCACCGGATCATCGACGGTGAGCTCGGTTCGAAGTTCCTCCGCGACATCGGGGACTTCCTGGCCGATCCGGAGGCGGCGCTGCTCGCCTGGACCTGACGGGTCGCATCGCACCAGGCCACGGCCGGTGTGCACGGGTGAACGCCCGGCACACCGGCCGTTGCCGTTGGGGAACGAAACGTCGGCTCGACGGGGCTCCTGGCCTACGATCCTTAGGCACGTGGCTCAGCTCACCTAATAATCGATGGAAGTTCGCGGCGTTCTGGGGTTCAATAGAGACATCAAGGGGCTGACAACCGAATAGCCAGGAGGAGAGACCCAGATGAGCATGATCGAGCGAATCCGCAACCGCCGCGACGCCAACCGCCGCGCCCGTGCCATCGAGCACGCGCTGCGTTCCGCCAACTCGCCGGCCGTCCGCGAGGAGCTTCTCGCCATCGCCCAGCGTCACATGAGCTGACGCTCCCCTACTTTCCTCACCTCCTCCAGTTCGAAGACCCGCCCGGGCAACCGGTCGGGTCTTCGGCGTTTCACGTCGATTGACACCGGGATTCCACCTCGCCGCACCGCCCGGTACGGTGGGGCTCGGTCGCCAACCGCCCGCCCCCGGACCGATCGCCGACAGAGCAACCGATCGATACCGTCCGGTGACGGTCGGTGACGGCTCGTGCTCCCCCGGGCGCCTCCGGGCGGCCACCGGATACGGTGCGGGGAGCCCGCACGGCCGGTACCTGCCGGCGACTCCGGCAGCCATGCCGACGGTCCCGATCGGCATCGGCGGCCGACATGTGATGGAGGAGGCGCACCCATGACGTCCGAGGCCCCGCACCGCCCCGGCCAGGAGCCGGGCGAGGTGTCGCCGACGATCGGGGACGCCTCGACGATGTCCTGGTCGGTGGCGTCCGCGATGATCACGGTGATGTTGTCCGGGCCGCCGCCGCGCAGCGCGAGCTGCACCAGGCGCTCCACGCACTGCTGCGGGTC
>NZ_WBKT01000249.1 GCF_008868175.1 Micromonospora sp. AMSO31t
GGTTGGGATTCCTTTGGCAACACTTTTGTTGTCAGGATGATTGTTCAGCAAAGATTTTTGTTGGAGAGTTTGATCCTGGCTCAGGACGAACGCTGGCGGCGTGCTTAACACATGCAAGTCGAGCGGAAAGGCCCTTCGGGGTACTCGAGCGGCGAACGGGTGAGTAACACGTGAGCAACCTGCCCTAGGCTTTGGGATAACCCCGGGAAACCGGGGCTAATACCGAATAGGACCTCCGACCGCATGGTTGGGGGTGGAAAGTTTTTCGGCCTGGGATGGGCTCGCGGCCTATCAGCTTGTTGGTGGGGTGATGGCCTACCAAGGCGACGACGGGTAGCCGGCCTGAGAGGGCGACCGGCCACACTGGGACTGAGACACGGCCCAGACTCCTACGGGAGGCAGCAGTGGGGAATATTGCACAATGGGCGGAAGCCTGATGCAGCGACGCCGCGTGAGGGATGACGGCCTTCGGGTTGTAAACCTCTTTCAGCAGGGACGAAGCGTAAGTGACGGTACCTGCAGAAGAAGCGCCGGCCAACTACGTGCCAGCAGCCGCGGTAAGACGTAGGGCGCGAGCGTTGTCCGGATTTATTGGGCGTAAAGAGCTCGTAGGCGGCTTGTCGCGTCGACTGTGAAAACCCGCAGCTCAACTGCGGGCCTGCAGTCGATACGGGCAGGCTAGAGTTCGGTAGGGGAGACTGGAATTCCTGGTGTAGCGGTGAAATGCGCAGATATCAGGAGGAACACCGGTGGCGAAGGCGGGTCTCTGGGCCGATACTGACGCTGAGGAGCGAAAGCGTGGGGAGCGAACAGGATTAGATACCCTGGTAGTCCACGCTGTAAACGTTGGGCGCTAGGTGTGGGGGGCCTCTCCGGTTCCCTGTGCCGCAGCTAACGCATTAAGCGCCCCGCCTGGGGAGTACGGCCGCAAGGCTAAAACTCAAAGGAATTGACGGGGGCCCGCACAAGCGGCGGAGCATGCGGATTAATTCGATGCAACGCGAAGAACCTTACCTGGGTTTGACATGGCCGCAAAACTCGCAGAGATGTGAGGTCCTTCGGGGGCGGTCACAGGTGGTGCATGGCTGTCGTCAGCTCGTGTCGTGAGATGTTGGGTTAAGTCCCGCAACGAGCGCAACCCTCGTTCGATGTTGCCAGCGCGTTATGGCGGGGACTCATCGAAGACTGCCGGGGTCAACTCGGAGGAAGGTGGGGATGACGTCAAGTCATCATGCCCCTTATGTCCAGGGCTTCACGCATGCTACAATGGCCGGTACAATGGGCTGCGATACCGCGAGGTGGAGCGAATCCCAAAAAGCCGGTCTCAGTTCGGATCGGGGTCTGCAACTCGACCCCGTGAAGTCGGAGTCGCTAGTAATCGCAGATCAGCAACGCTGCGGTGAATACGTTCCCGGGCCTTGTACACACCGCCCGTCACGTCACGAAAGTCGGCAACACCCGAAGCCGGTGGCCCAACCCTTGTGGAGGGAGCCGTCGAAGGTGGGGCTGGCGATTGGGACGAAGTCGTAACAAGGTAGCCGTACCGGAAGGTGCGGCTGGATCACCTCCTTTCTAAGGAGCACCATCCGTCGAAAGACGGTATGGAGCCCGCGCCATCCGAATGTGGTGGCGGGGTGCTCAATGGCGGAGACACTGGTTAGTCGGATGCCGGCAACGGTCACCGATGTCTAGTACACGCCCCCTTCGTGGGGGTGCAGGAACGACGGACGTGATGCGGCTGGGGTTCGGCGTAGAGCACCCTGTTGGGTCCTGAAGGAACAACCTCGTGTTGTCTTTCAGAGCCGACGAGCGGAACCAAGGGTTCCGCCGGCGCCAGGCACGGCCTGGTGTGGCATACCGTCGAGATTGTTCTCGGGCTGGTGTCGCGCTGCGGGTTGTGGGTTGGTCGTTTGTTGAGAATTGCACAGTGGACGCGAGCATCTTTGTGGTCAAGTTGTCAAGGGCGAACGGTGGATGCCTTGGCACCAGGAGCCGATGAAGGACGTGGGAGGCCGCGATAGGCCTGGGGGAGCTGTCAACCAAGCTGTGATCCCAGGGTGTCCGAATGGGGAAACCCGGCACCAGTCATGTGGTGTCACCCACACCTGAACACATAGGGTGTGTGGAGGGAACGCGGGGAAGTGAAACATCTCAGTACCCGTAGGAAGAGAAAACAACAAGTGATTCCGTGAGTAGTGGCGAGCGAAAGCGGATTGAGGCTAAACCGGCTGCGTGTGATACCTGTCAGGGGTTGCGTGGTCGGGGTTGTGGGACCCTGCTGAACAAGCTGACACTTGTTCGAGAAGTTACAAAGTCAGTGGCTAGTCGAACAGTCTGGAATGGCTGACCGTAGACGGTGAGAGTCCGGTAGGTGAAAGTTGCTGACCTTCTGTGGGTGTTCCCGAGTAGCGGCGGACCCCTGAAATCTGCCGTGAATCTGCCAGGACCACCTGGTAAGCCTAAATACTTCCTGGTGACCGATAGCGGACGAGTACCGTGAGGGAATGGTGAAAAGTACCCCGGGAGGGGAGTGAAATAGTACCTGAAACCGTTCGCCTACAATCCGTCGGAGCCTTGCGGGGTGACGGCGTGCCTTTTGAAGAATGAGCCTGCGAGTTAGTGGCATGTGGCGAGGTTAACCCGTGTGGGGGAGCCGTAGCGAAAGCGAGTCTGAATAGGGCGTATTCAGTCGCATGCTCTAGACCCGAAGCGGAGTGATCTAGCCATGGGCAGGCTGAAGCGCGGGTAAGACCGCGTGGAGGGCCGAACCCACCAACGTTGAAAAGTTGGGGGATGACCTGTGGTTAGGGGTGAAAGGCCAATCAAACTCCGTGATAGCTGGTTCTCCCCGAAATGCATTTAGGTGCAGCGTCGCGTGTTTCTTGCCGGAGGTAGAGCACTGGATGGTCTAGGGGGCCCACAAGCTTACCGAAATCAGCCAAACTCCGAATGCCGGTAAGTGAGAGCGCGGCAGTGAGACTGCGGGGGATAAGCTTCGTAGTCGAGAGGGAAACAGCCCAGATCACCAGCTAAGGCCCCTAAGCGTGTGCTAAGTGGAAAAGGATGTGGGGTCGCATAGACAACCAGGAGGTTGGCTTAGAAGCAGCCACCCTTTAAAGAGTGCGTAATAGCTCACTGGTCAAGTGGTTCCGCGCCGACAATGTAGCGGGGCTCAAGCACACCGCCGAAGCTGTGGCATTCACATTTCAACCTCGCTTGGACTTGATTCCTTGTGCAGGTGTGTGGATGGGTAGGGGAGCGTCGTGCCGCGAGTGAAGCAACGGGGTGACCTAGTTGTGGACGCGGCACGAGTGAGAATGCAGGCATGAGTAGCGAAAGAAGGGTGAGAAACCCTTCCGCCGGATGACCAAGGGTTCCAGGGCCAGGCTAATCCGCCCTGGGTGAGTCGGGACCTAAGGCGAGGCCGAGAGGCGTAGTCGATGGACAACGGGTTGATATTCCCGTACCCGCGAAAGAGCGACCCTGACGAACCTCGTTGTGCTAACCACCCGAACCGCCGGCGACCTTCGGGTCAATGGTGGGGAGCGTGGGAACCTGGCGGGTAGTAGTCAAGCGATGGGGTGACGCAGGAAGGTAGCTGAGCCCGGCCGGTGGTTGTGCCGGGGTAAGCGTGTAGGCCGTGTCGTAGGCAAATCCGCGGCGCATATAGGCTGAGACGTGATGCCGAGCCGATTCAGGTGAAGTCAGTGATCCTATGCTGCCGAGAAAAGCCTCTAGCGAGTTCTTAGCGGCCCGTACCCCAAACCGACACAGGTGGTCAGGTAGAGAATACCGAGGCGATCGGGCGAACTGTGGTTAAGGAACTCGGCAAATTGCCCCCGTAACTTAGGGAGAAGGGGGGCCGGAGACGTGAAGCCCCGCGCGGGTGGAGCGTTGTATGGCCGCAGAGAGCAGGGGGAAGCGACTGTTTACTAAAAACACAGGTCCATGCGAAGAAGTAATTCGATGTATATGGACTGACGCCTGCCCGGTGCTGGAACGTTAAGGGGACCTGTTAGCTCTTCGGGGCGAAGCGGAGAACTTAAGCGCCAGTAAACGGCGGTGGTAACTATAACCATCCTAAGGTAGCGAAATTCCTTGTCGGGTAAGTTCCGACCTGCACGAATGGCGTAACGACTTCCCCACTGTCTCAACCACAGGCCCGGCGAAATTGCACTACGAGTAAAGATGCTCGTTACGCGCGGCAGGACGGAAAGACCCCGGGACCTTTACTATAGCTTGACATTGGTACTTGAGTTAGCTTGTGTAGGATAGGTGGGAGCCGGTGAAGTCCATACGCCAGTATGGGTGGAGGCAATCTTGAAATACCACTCTGGTTGATTTGGGTATCTAACTTCGGACCGTTATCCGGTTCAGGGACAGTGTCTGGTGGGTAGTTTAACTGGGGCGGTTGCCTCCTAAAGGGTAACGGAGGCGCCCAAAGGTTCCCTCAGCCTGGTTGGCAATCAGGTGTTGAGTGCAAGTGCACAAGGGAGCTTGACTGTGAGACTGACAGGTCGAGCAGGGACGAAAGTCGGGACTAGTGATCCGGCACTGGCATGTGGAAGCGGTGTCGCTCAACGGATAAAAGGTACCCCGGGGATAACAGGCTGATCTTCCCCAAGAGTCCATATCGACGGGATGGTTTGGCACCTCGATGTCGGCTCGTCGCATCCTGGGGCTGTAGCAGGTCCCAAGGGTTGGGCTGTTCGCCCATTAAAGCGGTACGCGAGCTGGGTTTAGAACGTCGTGAGACAGTTCGGTCCCTATCCGCCGTGCGCGTAGGATACTTGAGAAGGGCTGTCCCTAGTACGAGAGGACCGGGACGGACGAACCTCTGGTGTGCCAGTTGTCCCGCCAGGGGCACGGCTGGTTAGCTACGTTCGGAAGGGATAACCGCTGAAAGCATCTAAGCGGGAAGCTCGCTTCAAGATGAGGTATCCCACCCACTTTGTGGGGTAAGGCCCCCAGCTAGACGACTGGGTTGATAGGCCGGAAATGTAAGCCCGGTAACGGGTTCAGTTGACCGGTACTAATAGGCCGAGGACTTGACTACCAAGCTGCTACGCGTCCACTGTGCAACTCTGAACCAGCGAACACCCCACGTGAGTGTGTTTGACATGTTCATAGAGTTACGGCGGTCATGGCGGAGGGGAAACGCCCGGTCACATTCCGAACCCGGAAGCTAAGCCCTCCAGCGCCGATGGTACTGCACTCGGGAGGGTGTGGGAGAGTAGGACACCGCCGGACAATCTTCCAGTC
>NZ_WBKT01000250.1 GCF_008868175.1 Micromonospora sp. AMSO31t
GGTGGGAATGCGCTAGCCTAACGATCGTTCAGGTCGGTCGGCGCGCTCACGAGGCGCCCGGTGGCAATGGGAGTCGGCGTGACGCTCGACGGTGAGGCTCTGGAGCAGCTGCGCAAGCGCGCCAGGGCCGGCGGTGCGGACAAGTACCACGCGGCGAACGCCGCGAAGGGCAAGCTCTTCGCCCGCGAGCGGGTCGCGTACCTGGTCGACGAGGGCTCCTTCGTCGAGGACGGGCTCTACGCCAACGCGATGGCCGAGGGGCTTCCCGCGGACGGCGTGGTCACCGGCACGGCCACCATCGACGGCCGGCCGGTCTGCCTCATGGCGAACGACTCGACGGTGAAGGCCGGCAGTTGGGGCGCCCGGACCGTCGAGAAGATCATCCGGATCATCGAGCGGGCCTACTCGACAAGCGTGCCCATGGTCTACCTGGTCGACTCGGCCGGGGCCCGGATCACCGATCAGGTCGACCTCTTCCCCGGCCGGCGCGGCGCCGGCAAGATCTTCTGGAACCAGGTCCGCGCCTCGGGCGCGATCCCGCAGGTCTGCGCCCTGTTCGGGCCGAGCGCGGCGGGTGGGGCCTACATCCCGGCGTTCTGCGACGTGGTCGCCATGGTCGAGGGCAACGCCAGCATGTACCTGGGCTCCGACCGGATGGTCGAGATGGTGACCGGTGAGAAGACCACGCTGGAGGCGATGGGCGGGGCCAAGGTGCACTGCGCCGAGTCCGGTGTGGGTCACTTCCTCTGCAAGACCGAGAACGACGCGCTCGACGTGGTCAGGACGTACCTGTCCTACCTGCCGTCGAACTGGAAGCAGGAGCCGCCGGCCGCCGAGGCCGTGGACGCGCCGGAGAAGGCCGACCTGGCCGCGCTGGTCCCGGTGAGCGAGCGGCAGGCGTTCGACATGCGCCGGTACGTCAAGGGCCTGCTCGACGAGGGCAGCTTCTTCGAGATCCAGGCGCTCTGGGCCAAGGAGCTGACCATCGGCTTCGGCCGGTTGAACGGCGAGGTCGTCGGCGTGGTCGGCAACAACTCGATGTTCAAGGGCGGCGTGCTCTTCGTCGACTCGGCCGACAAGGCGACCCGGTTCGTGCAGCTCTGCGACGCGTTCAACGTGCCGCTGCTGTTCCTGTCCGACGTGCCCGGGTTCATGGTCGGCAGCGCGGTGGAGAAGCAGGGCATCATCCGGCACGGCGCCAAGATGATCACCGCGATCTCCGAGGCGACCGTACCCAAGATCTGTGTGGTGGTCCGCAAGGCCTACGGCGCCGGCCTCTACGCGATGGCCGGCCCCGGTTTCGAGCCGGACGCGACGATCGCGCTGCCCACCGCGAAGATCGCGGTGATGGGTGCGGAGGCCGCGGTCAACGCCGTCTACGCCAACAAGATCGCCGCGATCGAGGACGAGGCCGAGCGGGCCGCGTTCGTCGCCGCGAAGCGCGAGGAGTACGAGCGCGACATCGACATCGTCCGCCTCGCCAGCGAGTTGGTGGTGGACGCCATCGTCGAGCCGCACGAGCTGCGCGCCGACCTGGTCCGCCGGTTCGCCGCCGCGCGCGGCAAGGAGCGGCACTTCGCGAAGCGCCGGCACGGCGTCACCCCGGTCTGACCCGCACCGACCCGCACGACCCGACCCGGCGCCACGAGCGCCCGGCGGCCCGTCCACAGAGGCATCCCATCAGGAGGATCAGATGGACTTCCGGCTCAGCGAGGAACAAGAGGCGCTGCGGGAGAGCGTGCGGGACTTCGCCCGCGAGGTGGTCGCCCCGGCCATAGCCGAGCACTACGAGCAGCACACCTTCCCGTACGAGATCATCCGTCAGATGGGCAAGATGGGCCTGTTCGGCCTGCCGTTCCCCGAGGAGCACGGCGGCATGGGCGGCGACTACTTCGCGCTCTGCCTGGCCCTGGAGGAGTTGGCCCGGGTCGACTCCAGCGTGGCCATCACCCTGGAGGCGGCGGTCTCGCTCGGCGCGATGCCGATCCACCGGTTCGGGACCGACGAGCAGAAGGCCCGGTGGCTGCCGAAGCTGCTCAGCGGTGAGGCCCTCGCGGGCTTCGGGCTGACCGAGCCGGGCACCGGCTCCGACGCGGGCGGCACGCAGACGAGGGCGGTGCTGGACGGCGACGAGTGGGTGATCAACGGTTCGAAGGCCTTCATCACCAACTCGGGCACCGACATCACGGCGCTCGTCACGGTCACCGCCGCCACCGGTGTCAGGCCGGACGGCTCGAAGGAGCTGTCGACCATCATCGTCCCGTCCGGCACACCGGGCTTCGCCGTGGCGCCCGGCTACTCGAAGGTCGGCTGGACCGCCTCCGACACGCACGAGCTGACCTTCGACGACTGCCGGGTGCCGGCGAGCAACCTGCTCGGCGAGCGCGGCCGGGGCTTCGCCCAGTTCCTGCGCATCCTCGACGAGGGGCGCATCGCCATCGCGGCCCTGGCCGTCGGCCTGGCTCAGGGCTGCGTCGACGAGTCGCTCAGGTACGCGAAGGAGCGCGAGGCGTTCGGCCAGCCGATCGGCAACTACCAGGCGATCCAGTTCAAGATCGCCGACATGGAGATGAAGGCGCACACCGCCCGGCTCGCCTACTACGACGCGGCCGCCCGGATGCTGGCCGGCGAGCCGTTCAAGCGGCAGGCGGCCATCGCCAAGCTGCACGCCAGCACCATCGCCGTGGACAACGCCCGCGAGGCCACCCAGATCCACGGTGGCTACGGCTTCATGAACGAGTACCCGGTGGCCCGCTTCTGGCGCGACTCCAAGATCCTGGAGATCGGGGAGGGCACCAGCGAGGTGCAGCGCATGGTCATCGCCCGCGATCTCGGCATGTGAGCGGCGCCCGCCCGGGCCGGTCGGGCCCGGGCGGGTCCACCGTCTGTCGGATATCGGCAGTGGACGGTCGGCTGCCCGACGATGGGCTGTGGAGCGTCCGACCCGATCCGTACTCTTCGTGCCCATGACTCCCGATCATGATCGTTCGCGGAGCCCGGGCGGTCGTACGCCGCTGCCCGACCTGTTGCGCGGGCATCGGCTCGCCGCCGGCCTCACCCAGGCCGAGCTGGCCACCCGGGCCGGCGTCGGCGTGCGGACCGTCCGTGACCTGGAGCGGGGTCGCGCCACCCGGCCCCAGCGCACCACCGTCGACCTCCTCGCCGACGCCCTGGGCCTGACCGGTCCGGCCCGGCAGGCGTTCCTCGCGGCCGCCCGTCCGGTCCAGGCCGTCGCGCCCGACCTGCCGGCCGGCGGTCCCGACGCCGCCGCGCCGCCGCCGCCGGCCGGCGGTTCCGACGCCGCCGCACGGCGTCCGGCCGCGCGGCACCTACCGGTCACCGGCGCCGCCGCCACCGATTCAGGTACGCCGATCGCGCTGCCCCAGCCGGTCCCACTGCTCGGCCGGGACCGCGACGTCGACGAGGTGGCCGCCCTGCTCGCCGAGCGGCCGGTGGTCAGCCTGGTCGGGCTGGCCGGTGTCGGCAAGACCGCGCTCGCCCTCACCGTCGCCTACGCGGCGGCCGCCGACCATCCGGCCGGCGTGGCCGGGGTGCTGGTCGGCGAGGGCTCCGACGCCGCGGACGTGCTCGCCGCCTCCGTCGCGGTGCTCGGCGTGAACCGGCTGGCCGACCTTCCCTGCCGGCTCGGCGGCCGGCCCGCGCTGCTCCTGGTGGACGCGGTGGAGCGGGCGCCCGGCCCGGTGGCCGAGGCCCTGCGTGCCCTGGTCGCGGCGGCGCCGACGTTGCGGGTGCTGGTCACCGGCCGGCGTCCGGTGGGGCTCCCCGGCGAACTGGTCCGGCCGGTCGCGCCGCTCGACGTGCCGCCGGCGGGCCAGCAGCCGGCCGACGTGGCGGAGCTGGCCCGCTGGCCCGCGGCGACCCTGTTCATCGCGCGGCTCGCCCAGGCGCGCAGCGAGCCGCCCACCCGGGCCGAGTTGCCGGCGCTCGCCGCGCTGGTGCGCCGCCTCGGCGGGCTGCCACTGGCCATCGAGCTGATGGCCGCGCGCGGCCGGATCCTCGACGTCACCGAACTGCTCGACCGCTACGGGGACCGGGTCCTCGACCTGGCGGGCGGGCGCCCCGGCTGGGAGGCCGACCTCGCCGCCGGCACGGTGACCCTGCGCGAGGCGGTGGCGACCAGCTACCACCTGCTGGCGCCCGCCGAACGGGCGGCGCTGCGCCGGCTCTCCGCGTTCCGCAACCGCTGGTCGGTGGAGCTGGCCGAGGACCTGCTCGCCGACGGCGAGGAGCGGCGGGACGCCGTGCCCCTGCTGGACCGGCTGCGGGAGCTCGGGCTGCTCAGCGTCCGGGGCGCCGCCGGCCCGTTCCGGTTCCGGCTGCTGGACGCCGTCCGCGACTTCGCCACCGAGCAGGCGGCCGTCGAAGGGGAGCTGACCGGGATCCGGCGCCGGCACGCCGTGGTGGTCGCCGGGCTCGTACGGCGTACCGCCCCGAACCTGGTCGGCGCGGAGCTGCCCGCCGCCGTGCACCTGCTCGACGAGGCGACCAGTGACATCACGGCGGCCCTGGCGCACGCCGCCGAGGACGATCCGGCGACCGCGCTGCTCCTGGCGGCGGCACTGCCCCGCTGGTGGCGGCTGCGCGGGCGGGACGTCTCCGGGCGCCGCTGGCTGCGCCGGCTGCTGGCCGACCCGCGGACCGCGGACGCGTCGCCGGTGCTGCGGGCCTGGGCCCTGCTCGGGACGGCCCGGCTCGCCGCTGAGCACGGCGCCGGCGGTGTGGAGCTGCCGGCCGCCCGCAACGCGCTGGCGATCTTCCGGGCGGCCGGGGACGTGACCGGGGAGCTGTCGGCCCGGTCGGTGCTGTGTTTGCTGCTCAGCGCCGCCGGCACGCAGGGCCAGGCCCGGGAGCAGGCCGAGGCGGCGCTGGAGCTGGCCACCCGGCATGGCCGGGTCCGCGAGATGGCTGTCGCCCACCAGCACCTCACCTGGCACGACGTACGGGCGGCGGACCTGGCCGGCGCGCGGCGCCGGCTGGCCACCGTCGACCGGCTGGCCACCCAGTGCGGGGAGCAGCGGCTCCGCCTGCTGGCCCGGGCCGATCTGGCCGAGGTGACCCGGCTGGAGGGCCGGTACGTCGACGCCGTCGAGCAGGGGTGGCGGGTGGCGGGCGCGCTCGTCGAGCTGGGCG
>NZ_WBKT01000251.1 GCF_008868175.1 Micromonospora sp. AMSO31t
GGCGGCCAGGGGGTCGAGGCCGGGGGCGAGCGGGGTGACCGCGCCGGCGGCCAGCACGGCCTCGGCGCGGTGGCCCCAGATGCCCCAGACGATCTGCCCGGGCCGGCGGTCGGCGACGTCGGGCGCGACCTCGACGACCTCGCCGACCTCCTCGTAGCCGAAGCCCACCACCGGGTACGCGGGCGCGGCCTGCCGGGGCACGAACATCCGGGTGGCGTCGTCCCAGTCCTTGCTGAGCCGGGGATTGCTGCCCCGGTAGAGGGTCAGCTCGGTGCCGGCGGAGATCCCGGAGTAACAGGTGCGGACGCGGACCTGGCCCGGGCCGAGCGGGTCCGGGGGGCAGGGCTCCAGGCTCACGCGCCGGGGCCCGGCCAGAGAGACAACCCAGTTGGCCATGGCGTCGCTCCGAGGAAAGTGCCGGAGCCAATTCTAAACCGAAATATTGGTAATTGTCTTGTAAACGATCAATCGAAGGCGTTAAATCCCTGATGTACCCTTCGAGAGGAGTGCCACCGATGCCATCACCCTCGATGCGGATCCTCGCCCCCACCCTGATCATGGCACTTGCCGGGACAACCCTGCTGGCCTGCGGTGACGACGAGCCGAAATCCGACAGTTCTCAGATAACCGTGTGGAGCCTGGAAGACGTGGCGGACCGGGTGAACGCCACCAAGGCCATCATCGCCGACTACACCGCCAAGACCGGCGTCAAGGTCAACCTGGTCACCGTCAACGAGGACCAGTTCCCCTCCCTCATCGCCTCCAGCGCCGCCGCCGGCGACCTGCCGGACGTGGTCGGCTCGGTCTCCCTGGCCGGGGTGCGCACGCTGTCCGGCAACGACCTGCTGGAGCCGGACGCCAACAAGAAGGTCGTCGAGAAGCTCGGCCGGGACACGTTCTCCCCGCGCGCCCTCGAACTGACGAGCGAGGACGGCAAGCAGCTCGCCGTGCCCAGCGACGGGTGGGGCCAGCTGCTGGTCTACCGCAAGGACCTGTTCGCCGCGGCGGGCCTGTCCGCCCCCGACACGTACGAGAAGATCGCCGCCGCGGCGGCGAGGCTGAACACCGGCGGCATCGCCGGCATCACCGCGGCGACCGCCCCCGGCGACGTCTTCACCCAGCAGACCTTCGAACACCTCGCGCTGGCCAACAACTGCCAGCTCACCGACGACGCCGGCAAGGTCACGCTGGACTCCGCCGAGTGCGTCGAGGCGTTCCGCTTCTACGGCGACCTGATGCGCAACAACTCGGTCAAGGGCGCGCAGGACGTGGACACCACCCGGGCCACCTACTTCGCCGGCAGGGCGGCCATGCTGATCTGGTCGCCGTTCATCCTCGACGAGCTGGCCGGGCTGCGCGACGACGCCAAGCCGACCTGCCCGCAGTGCCAGTCCGACCCGGCCTGGCTGGCGAAGAACAGCGGCTTCGTCACCGCGATCAAGGGTCCGAACGGCGCCGAGCCGGCCCAGTACGGCGAGATCAGCTCCTGGGCGGTGCTCGACGGCGCGAGCGACCCCGCGTCGTCCTTCGTGGAGTACATGCTCTCCGACGGCTACCCGCGCTGGTTCGGCATGTCCCCCGAGGGGCGCTTCCCGGTGCGCACCGGCACGGCGGAGGACAAGCAGAAGTTCCTCACCGCCTGGAACACCAGCCAGGCCGGGGTGGACCGCAAGCAGCCGCTGTCGGCGGTCTACGGCGAGGACGTGCTCGCCACCCTGCGCAAGAGCCCGGACACCTTCCAGCGCTGGGGGCTGACCCAGGGCCAAGGCAAGCTCGTCGGGGCGATCCTCGGCGAGCTGCCGGTGCCCAAGGCGCTCGCCGACGTGATCGGCGGGAAGTCCGACGCCCGGGCCGCCGCCGAACGGGCGAAGAAGGACGTCGACGCCATCGCCAAGGGCGTGAATTGACCACCACCGCGCCGGAGGCCGGCCGCTCCCCCACCGGGGAGCGGCCCCGCCGGCCCGGCCGACGCCCGCTCACCCTGCGCCGCCGCGAGTCCCGCGCCGGGCTCGCGCTGGTCGCCCCGACCCTGCTCGTCGTGGTCGCGGTGATCGGCATACCGATCGTGTGGACCGTGGTGCTGGCCTTCCAACGGGTACGCCTGGCGACCCTGCGCCGGACCGGCCTCTTCGGCGAGCTGACCCTGGACAACGTCGACCGGGTGCTGCACACCCCCGGATTCGCCGACACGCTCTGGACCACCGTGCTCTACAGCGCCGGCGGGACCGTCGGCTCCATCCTGGTCGGCCTGGTGGCGGCGCTGGTGGTCCGCCGGCCGTTCCGGGGCCGCACCGTCGTCCGCGCGTCGATGCTGCTGCCGTACGTGGCGCCGGTGGTCGCCATGACGTTCGTCTGGCAGGTCATGCTCGACCCGCAGCTCGGCTTCGTCAACGACTGGGGCCGCCGGTTCCTCGGCTGGGACGAGCCCGTGCCGTTCCTGTCCCAGGAGTCCACCGCGCTCTGGACGGTCATCGCGTTCGAGGCGTGGCGCTACTTCCCGTTCGCCTTCCTGTTCCTGCTGGCCCGGCTTCAGGCGGTGCCGGGCGAGCTGGAGGAGGCGGCCCGGGTCGACGGCGCCACCCCGACCCAGCGCTTCCGGTACATCCTGCTGCCGCAGCTCATGCCGGTGATCGCGCTGATCGGGGTGCTCCGGTTCATCATGACCTTCAACAAGTTCGACGACGTCTACCTGCTCACCGGGGGCTCGGCCGGCACCGAGGTGGTCAGCGTCCGGGTCTACCAGTTCCTCACCGCGCGGACCGACATCGGCGCGGCCGCGGCGCAGGCGGTCGTGCTGGCCGTCGTGCTGATCGTCTTCGTCGCGATCTACCTGCGCTTCTTCGGCGGCCGTCGGGAGGGGGCGTGATGGACCGGGACCGGATCGAGACGGTGAGCCTGCGCTGGCTGCGGCGGCTGGTGATCGCCGCCTTCCTGGTGGTCACCCTGCTGCCGTTCTGGTACATGCTGGTGCTCTCGGTACGCCCGATCGAGCGGCTGCTGCTCGACCCCGGCTCGCTGCTCGTGCCGTTCGGCGAGCTGACGGTCGCCACCTACGCCGAGGTGCTGAAGTCCGTGGAGGACGGCGGGCAGGGCTTCCTCGCCTTCATCCGCAACAGCGGCATCGTGGCGCTGGCCGCCACCGCGCTCACCCTGGTGATCGCCATCCCCGGCGCGTACGCGGTGTCCCGGCTGCGGTTCTTCGGCCGGCGGCAGGTCAGCGCGCTGTTCCTGGCGGTCTACCTGTTCCCGTCGATCGTCATCGCGATCCCGCTCTTCGTGGTCTTCACCCGGGCCGGGCTGCGCGGGTCGCTGGTCGGGCTGGTGCTGGTCTACATCTCGCAGACCCTGCCGGTCTCGGTCTACATGCTGAAGAACTACTTCGAGACGATCCCGGTCAGCCTGGAGGAGTCCGCGGCGATCGACGGGGCCGGCCGGCTCGGCATCATCCGACGGGTCAGCCTGCCGCTCGCCGCGCCGTCGGTGATGGCGGTCGCCCTCTACGACTTCATGATCGCCTGGAACGAGTTCCTCTTCGCGCTGCTCTTCCTGGTCGACCGGCCCAACCGGTGGACCGTCTCGCTGGGCCTGTCGCTGCTCGCCGACGGCGTCGAGGTGCCGAAGACGGTGCTGATGGCCGGCTCGGTGATCCTCACCCTGCCGATCGTGATCCTCTTCCTCGCCAGCGAGCGGCTGCTCACCGAGGGCCTCACCAGCGGCGCGGAGAAGGGTTAGTTGACCATGGCGGACGGCTCCACCAGGATGGTCCGGTGCGGGCGACCCGGGAACGGACGGTCAACGGGCGGCTGGCCCGGCTGATCACCGAAGTGCTCGCACCGGGCGTCCTGGTGACCGCCCTGCCGCTGGTGGCGGTCGCCCGGGTCAGCCCCTCCCCGCAGCAGTTCCTGCTCTGGGCCGGCACCGCCCTGCTGTTCTGCGCGGTGATCCCGGTCGGCGTGATCGTCCACGGCGTACGCCGCGGCCGGCTCACCGACCGGCACGTCGGCGACCGTACCCAGCGGGCCCGTCCCCTGCTGACCGGCCTGGCCTCGGTGGCGGTCGGCATGGCCCTGCTGGCCGCGCTGGGCGCGCCCGCCGAACTGTTCGCCGTCATCGTGGTGATCTTCGTGGTCGGCGCCGCCTGCACCCTGGTGAACCACTGGTGGAAGCTGAGCATCCACGCCGCGGTCGCGGCCGCCACCACGGCCGTCCTGGTGCTGCTGTTCGGCCCGGCGCTGCACGTCGGCTGGCTGCTCGTGGCGGCGGTCGGCTGGTCCCGGGTGGTGCTGCGGGACCACACCTGGCCCCAGGTGGTGGCCGGCGCGGTCACCGGCGCACCGCTCGCCATCGGCGCCTTCCTGGCTCTCGGCTGAGGTTCCCGAGCCGGGCCGAACAAGATCAGCTACCGTGGCGGCATGGGCAAGCCGACCCGCTGGGTGACCGACACGAAGCCAGGACACTCGCAGTGGTACGTCGACCGGTTCCGCCGGCTCGCCGCCGAAGGGGCGGACCTGGCCGGCGAGGCCCGGCTGCTGGACGCGCTCGTCGCGCCGGGCGCGCGGATCCTGGACGCCGGCTGCGGCACCGGCCGGGTGGCCGCCGCGCTGGCCGCCCGGGGCCACACCGCGGTGGGCGTCGACGCCGACCCGGTGCTGATCGACGCCGCCCGCACCGACCACCCCGGCCCGCGCTTCCTGGTCGGCGACCTCGCCGAGCTGGACCTGGCCGCGCAGGACGAGCCCGAGCCGTTCGACGCCGCCGTGGTGGCCGGCAACGTGATGGCGTTCGTCGCCCCCGGCACCGAGCGCGCCGTGCTGACCCACGTCGCCGCGCACGTCCGGCCGGACGGCCTCGTGGTGGTCGGCTTCGCCACCGACCGCGGCTACCCGGTCACCGGGCTGGACGCCGACGCGGTGGCCGCCGGGCTCCGCCTCGAACACCGCTTCGCCACCTGGGACCTCCGCCCCTGGCACGACGACGCGGAGTTCGCGGTGAGCGTGTTCCGCAAGCCGGCCGCCTGAGCCGTCCGGCCGGACGGCTCGGGCGGCGGGGCGGTCGGGGTCAGGCCGGGGCGGCGACGGTGCGGGCGGCGGCCTGGTCAGCCTG
>NZ_WBKT01000252.1 GCF_008868175.1 Micromonospora sp. AMSO31t
CTTGGCCGGGCGGGCCGGCGCCGGCCCGCCCGGCCAAGCCACCGAAGCGGCCGAAGGAACGGTCCGCCCTCGGCACGGTCACCTTCTCGCTGATCTTTTTGGCGCTGGGCGTGGTGGCGATGCTCGACCTCCTCGACGCCTTCCCGGTCGGCGCGGCCGGCTACTTCGCCGCGGCGCTGGCCACCATCGGGCTCGGGCTGCTCGTGGGCACCTGGTTCGGCCGGGCCCGCTGGCTGATCGCACTCGGTCTGGTGACGGCGGCAGCGCTGGGCATCGCCACCGTCGCCGACTCCTACGACCGAGTCCGCGGGATCGACGGCAACGTCACCTGGGCTCCGGCGGACTACCGGGACCTGGCCGACCGGTACGAGAACAACTTCGGCGACGCCGTGCTCGACCTGCGCGGGGTCGACTTCGACAAGAAGGACACCCAGGTGACCGTCGAGGTCAACTTCGGCAAGGCCACGGTGGTCGTGCCGCCGAACGTCGACGTCACCACGGTGGCCGACGTGAACGCAGGTGACGCCACCGTCTTCGGCAAGCGGAACGGTGGGTTGAACGGCCGCCAGTGGGAGAACACCGATCTCGGGCCGGACGGCCGCGGCGGCGGCACGCTGCGCCTGCTGGTCCACGTGAACGCCGGAAACCTGGAGGTGACCCGGTGAAGGCTCACCGCACCGACATTGTGTCGTTCGCCTTCGGGCTGGCCTTCCTCGGGCTGTCCGCCTGGTGGCTGCTGGCCCGGATCCTCGGGCTGGCACTGCCCCCGGTGGGCTGGTTCCTGGCCGGCGCGCTGATCCTGATCGGACTGCTCGGGTTGGTCGGCGCGCTGCGTTCCGGCCGGAACCCGGAGCCGGAACCGGCGGAGGCCACCGTGTCCGCGCCCTACGAGACCGGCACGCCGGCCGGCGAGGCCGGCGCGCCCGCCGCCGAGGAGGCGGACGAGTGGGTCACGGACGGCGTGACCGACGCGCCGCTCGCGGCGCGGGAGGACCGCCCCTACGACGCGGAGCCACACTGGTCGCCGGAAGTTACGGGCGAGCCGGCGACCCGCGAGCTGCCGGTGGTCGACGAGGTGGCGGACCGGCCGGGGGGCGGCCCGCGCACCGGCGGGGACGGGCCGGGCTGACCGCGACGGTGCGGTCCGGCGACAGCGCCGCCTATGCTGGCTGGTGGAGATCTCGCCTCCGCCGGCCGGCCCACCCGTGGCGCCCCGGTCGCGGCCGGGGCGCCCGGTCGGCCGGGTCGCCCGGGTCGGTTCCGCAGCCGTCCGTCTCTACCTCGTCAGGAGCCCGTCCGAGATGACCCAGTCCCCCGCCGTGCCCGTCACCGGTCCCGCCGGTGCGGTCCGCGTCGGCGAGCGCGCCGCCCGCACCCTCGTGAGTGAGTTCGCCCGGCGCAACGACGCGAAGGCCGGCCTGCTGGTCGGCGCGACCCCGGAGTCCGCGGTGCTGGCCGCGGCGATCGAGGCGCTGCTCCCCGGCGACCGGCTCACGGTCGTGCCGGCGGAGGGCGCCTCCGCGGTCGCGCTCCGCGCGCACGTGACGGCCCAGGGCCGGTGGGTGGCCGACCGGGTACGCGTGGTCGACACCCTCGCCGAGGCCGACGCCGCCGCGGTGGTTATCGCGGCCGAGCCGGTCACCGGCACCGCCGAGGAGGCCCGCACCGCCGTCGACGGGCTGGCGAAGTACCTCGCCGAGGGGGCCGTGCTGAGCGTGGCCGCGCCGCTGTTCCGCACCGAGGGCGCCGGGGCCGAGCTGGACCGGCAGGGGGTGCTGCACGGGGTGCGCACCGACCTGGTGCTGCGCAACTCCCCGCCGGTACGCGTGCACCACCTGCGCTCCACTCCGGCGCCGGCCGCGCTGGCCGCGTCGCTCTCCCCGGCGTACCGGCCGTCGAGCGTGCCGCTGACCCGGAGCATGCACATCGACTCCAACGGCGTGGCCGCGGCCGGCATCACCCTCGGCCTGGCCGCGCTGGCCCGGGCCGCCCGGCCGAAGTCCAAGCTCTGGCTGCTGCCGGCGCTGGCCGCCGCCCCGGTGGCCGCGTTCTTCCGCGACCCGGAGCGGGACGTGCCGGAGGACCCGTCGGCCGTGGTCGCCTCGGCGGACGGTCAGGTCCTCTCGGTGCAGCGGCTGCACGACGAGCGCTTCGGCGACCAGGAGTGGCTGCGGATCGCGGTCTTCCTGTCGGTGCTGGACGTGCACGTCAACCGCTCGCCGGTCGCCGGCAAGGTGGTCGACTACTTCGTCGCCGACGGCGGCTTCGTCAACGCCATGAAGCCGGACGCCGAGCACAACGTGGCCGCGTACACGGTGCTGGACACCGACCACGGCACGGTGGTGGTGGCGCAGCGGACCGGGCTGATCGCCCGGCGGATCGTGCAGCGGGCGCCGGTGGGCGCGCTGCTGGCCCGGGGCGAGCGTTTCGGTCTGATCCGGTTCGGCTCGCGCACCGATGTCTACCTGCCGGCCGACGCCGCCGAGCCGCTGGTCGGCCCGGGCGACAAGGTGGTCGGCGGGTCGACGGTCATCGCCCGCTGGAGCTGATCCCAGGAACGCGAAAAGGGGCGCCGCTCTCGCGGCGCCCCTTTTCCGTGCTGCGGGTCAGGCGGTGTGGCGCTGGCGCAGCCAGAGCACCGGGCCGCTGACCAGGTAGCCCACCACGACGAGGGCGAAGGTGAGCCGGATGTCGACCAGCGCGCCGATCACCGGGGCCAGCCAGAGCCACGGCGGCAGCTTCACCAGCCGGGCGAGCTTCGCGTAGGGGAAGCTGGAGACCATGGCGAAGGCGAGCAGCGCCACGCCGGCGACCATGACCAGGCCGGAGACCGGCACCCCGATCGCCACGGTCAGGGCCAGTACGGCGGCCGCCATGGTGGTCGGCACGCCGCAGAAGAACCGGCCGTCCTTCGGCGAGACGTTGAACCGGGCGAGCCGGATGGCGGCGCAGGCCGCGACCAGGGCGCAGGCGACCGCGGCGGCCGCCGGCGGCACCGAGCCGGCCAGCGAGGCGTAGACCACGACCGGCGCGGCGAGGCCGAACGAGCACATGTCGGCCAGCGAGTCCATCTGCGCGCCGAACGGGCTGGCCACGTTGAGCTTGCGGGCCAACGCCCCGTCCAGGCCGTCGAACGCGACGCAGGCGATCAGGCAGAGCGCCGCGACCCGGACCTCGCCCTGCATGGCCAGGAAGATCGCCAGCATGCCGAGCACGAGGCTGCTCAGGGTGCAGGCGTTGACCAGCGCGAACTTCGCCCGGCGGGCGGCGGTGCGCTCGCCCGGCAGCAGCGGGATCGACATGGCCGGCGACTCGTCGACCGGCGTGGCCGGGCCGAGCGCCGGGCTGACCGGCATGACGGCCTCGACCTCGGCGTCGTAGCGGACGGCCTCGACCTCGGCGTCGTACCGCCCGTAGCGGCGACGCTGGCGGTCGGACCAGCGGTGGTCGGGGGTGACCAGGTCGGTCCCGGTGACGGCGGCGCCGTCCCGGCGGCCCACCCGGACCAGCAGCACCTGGCGGGCGAACGTGCTGCTGCGGCGCAACCGGCCCGCCCAGCGACGCCCTGCGGGGCGCGGACTGTCAGTCGTACGACGCCGGCGCCATGGGGCTCTCGGCACGTTTCCTCCATCACCGGATCCGGTGGCCGCCACGCGGGCGGGTGTCCGGCTGTCTCGTGCCGGACCTTTCGGGCCCGGCAGCCCATTTGCGGAGTACACCATTGCACAGGGGATAGGGGGTTGGCGATAGCTGCCGGCGGTACTTATAACTCTCTTAACCGCGCGAACCGCTCAGTTATTCCCATCTCGGGCCTCATCGCCCGTTTTCGTCGGCCAATCCCTGCCATCGACTGTACCGGAGGAGGCCCACGGCGGCTCGGTGAGCGGGTGTCAGCTACCCCGATGTCCGGTTGCCCGGGCGGCCACCTCGGTCATCCGCAGGCCGCTGACCTGCTCCGGCGCGAACCAGGCGGCTCGCGCGGTCGAGCCGCCCGCGAGCTCGGTCACCACGGCCTCGGTCGGTGCGTCCACCAGGACGCGATAGATGACCCGTACGCCGTGCCAGTCCAGCGGCCGCCCCTCCGGGCCGAGCGCGGCCGGGTTGTGCATGTTGTCCACGGCCAGCAGGCCGACCACCCGGCCGAGCTGGCCGGCCTCCTCGACCAGTTCGCGGAGCAGGCCGGCGGCGGGCTGCTCGCCGTGGTCGGTGCCACCGCCGGGAAGGTGCCACCGCCCGGCGCCCGGGTAGCCGTCGGCGATCATGGTGAGCAGCACCCGCCCGGCCGGGTCGGTGACCAGCCCGTACGCGGCGAAGCGCTGCCGCCGGTCGGCGTCGGGGACGGCCGGCGCGGGTGGCAGCGCCCGGGGCAGGCCCGCCGGCAGGGGCGACACCGGCACCCCGAGCAGCTCGGCCGTGAACGGCATCAGCGGCACGGCCGCGGCATCGTCCGGGGTGAACCAGCCCAGCTCGTCGCTGCCGCCGGCCGGCTCCGGCCGCAGCTCACCGCCGCGCGCCTCGACCTCGAAGATCAGCCGGTCGGTGTGCACGGCGACACCGTCGGAGGGGAAGGCGGCCACGTCGGCGACCGCGGCCCGGATGGCGCCCGCCGCCACGACCAGCCCGGTCTCGTCGGCGAACTCGCGCTCGACGGCCCGCGCCGGGTGCTCGGCGTGCTCGATCCCGCCCCCCGGCAACTGCCACACCCCCGGGTACGGACCGCGGTCCGATCCTCGCGCCAGCAACACCCGACCGCCCTGGCCCCGGAGCACCCCGTAC
>NZ_WBKT01000253.1 GCF_008868175.1 Micromonospora sp. AMSO31t
CGCGCGTGCGGGTCAGGCCGGCTCCGGGGAGTCCTCCGCGCCGCGTCCGTCCCGCTCGGACGTGGACCCGGTCCCGGCCAGGCCGGCCCCGCCGAGCGGCGGTGCGGCCGGGTCGCCGGGCAGCGGCCACGGTGAGGCGGCCGTCGCGGGCGCGACCCCGTGGACCCCGCCGGCCCTGGTCGCTCACCGCAGCGGCCCGGCCGACGGCCCGCCGCCCGCCTCGCGCTCGCCCCGCCCGGGCACCCGGCCCGCCTGACCGGCCCGCGGTGGCGGCCGCCACCGCGCACCGCACCGGCTACCTCCCCGCGACACGCTGCACGGCCGCTCACGGCCGGCGCCGGACGACGACCGCTCCCGGCGCCCCCCACTGACGCGATCACCCTGGTGACCAGGAGTCTTCATGAGCACAGCCACACCCGTCGTCCGGGCCCGGTGGTGCGACATCGGCCGCATCGCCGATCTCGTCGCCGAGGCCCTCTCCCCGACCGCGCTCGCCGCGTGGCTCGTCCCCGACACGCACCGCCGCACCGCCGTCCTGGCCGCCGTGGCCCGGATCTGGACCGAACACGCGATGCTCTTCGGCGACGCGTTCCTGCTCCGGGACGGCACGGCGGCGACCGTCTGGTTCCACCGGTACCGGCCGATCCCGTCGCCGAACCGGTACGCCGACCGCCTGGCCGCGGCCGCCGGCCCGGACGAGGAGCGCTTCCTGCGGCTCGACGAGGCGCTCGCCGCCCGCCGGCCGGCCGAGGCGCACAACCATCTCGCGTTGCTGGCCGCGCCGGGCCCGGCGGCCGCCCGCCGGGCCGCCGCCGTGCTCGTCGGAGCGCAGCGGTGGATGGACACGCTGAGCCTGCCCACGTACGCGGAGGTGTTCACCGAGACCGACCGGGACCTGTTCCGGCGGCACGGGTACGCCGACCGGGATGCCTTCGCGGGACCCGGCGACACCACCACCCACCCGATGTGGCGGCTCTCGCCGTTCTGGGCCAACCGGTCCGGCGGCAACGGCCGCTGGCCGGTGCGCCGGATCACCCGGACCCGCAACGGCCGGGCCACCGGGTGGGCCCTGCGCTGAGCAGGATCCGGGCCGGGGCGGTCGGCCGCCCCGGCCCGGGTCGGTTCAGCGCAGCGGCGGGTTGGCGTACCGCACCAGTTCGAGGGCCTGCTCGGGGAACCAGGCGCCGGCCGCCGGGTCGGCCATGCCGCCGCGTGCCGGGTCCCGGCCGGTGCCGGTGCCCCGGTCGCACTGCCCGTCGGACTGGCCGGGCGTCTTCACCCAGAGGAACGCGTCCGCGAGCGGGTCACCGGTGGCGGTGGTGGGCCGCAGGCCCAGCCCCCGGTCCGGCGGGTTGCACCAGGTCTGCGGGTCCGGCCAGGTCACCCCGGCCGGCGGGGTCCACGGCCCCTGCCCGTTGCGGCTCGTGTCGACCACGAAGTGGGCGAGTTGGCCGGCCGGCACGTCGCCGACGTTCTCGGCGTACCAGGCGTCGGTGCGGACCCAGGTGCTGAAGTCGGCCGGGTCGGCCGGGGAGTACTGGCTGGCGCACCACTCGAAGTGGCCGCGCGCCCACTCGGGACCCGCCGTGCCGTAGTGGACGCACTTGGAGATCCAGTTGCCGTACTTGAGCTGCCGTTCGGTCGTCTCGTAGTTGGAGACATTGAGGAAGAAGCCGTCGGCCCGGTCGACACCGGCCTTGACCAGCCGGTCGGCGGCGTCGCCGACACCGAGCCAGGCGCTGTGCGTGCCGTCGAGGTAGACGCTGGTGCGGGGCAGTGCGGCGAGCTTGTCGACGGCGTAGTTGAGCATGGCGAACCGGTCGGCGGCGGCCGTCGCCGGGTCCGCCTCGGCCGGCTGGCACCAGTCCTGGGTGCCGTTGATCGTGGTGTACCAGGGGATGATGCCGAGGCCGTCCGGCTCCAGCATGACGGCCACCTCGTGCCGGCCGATGCCCCGGGCGAGGCCGTCGATCCACTCCTCGTACTCGGCCACCGAGGTGGCGCCGCCGGCGGAGTACTGCGCGCAGTCGCGGAACGGGATGTTGTACGCCACGAGCACCGGCACGGTCTTCCGGGCGGCCGCCCGGCGCACCTCGGCGTTGACCGTCCGGGTGACCTGGGCGGCGGAGCCGCCGGTGACCCAGACCGCCTGGGGCGTACGGACCATGGCGGCCAGCGCGGCCGCCTGCCGGTAGTGCCCGGTGGCGGTGAGCCGGGCGATCTGGGCCACCGCCCCGTGGTCGGGTCGGGGGGTGTAAAAGCGCACGCCGTCGCGGAGTTCGGCGCCGGCCGGCGCGGGCGAGAAGGGCACCGCGGCGGCGAGGGTCGCGGCGACGGCGGCGACGGCGGTCAGGGCGCGCCGCCGGAAGGGAGTCAGGGCCACGTCTTGCTCCTGAAGGGACGGGGGAACGGGCGATGGGAGCGTTCCCGCAGCTCGTCAGAGCCTGCCCGGCGCAGCCGCGACTGTCAATGTCCCCGGGCGCTCGACGCGGTGGTCGCCGCGGCGAAGAACGCCGGACGCCGGTGCCGTCGCCGCAGCTCCGCTAGCCTGCGAGCCGGACAGGGACACGATTCGGCCGAGCAGTCGGAGGGTATCGGGTGCGGATGCGTGAAACCGGTGACCACGACGCCGACGGCTCCGCGACCCCCACTCCGGGGCGGAGGCGCCGGCGGCACCGCCTGCTGGTCGTGCTGGCGGTGTTCGCGCTGCTGGCGGGCTCCGGCCTGGTGGCCGGCGGCTACTACTTCGACAGCGTGCCGACCCCCACCGACCTCAAGCTGCCGGAGTCGACCACCGTCTACTACGCCGACGGGCGCACGCCCATGGCAAAGCTGGGCGCGGAGAACCGCACCATCGTCCCGTACGACCAGATGAACGACTCGGCCAAGCAGGCCATCGTGGCCGCCGAGGACCGGACCTTCTGGAGCAACAAGGGCGTGGACTTCAAGGGCGTGCTCCGGGCGGCCTGGGCGAACGTCACCGGCGGGCAGCGGCAGGGCGCCTCCACCCTCACCCAGCAGTACGCACGGGTCGCCGCCGACCTGCGCGGGGTGACCTACTCCCGGAAGCTGCGCGAGGCGGTGGTCGCCTGGAAGCTGGACGACGCGTACAGCAAGGAGGAGATCCTCGGCTTCTACCTGAACACCGTCCCGTTCGGGCGGGGCGCGTACGGGATCGAGGCGGCCGCGCAGACCTTCTTCGGCAAGACGGTGCGCCGGGACGCCCCGCCGCAGCAGCAGCTCACCCAGGCCGAGGCCATGGTGCTCTGCGCCATGGTGAAGCAGCCGGAGGCGGACCCGGCCGACCCCGAGGGTTCGCCCGGCTACGACCCCCGGCGCAACGCCCTGGCCAAGCAGAACTCGATCGACCGCTGGAACTACGTCCGTGACGGCATGGTGAAGCTCGGTTACCTCACGTCGGAGCAGGCGGCGAACCTGGCGTACCCGGACTCGGTGCGGCCCATCGACCCGACCGCGGGCCGCTCGGGCCTGGACCGGCCGACCGGCCTGGTGGTCAACCACGTGCTCAGCGAGCTGCGGGAGACCGAGCCGTTCCGCGGCAGGCCGGACGAGGTGATCCGCGACGGCGGCTACAAGATCGTCACCACCATCGACAAGCGGGTGCAGGACGCCGCGGAGGCCGCCGCCGACATCCGCCGGGACAGCGCACCGGAGGCGGTCCGCGGCCAGCCGAAGAACTGGCAGGCCGCGCTCGTCGCGGTGGAGCCCGGCACCGGCCGGGTGCTCGGCTACTACGGCGGCAACAGCGGCTCCGGCGCCGACTACGCCGGCTGGTACCGCGACGAGAACGGCCAGGCCCGCGGGTTCGGCCAGCACCCGCCGGGTTCGTCGTTCAAGGTGTACGACCTGGCCGCCGCCGTCGAGAACGACATCTCGGTGAAGCAGCGGTTCGACTCCCCCGACACCAAGGAGTTCCCCGAGTCGGGGCGCACCAAGGGCAGCGCGGCGGGCCCGATCCGCAACGCCGAGCACGCGCCCTGCCAGCCGAAGTGCGCGCTCTGGGAGGCGACCGTCGCCTCGCTGAACGTCACCTACTTCGAGCTGACCGAGAAGCTCGGCACCGCCACGGTCATCGACATGGCGAAGCGGGCCGGGGTCGAGTCGATGTGGGAGACGGTCAGGGGCAACCCGCAGCCCCAGCGGGTGGACCTGCGGAGCGAGCCCGCCGACGAGGTGGCCCGGCGGTTCTCCACCGAGGTCGGCATCGGCCAGTACGGCATCAGCGTCCAGGACCACGCCAACGGGATGGCCACGTTCGCGGCCGGCGGCAAGCGGGCCGAGGCGCACTTCGTCCGGTCGGTGACCAAGGGCGACGACAAGGTGTGGGGCGAGCAGCTCAAGACGACGGACCTGGGCCTCGACCAGGAGGCGATCAACCAGCTCGACTGGACGCTGCGCCGGGTCAAGGCGGCCGAGCTGGACAACGACTGGGACTCGGCCGGCAAGACCGGCACCTGGCAGGCCGGGCAGAGCACCACCCAGAACGTGCACACGTGGATGGTCGGCTGGACCGGGGCGCTCGCCTCCGCCGTCTGGCTGGGCACCACCGACGGGAAGCCGCTGCGGACGACGGGCGGCAGCTACGAGGTCTACGGCTCCACCGGGCCGGGGCCGATCTGGCGGCAGTTCATGGCGGACGCCACCGCGGCGTTGAAGCTCGACCCGGACAAGTACCGGTTCGCCGAGCCGGCGTTCCCGGACGACGCCCCGGAGACCACCGCCCCGGCCCCGCCGCC
>NZ_WBKT01000254.1 GCF_008868175.1 Micromonospora sp. AMSO31t
CTCCCGGTTCGGGACGCCCCACCCACGCCGCCAGCCGGACCGAGCAGCCAGGCAGCAGCCGACCACGAAGCCGCCGACCGGGAAGCGGCCGACCCCGAAGCCGCCGACCACGAAGCTGCCGACCACCCAGCCGCCGACCGCGAAGCCGAGGACCACGAGGCCGCCGACCACGAAGCGGCCGACGAGGACACCGCCGAGGAGGACGCACCCGACGAGGAGGCGGCCGCCGACGTCGAACGGCGGGAGGCCCGCCCGGCGGACCCGGAGCAGGCGCTGGCCGCCGTCCGCTGGCGGCTGCACCCGGAGACCCTCCGCGAGGAGGCCCCGGACCCCGCGGCGCTGCGGGAGATCCGCGACGGTCTCACCACCAAGCTCGGCAGCGCGCTGGACAACCGCAGCCGCGCCCGGCTGCTCAGCCTGCGCTCGGTGGCCTCCCGCGTCCTCGGCGAGCTGGACGACGCCGTGGCCGACGCGCGGCTCGCCCTCACGTACGCGGATTCCACCGGTGAGTTGCGGCGGACCGCGCTGGCCCGCGCCCGGCTGGCCGAGGTGCTGCGCTGGCGGGGCGAGTACGCGGAGGCGGACCGGCTCTTCGCCGAGGCCAACTCGCCGGAGCTGCCGGACCGGCTGCGCGCGGTGCTGCACGAGCACGCGGGCCGCTCCTGCTACGACCAGGGCCGGCTGACGGAGGCGTGCCTGCACTTCGAGCGGGCGCTGGACCTGCGCCAGGGTGAGGACGGGGAGCTGAACGCGCGGACCACGCTGGCGCTGGACGCGGTCGCCGAGCGGGCCGCGGCCGGCGGGTTCGGGCCGAAGCCGCGCAGCCGGGAGACGCTCCTGGGCGGCGAGCGGCAGCCGGTGCCGACGTTCGACGAGGAGCAGGCGCTCTGGGGGTACGCGGACGCGGAGGGCGAGCTGGTGATCGGCCACCGGTACGCCGAGGTGCAGCCGTTCCGCGAGGGCCTGGCGTGGGTACGCCGCCCGGAGGCGTCTCGCTGGGCGCTCATCGACACGGCCGGCGCGGCGCTGATCGAGGCGAACAACGGCTACCGGGCGGTGGGCTCGTTCTCGGAGGGGCTGGCCTGGGTGTCGATGGACGGCAAGGGCCGGTGGATGGCGGTCGACCGCACCAACATCGTGAAGATCCCGCCGGGCTACGAGGACGTCCGGCCGTTCCGGGGCGGCCTGGCGGCGGTGCGGCAGAACGGCGGCTGGGGCGCGGTGGACCGGACCGGGCAGGTGGTGGTGCCGACCCGGTACCACGGTCTCACCACGGCGCTGGCCGACGGCCGGCACGTGGACGGCTTCACCGAGGACGGCCTGGCCGTGGTGGAGCTGGCCGGCCGCCGGGGTGTGGTGGACCGGACCGGGCGGGTGCTGGTGGCGCCGGCGTACCCGTCGCTGGTGGTGCATCCGGTGGCGTTCCTCGTGGGCGACGAGTCGGGCCGGTGGGGTGCGCTGGACCGGCGGGGTGACCTGCTGATCGACCTGGTGCACCCGGGCCGGGCCGCCGTGGTCGCGGAGATCGACCGGCTGCTCGCCGACACCACCCCGGTGCTCTGACGCGCCGGACCCGGGCGGCGGCGTGCCCGGGCGCGGCGGGGAGCGTCACACGCCGACCATGATCGGGCAGGGCTAGGGTCGAGGCATGGAATTCCGACACCTAGGCCGCTCGGGCCTGCTGGTCAGCGAGATCTCATACGGCAACTGGATCACCCACGGGTCGCAGGTCGAGGAGGAGGCGGCGACCGCCTGCGTGCGGGCCGCCCTGGACGACGGCATCACCACCTTCGACACCGCCGACGTCTACGCCGGCACCAAGGCCGAGGAGGTGCTCGGCCGCGCGCTCAAGGGCGAGCGGCGCGAGGGGCTGGAGATCTTCACCAAGGTGTTCTGGCCGACCGGGCCGGGCCGCAACGACCGGGGCCTGTCCCGCAAGCACATCATGGAGTCGATCAACGGCTCGCTGCGCCGCCTGCAGACCGACTACGTCGACCTCTACCAGGCCCACCGCTACGACTACAGCACGCCGCTGGAGGAGACGATGGAGGCGTTCGCCGACGTCGTGCACTCCGGCAAGGCGCACTACATCGGCGTCTCCGAGTGGAAGGCGTCGCAGATCCGGGAGGCGCACGGGCTCGCCCGCGAGCTGCGCATCCCGCTGGTCTCCAACCAGCCGCAGTACTCGATGCTGTGGCGGGTCATCGAGGCCGAGGTCATTCCCACGAGCGAGGAGCTGGGCGTCGGCCAGATCGTCTGGTCGCCGATGGCCCAGGGTGTGCTCTCCGGCAAGTACCTGCCGGGCCAGCCGCCGCCGGCCGGTTCCCGCGCCACCGACGAGAAGTCCGGCGCGGGATTCATCGCCCGGTTCATGACCGACGAGGTGCTCACCCGGGTGCAGCGGCTCAAGCCCCTGGCCGAGCAGGCCGGCCTGACCATGCCGCAGCTCGCCGTCGCGTGGGTGCTCCAGAACCCGAACGTCTCCTCGGCGATCGTCGGGGCGTCCCGGCCGGAGCAGGTGCACGACAACGTGAAGGCGGCGGGCGTGAAGCTCGACGCCGACCTGCTCAAGGCCATCGACGAGATCGTCGAGCCGGTCACCGAGCGGGACCCCGCGAAGACCGAGAGCCCGGCGCAGCGTCCGTGACGCTCCCCCCGGGCCGGCGCGGCCTCCGCGCCGGCCCGGGACCCCTCGGGGTACGCGCGGCCCGGCGCACCCCGCCGCTGCGCGGCGGCTCCCGGTTCCGGAGGGTCAGCCCTCCCAGAACCGGATGAGGTGCCAGCCGAGACCGTAGAGCTGGGGCGGCAGGCCGAGCAAATCCCCGACGGAGAAGACGGCGCCGAAGAACCAGCCGTTGATCCGCGGGCTCCACAGCAGCGCGAACAGCAGGATGAAGCCGTACGGGGCGAACAGCTCGTACATCCGCCGGTACGGCGGAGACAGCCACGGCTCGATCATGTTGCCGCCGTCCAGGCCCGGCACCGGCAGCAGGTTGAGCACGCTGGCGGTGAGCTGGAGGAACGCCAGCAGCCCGACGCCGGCCCAGAACTCCAGCGGGCCGCCGACCTCCCGGCCGACCTGCACGGCCAGCACCAGCAGCAGGGTGAACAGCACGTTGGTGGCCGGCCCGGCCAGGCTGACCAGGGTGTGCCGCAGGCGGCCCGGGATGGCGTGCCGGTCGACCCAGACCGCGCCACCGGGCAGGCCGATGCCGCCGAGCAGCACCACGACCACCGGCAGCACGATGGACAGCAGCGGGTGCGTGTACTTCAGCGGGTTCAACGTCAGGTAGCCCCGGTGGGCGATGTCCCGGTCCCCGGCCCGGTAGGCGACCACGGCGTGCGCGTACTCGTGCAGGCAGAGTGAGACCAGCCAGCCGGAGACCACGAAGAGGAAGACGTCGAAGCGGACGCTGCCGACCCCGTTCCAGGTCATCACCCCGCTGGCCACGAAGACCGCGACGAGGGCGAGGAAGATCGCGCTGGGCCGGAACGCCGCCCGGGGCACCCCGAGCACCAGCGGGTCGCGGGGCCGGTCGTAGCCCGTCATTCGGCCGGCGGCAGCAGGCTCATCCGGTATTCCACCCGGTCGTCCTCCACGAGCGCGACGGAGGTGACGCCGGACGCCGCGAGCTCCCGCCAGGCCTGGCCGATCCACGACTCGGCGTCCGCCTGGCTGGGGAACGACTCACCCGGCCCGTCGACCGAAGTGCCGTTCGTGCCCTCGTACCGCCAGCTCCACGCCATGCCGCGTCTCCCCTCGCCGCCGTCGCCCTGGGACGGAAACCCCCGCAAGCCTAGTCGGCCGGACGCGGGACGGCCCGGCCGCACATGGATCATGCCCGCACCCGGCCGGTACGGTGGCGCGGTGCTGACTCAAGGAGTGGTGCTCAGCGATCGCTATCGGCTGAGCGAACGCATCGCGACGGGCGGCATGGGGGCCGTCTGGAAGTGCACCGACACCCTGCTGGGCCGCGAGGTCGCGGTGAAGGTGCTGCTGCCCTCGCTGGTCGCCGACCCCGAGTTCACCACCCGCTTCCACGCCGAGGCCCGGATGCTGGCCGCGCTGCGCCACCCCGGCATCGTCCAGGTGCACGACTTCGGCTCCGCGACCCTCGCCGACGGCAGCCAGGTCAGCTACCTGGTGATGGAGTACGTCGACGGCGAGCCGCTGGTCACCTGGATCCGGCGGGCCGGCCGGCTCGACCCGGCGTCCACCATGTCGGTGGTGGCGCAGGCCGCGCACGCGCTGCACGCCGCCCACCTCGCCGGGATCGTGCACCGCGACGTGAAGCCCGGGAACCTGCTGGTGAAGCGGGACGGCACGGTGGTGCTGGTCGACTTCGGCATCGCCCGGGCCAGCACCATGGCGGGCATCACGGCCGCGCACATGGTGCTCGGCACCGCCTCGTACATGTCGCCGGAGCAGGCCGCCGGCCAGCCGGTGTCGCCCGTCACCGACGTCTACGCGCTCGGCGCCGTCGCCTACTACTGCCTGGCCGGGCGGCCGCCCTTCGAGGGCGACAACCCGCTCCAGGTGGCCATGCGGCACGTCCAGGACGAGCCCCCGCCCCTGGTGGGCACGCCGCCGGCGGTGGTCGAGGTGGTCGGCCGCGCGCTGGCGAAGCGTCCGGCCGACCGGCTCCCGAGCGCGCTCGCCCTGGCCGAGGCCGCCCAGGACGCCCGGGACGCCACCCTGGCCCGGCTTCCCGCACCGCCCCG
>NZ_WBKT01000255.1 GCF_008868175.1 Micromonospora sp. AMSO31t
CCCGCCGCCCGGGCGACCGCCGTTCGCCGGGGCGCCGCCGTAGACCCCACCCGCACCGCCACCGCCGCCGTAGACCCCGCCGCGCGGCGGGGCGTCGGGCCGGTTGCCCGGCGGCGGATAGGCGGGGTTGGCCGGGAACTCGTCGCCGCGCTCGTCGGTCGGCTCGGCCGGCGGCGCCGGCTTGCGCCGGGCCCGCAGGATGCCGAAGATTCCCGCGCCGACCATGAGCGCGCCGACCACGCCGACCGCCGCGATGAGGTACGTGATCTCGTCGAGGCTGAGCCCCTCGATCCAGGACTTCTGCGCGGCCGCCTTGGTGTCTGACTTGCCGGCGTTGGGCAGCGCCTCGACGCCCGTCGTGGCCGGGGTGTAGCTGAGGACGTCGATCGGGTCCGCGGCGTCCAGCAGGCCGCCGTCGGAGACGGTGACGAAGGACTTACCGTCCGGCGCGTAGGAGATGGCCTCGCCGAACGGGTCGGCGAGGGGCGTGACCCGGGGCTTGCCGGTGGTCAACGCTCCGACGATGTCGCCGCCGGTCACGTCGAACTCGAAGGCGTCGCCGTAGGTGCGCAGCACCACCCGGGCGCCGTCGGGCGAGCGGGCGGCGCCGGTGACCAGCAGCCGGCCGGGGCCGCCCAGCTTGTTCTCGGTGTCGGTCTTGGGGAGCGTGACCTCGCCGACCTTCTTCATGGGGATGGCCTCGAGGTCACCGCTGCTCTTGAACTTGGCCGTCGGCGTGAAGATCTCCGACTTGCCGGACAGGTCCTTGGTGATGACCAGCGGCAGGTTGTCGTCGCCGACGAGCAGCGCCTCGGCGTCGTGCGGCTCCTTGCCGGGGTAGGACAGCCGGTGCAGCACCGGCTGCTTCGACCCGCTCAACGGCATGGTCCAGACCGCGACCCGCTCCCGCCGGGTCTTGGCCTCGACGTTGTCGCCGGTGTCGGCGATGAAGAGCGTCTTCTTGTCCGGCCCGACGGCCAGGTCCTCCGTGTCGTAGGGACCGGAGCCCGTGTAGCGGACCGGGTCCTTGGAGATCTCGCACTTCGTGTCGAGGAAGAAGACCCGTTTACGGCTTTCGTCCTCGGTGCCGTCGTTGATCACGACGTAGCCGCTGCTGGTAGCGACGATGCCGGACAGCTCCCGGAGTCGGTTGTCGTCGACGGTGCACTTCTTCTTGGGAGCCGCGGCCAGCACGGGGGCCGCGGCGGGAGCCGCCAGGGCGAGCCCGGCCGGCGCCACGACCGCGCCGACGAGGCTCAGCGCGATCGTGACCGAGGAGACAGCGTGCCGCATGGCGCCAAGTGTCGCACGACCCAGGTTTCGGGCGGGTGACGCCGGACGGCTCACCGCCCGGCGCCCACCCGTTCCTCGCTGGTGAGCCGGTCCCCCGCCCGGTACGGCACGAGCTCGGCGGCCAGCGCCTGGCCCACCCGGACGTGCAGCAGGGTGCCCTCGGGCAGGTGCGCGGTGCTCAGCACCTCGCCCTGCCGGTGCACCCGGGCCACCAGGTCCCCCCGGTCGTACGGGAGCACCGCCCGGATCTCGACGGCCGGCCGCGGGAGGCGCTGCTCGACGGCCTCGCGCAGCCCGTCGATCCCGCGCCCGCTGTGCGCGGAGACGAGGACCGCCTCCGGCCAGAGCCGCTTGAGCCGCAGCAGCGTCTCCTCGTCGGCGGCGTCGATCTTGTTGACCACCAGCAGCTCGGGCAGCCGGTCGGCGCCCACCTCGGCGAGCACCTCGCGGACCGCCCGGACCTGCTCCTCCGGGTCCGGGTGGGTGCCGTCGACCACGTGCACCACCAGGTCGGCGTCGGCGACCTCCTCCAGCGTCGAGCGGAACGCCTCGACGATCTGGTGCGGCAGGTGCCGGACGAACCCGACCGTGTCGGAGAGGGTGTAGAGCCGGCCGTCGGAGGCGGTGGCCCGGCGGGTGGTCGGGTCCAGGGTGGCGAACAGCGCGTTCTCCACCAGCACGCCCGCCCCGGTGAGGCGGTTGAGCAGGCTGGACTTGCCGGCGTTGGTGTAGCCGGCGATGGCCACCGCGGGCACCGCGTTGCGGGTGCGGCGGGCACGCTTGGTCTGGCGTACCGTCGTCATGCTCTTGATCTCGCGGCGCAGCCGCGCGATGCGGTGCCGGATCCGGCGCCGGTCGGTCTCGAGCTTGGTCTCACCCGGACCGCGCAGGCCCACGCCGCCGCCGGCGCCACCGCCGCGGCCGCTACCACCGGTCTGCCGGGAGAGGGTCTCACCCCAACCGCGCAGTCGCGGCAGCAGGTATTCGAGCTGGGCCAGCTCGACCTGCGCCTTGCCCTCGCGGCTCTTGGCGTGCTGGGCGAAGATGTCGAGGATCAGGGCGGTCCGGTCGACCACCTTGACCTTGGTGCGCTGCTCCAGGTTGCGCAGCTGCGACGGGGACAGCTCGCCGTCGCAGATGACCGTGTCGGCGCCGGTGGATAGCACCACGGCGCTCAGGTCGTCGACCTTGCCCCGACCGATGTAGGTGGCCGGGTCCGGCCGGTTGCGCCGCTGGATCAGCCCCTCGAGCACCTGCGAGCCGGCCGTCTCGGCCAGCGCCGCCAGCTCGGTGAGGCTGTTGTCGGCGTCGGCCTGGGTCCCCTCGGTCCAGACGCCCACGAGGACGACCCGCTCCAGCCGCAGCTGGCGGTATTCGACCTCGGTGATGTCACTGAGCTCGGTGGAGAGGCCGGGGACCCGCCGCAGCGCCTGCCGCTCCGACAGCTCGAACTCGCCGGTGGTGGCGTCGAGCTCGTCGTCCTCGTAGGGAAGGAAGGTCTCCTGCTCTCGCAAACCGCGACTCCTGTCCGTTATGTCTTTTGCCGGGGCATTTCCCGTTCGCATGAGCATCCTGACATGTACCAACGCCCAACGCACCCGCTATATGCCCGTGGCGTTACTAACCGGTAGCGGGGCCGGATGCCGGCCGACCTGGGCGGGCGAGTAGAAATGCCAGGCGAGCCGCTCAGCGTCGACGGAGGAGTTATTCGTGGCCAACACCCGACTGCCGAGTGCCGGATTCTCGATCACGATCCGGATCGCGGTACCCGCGGACGCCTCCTCCATCGGGCGGCTGACCACCGCGGCGGGCGAGGCCGGCGCCATCGTCACCGCGCTGGACGTGGTCGACTCCGACCCGGCCCACGTGATCGTCGACCTCACCTGCGACACCGCCGACTCGAACCACGCCGACCAGGTGGTCGACGCGCTGACCGCGCTCGACGGGGTGGACGTCCGCAAGGTCTCCGACCGGACGTTCCTGCTGCACCTCGGCGGCAAGATCGAGGTCAACTCGAAGGTCGCGCTGCGCACCCGTGACGAGCTGTCCCGCGCGTACACCCCCGGGGTGGCCCGGGTCTGCATGGCGATCGCCGAGAACCCGGCCGACGCCCGCCGGCTCACCATCAAGCGCAACACCGTCGCCGTGGTCAGCGACGGCTCCGCCGTGCTCGGCCTCGGCAACCTCGGGCCGGCCGCCTCGCTGCCCGTGATGGAGGGCAAGGCCGCGCTGTTCAAGCGCTTCGGCGGGGTGGACGCCTGGCCGGTGGTGCTGGACACCCAGGACACCGACGAGATCGTGCAGATCGTCAAGGCGATCGCGCCGGCCTACGGGGGCATCAACCTGGAGGACATCGCCGCGCCGCGCTGCTTCGAGATCGAGGCCCGGCTGCGCGAGGCGCTGGACATCCCGGTCTTCCACGACGACCAGCACGGCACCGCCATCTGCGTGCTGGCCGCGCTGACCAACGCGCTGCGGGTGGTGGGCAAGCACCTCTCGGACGTCCGCGTCGTCGTCTCCGGCGCCGGCGCGGCCGGCACCGCGATCATGAAACTGCTGCTGCGGCAGGGCGTGGGCGACATCATCGCGTACGACCGGCAGGGCGCCCTGCACCGCGACCTGCCCGACCTCAACCCGGCATGGCAGTGGCTGGCCGAGCACACCAACAAGGAGAACTACTCCGGCGACCTGCCCGGCGCGATCCGCGGCGCCGACGTGTTCATCGGGGTGAGCGCGCCGAACCTGCTCACCGGCGACGACATCGCCACCATGGCGAAGGACGCGATCGTCTTCGCGCTGGCCAACCCCGACCCGGAGGTGGACCCGCGGGAGGCCCGCAAGCACGCCGCCGTGGTCGCCACCGGCCGGTCCGACCAGCCGAACCAGATCAACAACGTGCTCGCCTTCCCGGGCGTCTTCCGCGGCATGCTCGACGCGCACGCCGAGGAGTTCACCGAGGAGATGGCGATCGCGGCGGCCCGGGCCATCGCCGACGTGGTCGGCGAGGACAAGATCAACCCGACGGTGATCGTGCCGAGCGTCTTCGACTCGCGGGTGGCCCCGGCCGTCGCCGCCGCCGTCCGCGCCGCCGCCCAGAACCCGGCCGCGACGCCCCCGCCGGCCGCCGACCCCGGCCCGGCCGACCTCCCGGAAATCGCCGCCAACGCCAGCGCCACCCCCTGAGCAGGC
>NZ_WBKT01000256.1 GCF_008868175.1 Micromonospora sp. AMSO31t
CGACGCGCCCAAGCCCCGCCGGTCGAGGCCCCCGCCCGAGCCGACGCCGCCCGAGTCGACGCCGCACGAGTCGACGCCGCCGCGCCGCCTCACGGGGGCGGGCGGGACTGGACGCTGCACTCGCATCTGCGGATGGACGGCGCCTGGCGCGCGTACGCACCGGGCGAGCGGTGGGCGGCCCGGCCGGCGCATCTGATCCGGGTGGTGCTCCGGTCCCCCGGCGCGGTGGCGGTGGGCTACCACCTGCACGAGCTGGCCCTGATCCCGACCGCCGAGGAGGAGTCGCTGGTCGGCCACCTCGGCCCGGACCTGCTCGGCCCGGACTGGGACCCGGACGAGGCGGTGCGCCGGCTGTCGGCCCACCCGGACGAGACGATCGGGGAGGCGCTGCTGGACCAGCGCAACCTGGCCGGGGTGGGCAACCTCTACAAGTGTGAGGTGCTGTTCCTGCGCGGGGTCAACCCGTGGACGCCGGTCCGCGCGGTGTCGGACCTGCCGGGCACGGTCACGCTGGCGCAGCGGCTGCTCGCCGCGAACCGGGGCCGCTGGGCGCAGAGCACCACCGGGTCGCTGCACCGCGGCCAGACCAGCTACGTCTACGGCCGCCGGGCCCAGCCGTGCCGGCGCTGCGGCACGGCGATCCGCAAGGAGGAGCTGGGCGAGCGGGTGACGTACTGGTGTCCCGCCTGCCAGCCGGCCCGGTGAGCGGGATGACCCGTGGAACTTCCACGAACCAGCCAAGATCGCCCGAGATAGGGACGATTGGGTAGTTCCCTCCCGCACCTTCGGCGTCGCATGCTGCGGTGGAGTGCTCACCGATCGTCAGCAGCGCGTACGCCCGCCACGTCGGGGTGACGGCAGGCGCGCCCCGACCCCGGGGAGAGCCATGGTGCTGTTCCGCAGACTCCGGCCGGGATGGACGGACCGGTTCGCCCGGACCGCCGAGGACCACGCGCCGACGGTGCCCGCCGCCCGCGCCGCCGAGGAGGAGACCGGCCCCACCCCGGCCAGTCTCGACCCGGCCGCCGTGCCGCGCCTGTTCGGCCCGGTGCCGAACTTCGCCGCGAGCCCGCTGCCCACGCTCGACCGGGACGGTCAGCCGGTGCCCGGCACCGGCATCCGCAAGTTCGTCGACCCGCTGCCGGTGCCCGGCCCGCTGGCCACCGCCGGGCTCGGCGCCCGCCTGCCCGTCGCGGTCCCCGACACGATCACCTGGCCGGGCTGCGACTACTACGAGATCGGCCTCCAGGAGTACGCGCAACGCCTGCACCGGGACCTGCCGGCCACCCGGCTGCGCGGCTACCGCCAGCTCAACCTCGGCACCGACGCGGCCGGCCACAACACGGTGGTCCCGCCGGACCGGCCCTGGCACCTCGGCCCGATGATCGTGGCCCGGCGCGGCCGGCCGGTACGGGTCAAGTTCATCAACCAGCTGCCCACCGGCCGGGCAGGCGAACTGTTCCTGCCGGTCGACGAGACGGTCGACGGGGCCGGGACGGGCCCGCTGGACGGGCCCGCGCCGTACCCGCAGAACCGGGCGGTGCCGCACCTGGCCGGGGCGCAGACGGCGTGGATCAGCGCCGGCAACCCGTGGCAGTGGATCACCCCGGCCGGCGAGATCACCCCGTACCCGACGGGGGTGGGGGTGACCGCGGTGCCGGACATGCCGCCGCCCGGCGCCGGCGCCACCACGCTGTACTTCCCCAACGAGCAGAGCGGCCGGCTCATGTGGCTGCACGACAACACGCTGGGCCTGTCGCGGCTCACCGTCTACTCGGGGCAGCTCGCGCTCTACCTGCTGACCGACCCGGCCGAGGAGCGGCTGGTCGACGACGGGGTGCTTCCCGCCGACCAGCTGCCCCTGGTGATCGAGGACAAGACCTTCGTGCCGGACGACGCCCAGCTCGCCGCCCAGGATCCCACCTGGGACCGGGACCGCTGGGGCGCGAAGGGCAGCCTCTGGCACCCGCACGTCTACCAGCCCCGGCAGAATCCCTACCGGAGCACCGGCGGGAACCCGACCGGCCGCTGGGACTACGGCCCGTGGACGCACGACCCGGACGGCGGGGCCAGCCCCTGGGTCGCCCCGGTGCCGAACCCGCACCACGACCCGGTCGCCGAGCCCGACGAGCCGCCCCTCGCGCCGGGCGTGCCGCACCCGTCGGCCGTGCCCGAGGCGTACGGGGACACCCCGCTGGTCAACGGGGCGGCCTACCCGTACCTGGAGGTCGCGCCGCGGGCGTACCGGTTCCGGATCCTCAACGCCTGCCCGGACCGGACGCTGAACCTCCAGCTCTACCGGGCCCGCTCGGACCAGCCGATGTGGACCGAGACCGGCGCGTCGGGCGACCCGCGCGCCGGCGAGGTGCCGATGGTCGACGCGGTCCGGGCGCCCGGGCGGCCGGCGCACTGGCCGGCCGACGGGCGCGAGGGCGGGGTGCCCGATCCGGCCGCCGCCGGTCCGGAGCTGATCCAGATCGGCAACGAAGGTGGCCTGCTGCCCGCCCCCGTGGTGCTGCCCCACCGGCCGGTCGGCTACCGGTACGACCGCCAGGACCCCACGGCGCTCAACGTGGACGGGCACACCCTGCTGCTCGCCCCCGGCGAACGGGCCGACGTGGTGGTCGACTTCGCGACCGTCCCGCCGGGCAGCACCCTGATCCTCTACAACGACTGCCCGGCGCCGCTGCCCCGGTTCGACCCCCGCTACGACCACCACACCGACGCATCCGATCGCACCGCCACCGGTGGCCTCCCCGCCGCCCACGCCGGCTACGGCCCGAACACGCGTACCCTCCTTCAGATCCGGGTGACCGGGACGCCGGCCGAGCCGTACGACCGGGACCGGCTCGCCGCCCGGCTGCCCGGCGCGTACGCGGAGAGCCAGCGACCGCCGATCGTGCCGCAGCCGGCCTACGACGCGGCCTTCGGCACCCGCACCAGCGGCGCGACGCTGGTGCCCGCGCGTGCCACCTCGGTGACGTTCACCCCGGCCGGCGCGGCCGCCCCGGTCACGCTGCCGCTGGCCGTGAAGTCGGTCGGGCAGGTCTTCGAGTCCCGGCACGGCCGGGCGGTGGGGCGGCTCGGGGTGGCCCACCCGAACGCCGGGCAGCGGACCCCGCCCACCCTGCCGCTCGGCCCGGTCGACCCGGCCACCGAGGTGCTGTACGCGACCGACCCGACCGTGCCAGTGGGCGGGCTGGCCGACGGCACCCAGCTGTGGCGCATCGTCGGCGACGCACCCCGCACCCACCCGGTGCACGTCGAGGGCTGCGACGTGCAACTGGTCAACCGGGTCGGCTGGGACGGCACGGTCCGCCCGCCGGACGCCAACGAGCTGGGCTGGAAGGACACCGTCCGGGTGAACCCGCGGGAGGACGTGATCGTGGCCCTGCGCCCGGTCCCGCCCAGCCTCCCCTTCAAGATCGGCGACAGCGTCCGGCTGCTCGACCCGACCCGGCCGGCCGGCGCCCGGCTGGACGCCAGCCCGGTCAGCCCGGTCGACGGGCGGCCCGCCGCGGTGGTCAACCAGCTGGTCAACCTGGGGTGGGAGTACCGCTGGCAGACCCGCTCGGCGGGGTTGCGCGACCAGGGCATGAGCCGGCCGCTCGTGCTGAGGGTGGCGCCCAAGGCGCCGACCGGGTTGACCGCGACCCCGGCGCCCGGCTCGGCCACCGCGCTGCCGGCCATCGGACTGACCTGGACCGGCAACGGCAGCCGCCCGCCGGCCACCAGCCACCGGCTGCAACGCGCCACCGACGCGGCCTTCACGGCCGGGCTCACCGAGATCACGGTGGCCGCCGCGGCCACCCGGTACACCGACGCGACCGTCACCCCGGGCGTCACCTACCACTACCGGATCCGGGCCGAGAACGCGGTGAGCTGCTCGGCCTGGTCGAACAGCATCCCCGCCTCGGTGCAGCTCACGGCACCGGCCAAGCTGGTCGCCGCGATCCCGCCGGCCGCGCCGCTGCGGATCGCGCTGCGCTGGTCGAACCGCTCCTTCGCCACCGGGGTGGATGTGCAGCGGGCCACCAACCCGACGTTCACGAGCGGGCCGGGGACCACGGCCATCGCCGTGGGCGAGGCGCACCTCGACCCGGTGGTCGCCCCGGATACCACCTACTACTACCGGGTACGCACCACGTACCTGGGCGCGGCGTCACCCTGGTCGACGGTGGCCACGGTGACGACGCCGCCCCGGCCCGGGATGCCGGCCGGGGTGCTCGCCACCGCCACGGCGCCCGCCCCGGACACCGCCACGGTGATCCTGAGCTGGTCGGCCAGCACGCCCACGGGGGCGGGCGCCAGCTTCGTGGTGCAGCGGGCGACCGACGCCGCCTTCACCCACGACCTGGCCACGTTCAGCGTGACCGGCCGCGGCTTCACGAACACGGGCCTGACCCGAGGCGCGACCTACCACTACCGCATCCGCTCGGTCAACGTCGTCGGCACCTCACCCTGGACCA
>NZ_WBKT01000257.1 GCF_008868175.1 Micromonospora sp. AMSO31t
CCTGTGACGGAGGTGTCACGGCAGGATTAACGGCCGCGGCGGCGGGGCATCTGGGCCGCCATGGACGAACAGCTCACGCCGGTGGCCCGCCGTCGCGCCCCGGCCACCGCAGCCCCCGGGAGCGCGTCATGAGCACCGACGTGCGGACCGGCACCGTACGGACCAACGTCCCGGCCCGCCTGGACCGGCTGCCGTGGTCCCGCTGGCACTGGATGATCGTGATCGGCCTCGGCACGGTCTGGATCCTCGACGGCCTCGAGGTGACCATCGTCGGCAACCTGTCCGGCAAGCTGGCCGAGCCGGGCAGCGGCCTGAGCATCACCCAGAGCCAGGTCACCGGCCTGGCCGCCGCGCTCTACGTGGCCGGCGCCTGCACCGGCGCGCTCTTCTTCGGCTGGCTCACCGACCGGTTCGGGCGCAAGAAGCTGTTCCTGCTGACCCTCGGGCTCTACCTGGTCGCCACCGCCCTGACCGCGCTGTCCTTCGACACCTGGTGGTTCTTCCTGTTCCGGTTCCTCACCGGCATGGGCATCGGCGGCGAGTACGCGGCCATCAACTCGGCGATCGACGAGCTGATCCCGGCGCGGCACCGCGGCCGGATCGACATCATCATCAACGGCACCTTCTGGCTCGGCGCGGCCCTCGGCGCGCTGCTCACCGTGCCGCTGCTCAACGGCCTGCCGACCAACCTCGGCTGGCGGGTGGCGTTCGGGCTGGGCGCCGTGCTCGGCGTGGTGATCCTGCTGGTCCGGCGGCACGTCCCGGAGAGCCCACGGTGGCTGTTCATCCACGGTCGGGCCGACGAGGCGAACCATCTCGTCGACTCGGTCGAGGCCGAGGTGAAGCGGGAGACCGGCAAGGACCTCACCGAGGCGGACAACTGGATCGAGGTCAAGCAGCGGAAGAGCACCAACTTCCTGGAGATCGCCAGGACCCTGTTCGCCCGCTACCCGAAGCGCGCCACCCTCGGCTTCTCGCTCTTCATCGGGCAGGCGTTCCTCTACAACGCGATCACCTTCGGTTTCGCCCAGATCCTGCAGACGTTCTTCGACGTCCCGCCGGGCAACAGCGGCTACTACTTCGCGGTGATCGCGGTCGGCAACCTGCTCGGTCCGCTGCTGCTGGGCAGGCTCTTCGACACCGTCGGCCGGGTGCCGATGATCGCCGGCTCGTACATCGGCTCGGGCGTGCTGCTGCTCGGCACCGCCTGGCTGTTCCACTCGGGCGTGCTGAACGCGGTCACCATGACCGCCTGCTGGTGCGTGGTGCTGTTCTTCGCCTCGGCCGGCGCCAGCGCCGCGTACCTGACGGTCAGCGAGATCTTCCCGATGGAGACCCGGGCCATGGCCATCGCGTTCTTCTACGCGATCGGCACCGCCGCCGGCGGCATCACTGGCCCGCTGCTCTTCGCCAAGCTGGTCGGCACCGGCAAGGTCGGCGACACGGTGGTCGCCTTCGTCGTCGGCGCCGCCGTCATGATCATCGGTGGCCTGGTGGAGCTGACCCTCGGCGTCAAGGCCGAGGGGAAGTCCCTGGAGGAACTGGCCACCCCCCTCAGCGCCGAGCACGCCGGCGTCCCGTCGCAGCGCGGCGCCGGCACCCCGGCCCCGGCCAGCGGCGCCACCGCCGGCTGACGACCGCCGCTCCCCCGGCACCGCCCCCGCCCGTCCAGGCCGGGGGCGGTGCCGCTTCTTCCACGGGTACGCGGAGCGCGATCGGTTTGTCGATGACCGGTCCGGTCCGGTAGGAAGCTCGCATGCTGAGGGGCAAGACGGTCGGGCTCAGGGCCCGGCACGAGGACGACATCCCGACCCTGCGAACCCAGCTCTACGACGACGTGGTCAACTCATCCCGGGCCGAAGGCGGGCCGTGGCGGCCGATCACGCCCGGCTCGAAAGACCCGCGGCTCGTGGTGGACGACCAGGAGCAGGGCAGCGTCTCGTTCTCGGTCGTGGAGCTGGAGGGCGGCACGCTGGTCGGCGCCGCCACCCTGTGGGGCATCGACAACCACAACCGGTCCGCGCACATCGGCCTGGGACTGCTCCCGTCCGCGCGCGGGAAGCGCTACGGCACCGACGTGGTGGCGGTGCTCTGCCACTACGGATTCGTCGTGCGCGGACTCCAGCGGCTGCAGATCGAGACGCTCGCGGACAACGCCGCGATGCTGCGCTCCGCCGAGCGCAACGGCTTCGTCCGCGAGGGCGTGCTGCGCTCCTCGGCCTGGGTGCTGGGCGAGTTCCTCGACGAGGTGCTGCTCGGGCTCCTCGCGCGGGACTGGAAGCCGGACGCGACGGCATAGCTCCCCGAGGGCCTTGTCGCTCGCCTCGTGGTCGTGCGCCGCCACCTCAGGGGAGCACGCAGGGCTCGCGCCAGGCGTCCAGGGTGCGGTCCTTGAGGATCGAGGCGAAGCCGTAGCCGACCGTGGTGACGCAGAACTCGGCCGGGTCGCCGGTGTATTCCACGTGGAAGACCGGCTTGTCGTCGTCGACGAACGGCAGCAGCTTGTCGCACCCGCCGCGGCGGACGCACTCCTGGTTGACCGCGAAGTCGAAGTCGGGGGCGAGCGCCGCCACCTGCGGCAGGTCGTCGACCAGCCCGGGGGAGAGGTCCAGCCGCCGGGCGAGTGCGGCCAGCCGGCGGTTGAACAGCAACTGGTCGTCGAAGGTGAGCGGGAAGCCGGGGCGGTGCAGGTAGCCGTCGGCGTCGTCGAGCGCCACCGCGCCGAAGCCCTTGCCCCGGCAGAGCCGCAACCGGTCGGCCAGCACGGGCTCCAGTGAGTCCCACCGGCGGACGTCCAGCCAGCGGCTGCCCGGCCGGCCCGGGACCGCCGCCCCGCGTACCGCCGCCGGGAAGCGGCTGGCGTCCGGGTCGCCGGTCGCGTAGGTGCCGGCCCAGACGTGGCACACCAGGCGGCGGTGGCGGGCGCGCAGCGCGCCGGTCTCGGCGGAGGTGGTCCGCACCGGGTCGAGCAGGAAGACGTCGGCCTCGACGGTCACGTCGACCGGGCCGGTGAGCTGCCACTGCCACTGCCACTGCCGGGCCTGCGCGGCCGGCCACGGGGTGGGCGCGCCGGGCGGGACGACCGGCTGCCGGCAGGCCGCGGCCGGGGCGAGCAGCAGCGCCGTCAGCACCAGCGCGACGCCCCGGCGCGGCCCGCGTCGGCGGACGCGGACCGGCCGGGGCGGCGCGGCCCACGCCGGCCGGATCCGCATCGACAGCTCCCGGGTCGCGGGCGGCACCCCGCCCCCTGCCGGTACGTGTCCGGCGGCCCCGGTGTGCCGGCCACGCGGGCCGGCACGGCTCAGGCGTCCCCGGCGTACCTCACCCGGTCAACGAGCGCGGGCCCGGTCACGACGCGCCGGTCAGCGCGGCGTGCCGAAGTCCTGCGTCCAGTACGGCCCGTTGCTCCGCGCCACGCCCACGCCGATCTCGGTGAACGAGCAGTTCAGGATGTTGGCCCGGTGCCCCGGGGAGTTCATCCAGGCGTCCATGACGGCGGCGGGGCTCTGCTGGTTCCAGGCGACGTTCTCGCCGTAGGACCGCCAGGCGTAGCCGACCCGGTCGAGCCGGTCGCCCACGTCGCTGCCGTCGCTGCCGTCGTGCGACATCTTCTTGTTGTCGGCCTGGTCCTGGCTGTGCCGCTGGGCGGCGAGCGTCAGCTTGTCGTCGACGGTCAGCGCCTTGCAGCCGGCCTTGGCCCGCTCCTGGTTGACCAGGTCGACGACCTCCCGCAGCTCCGCGGTGAGCCCCTTGGTCGAGGTCGCCGTGGCGCCCTTGCTGCTCGGCGCGGCGCTCCGCGGCAGCTGCCGGGACGCGGCCGTGGTCCGGCTCGGCTTCGGGGTCGGCTTCTTCGTCGGGGTCGGTCGGGCGCTGGTCGGCGCGGCGCTCGGGCTGGTCGACTCCGGCGCGAGCGCGTCACCCGGGTCCGCCTCGGTGCCGTCGGACGCGAGCGGGGCGGCGGCCACCGGGGCGTCGGCGGAGGTCCGCTCGGTCGGCTGGTCGTCACCGGGCAGCACCAGGGCGCCCACGCCGAGGCTCACCACGAGCGTCGCCGCGGCGGCGGCCCCACCGATCAGGAGGGGACGCGGCAGGCGGCGCCGCTGCCGATGGCGGCCGTTGTCCTCGGCCTCGGTGCCCGGCTGCCAGGAGCCCGTCGACCGCCCCTCGTGGGCGGACGGCTGCCAGGCGCTGGCGGGCTGCTCGTCGGCGGACGGCTGCCAGGCGGTGGTGTGCTGCTCGTCGGCGACCGGCTGCCACGCGGCGGGCTGCGCCTCGGGGTGCCAGCCGGCGGCCCGCTCGTAGGGGGACATCGGCGCGCCCGGGTGGGCCGCCGGGCCGTACGCCGGTGGCTCGGCGGCCGGGTGGTACCCGGTCCGGTCGGCGTCGGCGTACCGCCCGGCGTCGGCCCACCCG
>NZ_WBKT01000258.1 GCF_008868175.1 Micromonospora sp. AMSO31t
GGGTGCCGGATGACCGAACCGACGCCGGTGGCGCCGCACCACGCCCCACCGTCGACCGCCGCCGAGCGGGCGGTGGCCCGGGCCGCCGCGCTCGCGCCCGGCCCCTGCCCGCTGCCGCAGCTCGCGCGGCTGTCCGGCCGGCCGGAACCGGAGGTCGCCGACGCGGTGGCCACGCTCACCGCCCGCGGGCTGCTCACCGACACCGCCGGCGGGCTGACCGCCGGGCGGCTGCTCCGCGAGCAGGTCGACGCCCTGCCGCCGTCCCTCCTGGGTCACCTGCACCGGCGGGCCGCCGAGGTGCTGGCCGGCGCCGATCCGGGTCGCGCCGCCGGGCACCTGCTGGCGGCGGTCCGGGCCACCGGCCAGGCCGATCCCGCGCTGGTCGACCGGCTCGTCGCCGACGGCGCGGTCGACCCGTCGGCCGGGGCGGACCTGCTGCTCGCCGTGCTCCCCGGCGCCGGCACCGGAGAGCGCAGCCGGTGGCTGCTCGCGGCGGGCGACCTGCTCGTCCTGGCCGGGCGCGGCGACGAGGCCGTCGACCTGCTCGCCGCCGAACTGGCCGCCGACCGCGCGGGCGCGACGGACCGCGCGCTGCTGCTCGGCCGGCTCGGGTCCTGGCAGGCCGGCGGCCGGCCCTCGGCCGCGCTCGACCAGCTCGACCGGGCCCGCCGCCTGGCCGGGCCCGAACAGCACGCCTGGCTCGCCGCCACGGCGGCGGCCGTGGCCGCCCGGGCCGATCACCCGCGCGCCGACGCCCTGCTCCGCGAGGCCGGCCGGGCGCAGGCCGCGCACCCGTCCGCCCGGGCCGGCGTACGGCTGGCGCTCGCCCGGGCCGCGCGGGCGCTCGCCCTCGGCGCGGTGCCCACCGCCGGGGACGTGCTGGCCACCGTGGACCCGGCCCGGCCCGCCCTGCGCGCCGAGGCCGCCGCCGTCCGCGCCGAGCGGATCGCCGTGCGGCTCGCCCTCGGCGAGTACCCGGACGCCGCGACCGCGGTCCGGGCCGCGTACGACGACCTGCCCGCCTCCGGCACCCCCGCCGTGCTCGCGCTCTCCTGCCTGCGGATGCTGGCCGTGGGGGAGCTGCCGGAGGCCGAGGCACAGGCCCGGCTGGCGCTGGACCGCCCACCCGGCCCGCTCACCGACGAGGTACGCGCCGCGCTGCTCTCGGTCGTCGTCGAGGTCGCGTACCGGCTCGGGCGTCCCGCGGCGGCCCGGACCGTGCTCGACCGGGAGCTTCCCGACCACCCCTGGCCCGACCGGATGCCATGGGCGCTGCTGCGCTGCGCCGCGGCGGCCGATCCCGAGCCGCTGCGCCACCCCGAGCTGATCCGGTGCGCCGCCGCCGACGCGGCCCGGTCGGTGCGCCCGCTGCTGCTGGTCGCCCAGCACGGCCCCCGGCTGGTCCGGGCCCTGCTGCTGCTCGGCGACGGGAACCGGGCGCGGGCCGTCGCCGACCGCCTCGCGGCGGTGGCCGAGCGGACCCCCGTACCCCTCTGGCAGGGGCTGGCCGGGCACGCCGGCGCGCTGGTCCGCCGGGACCCGTCGGCGCTGCGGGCGGCCGTGCGGTCGCTGCGCGCCACCGGCGCCGGCCCGGCGCTGGCCGACGCGCTGCTGGACCTCGCCCGCTCGCCCCGGGTGCGGCTGGCCGAGGCCCGGCCCGCCGCCCAGGAGGCCGCGGCGCGGTACGGGCGCCTCGGCGCGGCCGGCGACCAGGAGCGGGCCGAGCGGTGGGACCGGCGGCTCGCCGCGACCCGCCGCCGCCCGGCGCCCGGCCCGCCCGGGCACGGGCTGGCGGCGCTGACCGCCCGGGAGGCCGGCATCGCCGAACTGCTCGCCGCCGGCGCCACGAAACAGCAGGTGGCGGGCCGGTTGTATCTGTCCTTCCACACCGTCGACACGCACCTGCGCGCCATCTACGCCAAGCTCGGCATCCGCAACCGGGTGCAGCTCGCCCGGCTGTGGGACGCCCGGCCGGTCAGCGCACCACCGGACGCTTTTCCCTCGGCAGCGCCTCGATCATCTCGCGGGGCAGGTTGATGGTGTCGGCGATGATCTCGGCCGGCATGTTCGCCATCCACTGGGCCAGCGAGATGTCCTCGAACCGGGGCTTGCGAAACATCTCCAGGAAGACCAGCGGCTCGTCGCCCAGGTTCTCGATCCAGTGCCCGTAGGCGAACGGGACGTAGCCGACGTCGCCGGACTGGAAGTCGAAGGTCCGGGCGACGCCGGAGCTGGCGAACACACCCATCCGGCCGCGCCCGGAGATCCAGTACTGCCACTCGTCGTCGGTCGGGTGCCAGTGCAGCTCGCGCAGGCCGCCCGGTTCGATCTCCACGAGGGCCGCGCAGATCGCCGTCGACGCCGCGAAGTTGGTGGAGTCCACGATGCGTACCGTGCCGCCGGGGAAGCGCTGCGGGGCCTGGGCGTGCAGCCGGTGCTTGAAGGTGCGGGGCACGTCGCCGGTGGGGCTGACCACCCGGTCCTGCTCCAGGGGCGGCGGCACCTCGCCGGGGAAGATGTACTTCTCCTTCTCCGGCAGGCCGGTGAGCTGGTCGACGCTCCAGCCGAAGTTCTTGGCCAGCACGCTCCTCGGGGTACGCGCGAAGAAGTCGCTCATCAGGAAGGTGCTGTTCTCGGAGAAGCTGCCGTCGTCGAAGACCAGCAGGAACTCCACCCCCTCGCCGAGCGCCTGGATGTGGTGCGGGATGCCCTTGGGGAAGAACCACAGGTCGCCCTGCTGCATGTCGTCGAGGAAGTTGCGGCCCTCCTGGTCCACGGCGCCGATGCGGCAGCTGCCGTTGATCACGTACGCCCACTCGGCCTCCTTGTGCCAGTGCAGCTCCCGGTACGCCCCGGGCTCCAGCGCCATGTCGACGCCGGCCAGTTCGGTGGCGATGGGCAGCTCGCGCTGGGTCACCTCACGGGTCCAGCCGCCCCGCTCGATCCGGGTGTGCGCGTTGGAGAAGGAGAACCGGAGGTTGGGCACGGTGCCCGAGTCGGTGGCCGGCGACGTGAGCAGGTCCGGGTTCTGCCGGTCGAGGGCCACGTTGCGCGGCCCGCGGTCCGGTCCGCCCGCGCCCCCGCGCACCGGCTGCGGTACGGGTCGGTCGGTCATGGTCGGCTCCTTGGGTCGGTCGTGCGGGACACCGCGGATCGCGGCAGCACAGCCGATCCTCCGGCGGGACCCGCCGCCGGCACATGGCGCGATCGCGGGACCGCTCGCGACCTCCGGGACGGTCAGGAGTCCCGGTAGACCGGCAGGCCGAGGCTCCGGCGTACCTTGTCGGCCTGCGCGCCGCCGTCGTGGGCGGCGGCGGCCCGGATCTCCCGCATCAGCGCCGCGGCGCTCCCGGCCTCGGCGGCGAGCCGCCAGTGCCGCAGGGCCACGTCGTTCTCCTTGAGCAGCGCGGCGACCGGGGCCTGCGCCGCGGCCGGCCAGACGGTGGTGCGGAGCTGCTCGGCGTGGGCGGCGTTGGTGGTGGCGACCGTGCTGGCCAGGCCCCGCACGGTCCGCCAGGGCCGGCGCGCCTTCAGCGCCTCCTCCAGCTCCTCCAGCGCGGTGTTGTACGGCGCCACGACGGCCAGGTAGCGGCCCTTCGCCTCCTTCACGGTCAGCGGGGCCGGCTCGCTCGGCGACGGGCTCTCCCAGGCCGGCAGGGCGGTCGTCTCGGTGCCGCCGCCGCAGCCGGCGAGCAGCAGCACCAGGGCCAGGGCGGCGGACCAGCGGCGCACGGGGTCTCCCATCCGGTGGGCAGCAGGGTCACCGAGTCTAGGGGTGGCCCGGCGGCCTGTGCCGGCCGCCGCCTATTCGGCGACCGGGAGCACGACCTCGTTACGCCGCAGGAACCAGGGCTTCCACGGCGGGTCGTACCGGGCGTACCGGACGGCGCCCGCCGGGGTCAGGCCGGCGGCGGTGACCGCGCGACCGAGCGCGGTGGCCCGGCGGTCGAAGGTCCGCGCCGTCCACCGGCCGGAGAAGCGCATCGCCGCCGCCAGCTGTCCCGGGATCTCCCGGGTGGTGACCAGCGGGTCCGTCGGCTCGGGCAGGGTGGCCGGGGTGAAGTCCGCCGGCATCACGAACTGCACCACCCAGCTTCCCGGCCGGTCGCCCTCGACCTGCAGCACGGGGACGGTCATCGCGATCCGCTCCGCGCCGGCCGGCTCCGGCGGGGACGGCGCGGCCACCGGGGCCGCCCGGCGCGACCGGTTCGCACCGGAGAGGTACCGGGCCAGCGGCCGGAACGCCGCGCCGCCGGCGGACTCGAACGACCCGGCGACGCGGACCTCGGCGACCAGGTGGGCCGGGTAGCGGCGCAGCTCGAACCCCGGGTGGCGGGCCACCACGCGGTAGGCCTGCCGCTCGGTCATCCCGCCCTCCCGCCCTCGGTGGTCCCACC
>NZ_WBKT01000259.1 GCF_008868175.1 Micromonospora sp. AMSO31t
GGGGCTGGAACCCCGGTCCAGGTACTCGGCGACGCCGTAGCTCAGTCCGGAGTCGTAGCACACGGTCAACCCGATCGCGAGTGAGACCACGAGCGGTGCGGCGAGACCCAGCAGCACCGAACGACCCCGGACCGGCTGCCGGGCCAGGACCAGGGCCGTCAGCGCCAGCAGCAGACCCATCTGGGCGGCGAACAGCACGGCGACCAGTACGTCGTACCCCGGCAAACCACCGACGGCGGTCCAGGGCGCCCGTGGCGCCGCGGCGTAGCCCAGGGTCAGCCCGGTCAAGGTGATCGTGCCGAGATGCAGGAGCCGGACCGCGCGACGTGTCCACAGAACGCCGCCATGCTGTTCGAGCTGGGGTAGGCAGAGCAGCGTCAACGCGGCGGCGAGCAGGCCGGCGGACGCGGCGAGCAGCGCGTAGCCGGGGAACCCCCTGTCGTGCGGGGCCAGGGTCAGGAGCAGCGTCAGGTCGAGCGTCGCCAGCCCGATCGCCACGTGCAGCGAGCGCAGTCGGAGCAGCAGCGCCCGGTTGTCCCAGAAGGCGGGGGTGTCGAGTCGGTCCGCGCCGAGTCGCGGCGCCGCCGCACCGGCGTCCTCGGGAAGCTGCCAGGTGCGGCCGCTGAGCCACCAGAGCAGGGCCACCGCGAGAATCGGCAGTACGGCGAGCAGGGCCAGGCGTTGCCCCGGCGCCAGGCCGCCCAGCCAGGAGATCTCCCGGCGACCCTCCAGGCAGCGCGGGTACTCGGCGCACTGCCAGGCAACCAGGTCGAGGGCCACCCCCGCGATCGCCAGCGTGTACATCGCGGTGAGGGTCGCGGCGAGCAGGCGGCAGAGCGCCTTGCCCGCCCGGCCGGTGCGGTGGCCGGGTGGCAGCATCCAGATGGCGATGTTGGCGAGCATGAAGGGCAGGAGCGCGACCAGCGAGAAGGTCCGGGACGCGGTTCCCCCCGTGAGCCCGCTCCAGCGGTACCCCTCCAGGGTGGCGCCGCTCGCGCCACATGGATCGCCGAAACCGGTACGTACCCGATAGAAACCGGCATCCCGGTCGCCAGCCACTCGGCTCACGATCGGCCGGTCCAGCATCGCCTCCGGGCCCCGGTCGGCGACCCCGTGCACCCGGATCTCGGTGGTTCCCACCCGCGGCCGTCCCCTCCTGGTCGCTGGCCGCGCGGTTACCCCGACCCGCTCCGGTCATTCCGCCGGACCGACGGGCGACGATCTGACTTGTGACACGCCACTACTGATCTGGTGGCACGCTGTTGCATGATGGCGGGCATGACGGAGACCCCGCACCCCCTGTACGACAGGCACGCCGAGACCCTCGACCGGGCGCTGACCGCGATCACGGAGCGCGGGTACTGGTCCGCCTATCCCGAGTCGCCCAGCCCACGGGTGTACGGCGAGACCGCCGCCGCCGACGGCAAGGCCGCCTTCGAGGCGTACCTGGGCGGCGACTTCCCGCTCGACCAGCCCGGCGACGGCGGCACCGTCGCCACCGAGATCAGCCCGTTCGGGCTGGCGCTCGACGTGCGCTACCCGCACGCCACCGCCGACCAGCTCGTGACCGCGGCCACCGCCGCCCTGCCGGCCTGGCGCGACGCCGGCCCGCAGGCCCGGGTGGGCGTCTGCCTGGAGATCCTCGACCGGCTGCACAAGAACATCTTCGAGCTGGCCAACGCGGTGCAGTTCACCAGCGGCCAGGCCTTCGTGATGGCCTTCCAGGCCGGCGGCGCGCACGCGCTCGACCGGGCGCTGGAGTCGATCGCCTACGCGTACGCCGAGATGACCCGGCACCCGGGCACGGCCGGCTGGGAGAAGGCCGCCGGCAAGGGCGACCCGCTGCGGATGAGCAAGACCTTCCACGTGGTGCCCCGCGGCGTGGCGCTGGTGATCGGCTGCAACACCTTCCCGACCTGGAACTCGTACCCGGGCTTGTTCGCCTCGCTGGCCACCGGCAACCCGGTGGTCGTCAAGCCGCACCCGCGCGCCGTGCTGCCGCTCGCCATCACCGTGAAGTACGCCCGGCAGGTGCTCGCCGAGGCCGGCTTCGACCCCAACCTCGTGCAGCTCGCCCCCGAGGCGGCCGACGAGAAGCTCGCCTCGACGCTGGCCCTGCACCCGGCCGTCAAGATCGTCGACTTCACCGGCTCCACCGAGTACGGCGACTGGCTGGAGACCAACGCCCGGCAGGCCGCCGTCTACACCGAGAAGGCCGGCCTCAACACGGTGGTGATCGACTCCACCGACGACTTCGCCGGGCTGTGCCGCAACCTGGGCTTCACGCTGACCCTGTACAGCGGCCAGATGTGCACCACCTCCCAGAACCTGCTGATCCCCCGCGACGGCATCGAGACCGACCAGGGGCACAAGAGCTTCGACGAGGTGGCCGCCGGCATCGCCGGCGCGGTCGCCAAGCTCACCGCCGACCCGGCCCGGGGCGTCGAGCTGACCGGCGCGATCGTCAACGACGGCGTGCTGGAGCGGCTGGAGGAGGTCACCAAGGTCGGCGAGCCGGTGCTGGAGTCGCGGACCGTGGCGCACCCGTCCTTCCCCGACGCCGTGGTGCGGACGCCCACCGTCGTGAAGCTCGACGCGGCCGACACGACGACCTACTCCCGGGAGTGGTTCGGCCCGATCTCGTTCGCCATCGCGACCGACTCGACCGCGCACAGCCTGGAGATCCTCCGCTCGACCGTCGGCGAGAAGGGCGCCCTGACCGCCGGCGTCTACTCGACCGACGAGGCGGTGCTGGACGCGGCCGAGGCGGCGGCCATCGACGCCGGCGTGCACCTGTCCTGCAACCTGACCGGCGGGGTGTTCGTCAACCAGTCGGCGGCGTTCTCCGACTTCCACGGCTCGGGGGCGAACCCGGCGGCGAACTCGGCGCTGACCGACGGCGCGTACGTGGCGAACCGGTTCCGCATCGTCCAGAGCCGCCGGCACGTCTGACGTCTCGCACGGAAGGGCCCCCTGTTGACGCCTCCGGTAGAGCAGGGGGCCCCTCCTAACACCCCCGGATCAGGCGGGGCGGCGCATCTGGAGTTCGTGGAGGTTGGGGATGCGCGGGTGTGGGACGCGCACGCCGGTGTCCACGAAGCCCAGCCGCTCGTACGCCCGGCAGGCCCGGTCGTTGCCGACCACCACCTCCAGCATCAGCTCGGGCCGGCCGCACGCCCGGGACCAGGCGGCCACCTCGTCCACCAGCGCGCCGAGCAGCCCGCTGCCCCGCCAGGCCGGCGTGACGTAGACGGCGTAGATGACGGTCAGCGCCGGCTCGTCCGGGGCGACCGTGCCGCCGGCGTGGCCCACCAGCCGACCGCCGGGGTCGGCCACGAACTGGGCGTTGTGCTCACCGTGCGAGACGGCGGCGATCCGGGCCGCGTACTCGGCGTGCGGCCGGGCGGCGGCCTCGGCCACGGTCTCCAGGAACGCCAGCGGGGAGTCGGCCAGCATCTCCAGCCGGAGCGCCCGCATCCGCGCGGCGTCGGCCGGCTGGACCCGGCGGACGGTGGTGGTCGTGGTGGGCGCGCTGGTCATGTCGCATGCATACCGGAAGGGCCGTCAGGCGCGCCCGGCCGGGCCCGGACTGCGCCCGGAATATGCCCGATTTGTGGTCGTGCGCGGTCGTCACGCCTCGTGTAGCGTGCGATTTCGGTCACCCGATTCAGCGGCCGTCGCCGATCGCCGAACCGGTGGCTCGCCGGTGCCGGTCCGCCGGTTTCCGGGGTCGTGGAACGCCGCGCAGAGTGAGGAAGTGCACCGTGGCACAGGGCACCGTGAAGTGGTTCAACTCCGAAAAGGGCTACGGCTTCATCGCCGTCGACGGCGGGCAGGACGTCTTCGTCCACTTCTCCGCGATCGAGATGGACGGCTACAAGGCGTTGGACGACGGCCAGCGGGTCGAGTTCGAGATCGCCCAGGGCCAGAAGGGTCCGCAGGCCGAGCGGGTCCGCCTCATCGCCTGATCCACCGTGGCCGCCGCCCGATCGGCGGCCGCGTCACCCCGACGAGGGGGCTGCGGCGCAGGCTCGCGCCGTGGAAGATCATGAGCCGTTCCAGCCGCCGCTGCTGAGGAGGGTTCATGTCCGACCTGCCCCCGTCGGGTTCCGCCGAGCCGGTGCCCCCGGCGTCGCCCGGTGCCCCGGTCGACCCGACCCGGTCCACGCCGCCGGCCGCCGCGCCGGCCCCGGCGTCGGGGCATGCGGTCGACCCCACCGCGCCCGGGTCCCCCACCCCGACCTACCCC
>NZ_WBKT01000260.1 GCF_008868175.1 Micromonospora sp. AMSO31t
GAGCTGACCGGCGGCCGGGAGGGCGCACCGGACGAGCCCGACGAGCGGGTCGGCGACTCCCGGGAGCTGCTGCGCCGGGTGGTGACCGGGATCCGCGCCGGCGACCGGGACCGGCTGCACCGGGAGCTGCGCCGGGCCCACGCCGACGTCGGGCTGGGGCTGGCGGCGATCGCCCCGCCGATGCTGCGCGGCCTGGCCGGCGAGCTGCTCGGCCACCCGCCGCGCGCCGACGACCTGGGCCGGCTGCGCCGGGAGCTGGACGGGCGGGTCCGTGACCTGCTGCCCGGCCTGCCCCCGCCGGTGCTGGACACCCTGCTCACCCGGGTCTGCCGGATGCCCCCGCCGCGCCGCGCCGAGGACCAGGAGCAGCCGCACGCCGCCGACCCGGCGGTCACGGCCGGCGTGGTCACCGGGGTGCTGCTCGACCGGCTCGGCCGGGACCTGCCGAAGGACACCGACGACCGGGAGCCGTCCCGTGGCTGACGTCCGCGCGCAACTCGTGACGCGGGTCCGGGGGATGCTCTCCGAGGCCCTGGGCACCACCCGGACCCGGCTCGCCGCCGCCGAGGCCGACCTGGTCGCCGCCCGCGACCGGCTGGCGCGGGTGCGGCGGGCCGCCGCGGCCGTGCCGGAGCGGGTGGGCACGGCGCGGGACCAGCGGCTCGCCGAGATCGACGCCCGGCACGCCGCCCGGATCGCCGAGCTGGCCCGCCGGGCCGCCGCCGCGGCCGGGCGGGAAGCCCCGGGCGCGGCGTCCGCGCCGTGGGACGGCTGGCGGGCCACCCCCGGCGGCCGGGCCGAACCACCCGGCGCCGTCCGGGTCGGCACGGTACGCATCCCCGGCGCGGAGCCGGTCCCGGCGCTGGTCCCGCTGCTCGACGCCGGGCACGTGCACCTCGCCGGCAGCGACCGGGAGGGCGTCGCCGCGGTCGTGCCCGCGCTGCTGCTGCGCTCGGTCGGCCGGGCCGACCCCGGCGCGGTCCGGCTCTTCGGGTACGACCCGGAGCACCTGGGCGGCGGGCTGGCCGGGTTCGCCCCGCTCGGCACCGCCGGGCTGCTCACCTTCGTCGGCCCCGGCGGCCTGGGCCGGCTCCTCGACGACCTGGTGGAGCAGATCCGCCGGATCAACGAGACCGTGCTGGCCGGCGAGTACGCGTCGCTGCGCGAGCTGGCGGCCGCGACCGGCCGGCGCCCGGAGCCGTGGCGGGTGGCGGTGCTGCTCGGCGGCGACGAGCTGTCCCGGCACGAGCGCGGCCAACTGGACCGGGTGGTGCGCACCGGGGCGGCCTGCGGCGTGCACCTGGTGGTCCGCGGCATCGACCTGCCCGACGGCCCGACCGTCACGCGGGTGGTGGTCGACCCGGACGACGCCCGGATCGGCGGCCTGCCGGTGGCGCTCGACGCCCCGCCGCCGGCCGGGCTGGTCACCGAGACCTGCCGCGAGGTGGCCTCCCGGGTCAACGCCGGCCCACCGCCGGCGCCCTTCACCGACCTGCTCCCCCCGGCCGGCAAGTACTGGCGGGAGGACTCGGCGCACGGGCTGACCGCGCCGATCGGCGAGGGCCCGCACGGGCGGCCGGTGCTGCTCACCCTCGGCGACTACCCGCCGCACGCGCTCATCGGCGGCCCGTCCGGCACCGGCAAGACCAACCTGATCTTCGCGTGGATCGGCGCGCTCGCCGCCCGCTACTCCCCCGCCGAGCTGGAGTTCTACCTGCTCGACTTCAAGGAGGGGGTGTCCTTCGCCCGGTTCGCCCAGGGCCGGCGGGACCCGAGCTGGCTGCCGCACATGCGGCTGGTCGGGATCAACGTGAACACCGACCGGGAGTTCGGGCTGGCGCTGCTGCGGTTCCTCGCCGAGGAGCTGCGCCGCCGGGCCGACGCGGCGAAGAAGCACGAGGTCACCAAGCTGGCCGAGCTGCGCGCCGTGGACCCGACCGGGCACTGGCCGCGGATCGTGGCGGTGGTCGACGAGTTCCAGGCGCTGCTCGCCGGCCGGGACGTGGTCGCCCGGGAGGCCGCCGACCTGCTGGAGGACCTGGCGCGGCGGGGCCGGTCGCAGGGCATCCACCTGGTCCTTGCCTCGCAGGACGTGCGCGGCATCGAGGCGCTGTGGGGGCGGCCCGCCCTGGTCGCCCAGTTCACCCTGCGTATCGCGCTGCCCAAGGCGCTGCGGATCCTGGCCGAACGCAACGACGCCGCGCAGTCGCTGCCCCGGCACCACGCCGTGGTCAACGCCGAGTCCGGCCTGGCCGAGGGAAACGAGGTGGCCCGCATCCCGTCGGCCGGCGACTGGGAGACGTGGAGCCAGCTCCAGCACCGGCTGTGGCGGATGCGCCCGCAGGACGCCGCCCCGGCCCGGCTCTTCGACGGCGACGCGATCCCGAGGCTTGCCGAGGCGCCCGACTTCCGGGCGCTCACCGCCCCCGAGCAGGGGGTGCCACGCAGCCCCGTCGCGCTGCTCGGCGAGATCATCGACGTGCAGGCCCGCTCGGCGGCGCTGCGGCTGCCCCGCGCCCCCGGCCGGAACCTGGCCGTGCTCGGCACCCGGGTCGACGAGGCGTGCGCGGTGCTCGACGCCGCCGCCCGCTCCCTGGCCCGGCAGTACCGGCCCGGCACCGCCCGGTTCTCCATCGCGTGCCTCGACCCGGACGCCGACCCGGCCGCCCGCGCCCTCTACGAGGACCTGGCCGACGACGCCGCCTGGTACGACGAGGAGACGGTGCCCGAGCTGATGGCCGAGGTGGGCGACGCGCTCGGCGCGCCGGGCACCCCGCAGACCCCGCACTTCCTGCTGCTGTACGCGGTGGACGCGGCGGCCGGGCAGCTCGCCGGGAAGGCGGGACGGCGGACCGGGCTGGAGCAGCTGCGCCGGATCCTGCACGACGGGCCGGAGCGGCGTACCCACGTGCTGGCCTGGTGGCGCGGCGTGGCCCGGATGCGGGTCGACCTGGGCGGGCCGGCGGCGCGCACCGACCAGATCGGCGCCTGGGTGGCGCTCGACGTGCAAGGCGCCGAGCTGGGCTCCTCGCTCTATCCGGGCACCGGCGGCCCGGACTGGTACCCCCGCCCGTGGCGGGGCCTCTACTTCGACCGGGCGGTGCACCGCACCGGACAGGTGATCATCCCTTATGGTCCGTCCCGATGAACGCACCGGTTGCCAGTGACACGTACGCCGCCCACGTCCGCCGGCTCGCCGACCTGACCGCCCGGGTGGCCGCCCAGCGCGCCGAGGCGCACAGCTGGTACGCGCAGCAGGTCGCCGCCGCCGACCGCGCGGTGGCCGACGCCGCCGAGCAGGTGCGGCAGGCCGAGGCGGAGGTGGCCGAGGCGCGGCGGATGGTGGAGCGGGTGGACACCGAGGCGGCCCACCTGTGGGGGCAGCTCCGGGAGCGCATCGGCGCCGGTGGGCGCCGGCTGGGTGACCCGGCCGGGCCGGCCCCCGACGCCGCCGGGGACCCGGTGCCGCTGCTGCGCGGGGTACGCGAGCTGCTGGACCGCACCCGGCAGCCGGGCGAGCTGCCCGGCTCGGCCAACCCGCTGCTGGTCGCCTGCGGCATCGGCGGCGCGCTGGTGGCGTACGCCCTGGGCGCGGGTGCACGGGCGCTGGGCGCCGGCTCCGGCGGGGACCTGGCCGTCGGCATGCCGGTGCTGGCCCTGGTCGTGACGCTGCTCGGTCCGCTGGTCGGGCTGGCGCCGGCCCGGCTGCTCGCCGACCGCCGGCACGCCGTGCTGACCCCCCGCCCGATCCTGCTGGTCGCCGCCGCCGGCCTGGCCACGACGGCCCTCCTGCTGACCCTGACCTTCACCCGCTGACCCGACCCGGACCCGGCGCGCCCTGCCAGGCCGGCGGCGGCGACCAGCAGGATCG
>NZ_WBKT01000261.1 GCF_008868175.1 Micromonospora sp. AMSO31t
CGGGTGAGCGACGGCGACGGGACGGCGGGCGGCCGGTAGTGGACGGCCGCGACCGCCCACCCGGCCGCGCCGGCGACCCGCGGTGGCGCGACCAGGAGGAGATCGTCCGGTCCGTCGCCGGAGGCGACGCCGGCGACGTGGTCACCGCGGGGTCCGCCGGAGAACTCCGTCCGCAGCTCCGCCGGCGCGTGTCCGTCGTGCACGATCGACCGCTGGACGGCCGTGGCCGCCGCACCGGGTTCGAGGGTCTCCGCGTGGGCGGGCGCGCCCAGAGCGGCCAGGACGAACGCCAGCGCGACGGCGACGGCGGTCAACCGGTCGAGCACGCGCATGGGGACACCTGTCGGACGAGGGCCGCTGCGGCCACCGGAGACAACGGGATGGATCGATCGCTGGCGCCACGCTAGCAACAACAATTGCGGGCGGGCAACGGTGGGCGGTCGCACATCGGCTGGTCAGCCGTGTCGACGTGACACCACCCGGGCATCGGGACGACACAATGTGAAACGGGGGCACGGCCTGTCGGCCGCGCCCCCGCTCCGGGTCCGCGATCAGTGGAAGAAGTGGCGGGTGCCGGTGAGGTACATGGTCACGCCGGCCTCCTTGCAGGCGGCGATGGTCTCCTCGTCGCGGATCGAGCCGCCGGGCTGGACGATCGCCCGGACGCCCGCCTCGATGAGGATCTTCGGGCCGTCGGCGAACGGGAAGAACGCGTCCGAGGCGCAGACCGAGCCGCGGGTGCGCTCGGCGCCGGCCCGGCTCACCGCGAGCTGCGCCGAGTCGACCCGGTTGACCTGGCCCATGCCGACGCCGACGGTGGCGCCCTCCCGGGCCAGCAGGATCGCGTTGCTCTTCACCGCCCGGACCGCCCGCCAGGCGAACGCCAGGTCGCGGAGGGTGGCCTCGTCGGCCGCCTCGCCGGTGGCCAGCGTCCAGTTCGCCGGGTCGTCGCCCGCGGCGTCGATCCGGTCCCGCAGCTGCACCAGCACGCCGCCGGTGACCTGCCGCCACTCGGCCGGCAGCGGGTCGAACCCGGGGGCCCGCAGCAGGCGGATGTTCTTCTTCGCCCGGAGGACCGCCAGGGCGCCCTCGTCGAAGCCGGGCGCCACCAGCACCTCGGTGAAGATCTCCGCGACCTGCCGGGCCAGCTCCACCGAGACCGGCCGGTTGACCGCGATCACCCCGCCGTACGCGGACACCGGGTCACAGGCGTGCGCCCGGCGGTGCGCCTCGGCCACGTCCGCCCCGACCGCGATGCCGCACGGGTTGGCGTGCTTGATGATCGCCACCGCCGGCTGCTCGGGGAAGTCGTTCGCGGCCCGCCAGGCGGCGTCGGCGTCGACGTAGTTGTTGTAGGACATCTCCTTGCCGTGCAGCTGCTCGGCCTGGGCGAGGCCGGCCGGGCTGGCCGGGTCGGCGTAGAGGGCGGCCGCCTGGTGCGGGTTCTCGCCGTAGCGCAGCACCGCCTGGCGGCGCAGCGCCAGCCCGGCGAACGCCGGCCACCCGTCAGCGGCCGGCGCCAGCTCCCGGGCGAACCACTCGGCGACGGCCACGTCGTAGTCGGCGATGTCGGCGAACGCGCGGGCCGCGAGGGCCCGGCGCTGGGCCAGGGTGAAGCCGCCCTCGGCGAGCGCGTCCCGCAGCGCCGGGTACGCCGCCGCGTCGGTCACCACGGCCACCGAGGCGTGGTTCTTGGCCGCGGCCCGCACCATCGCCGGACCGCCGATGTCGATCTGCTCGACGCACTCGTCCTGGCTCGCGCCGGAGGCGACCGTGGCCTGGAACGGGTAGAGGTTGGAGACCAGCAGGTCGATGCCGGCGATGCCGTGCTCGTCGAGCTGGGCGGCGTGCGCGTCCTTGCGCAGGTCGGCGAGGAGACCGCCGTGGATCTTCGGGTGCAGCGTCTTCACCCGGCCGTCGAGGATCTCCGGGAAACCGGTCACCTGCTCGACCGGGGTCACCGGCACGCCCGCGCCGGAGATCGTCGACGCGGTGCTGCCGGTCGAGACGATCTCCACCCCCGCCTCGTGCAGGGCCCGGGCCAGCTCGACCAGGCCGGTCTTGTCGTAGACGCTGACCAGCGCCCGCCTGATCGGGCGGCGGGCGTCCTCAGTGGCACTCACGGAACGGTGACCTTTCTGCCGGTGATCGTCCAACCTTCACGGACCAGCCGACCGACCTGCTCGACGAGCTGGCGCCGCTCGGCGGACTTGATGCGCTCGGTGAGCGTCTCCACGTCGTCGTCGTCCCGCACCGGCACCGCGACCTGGGCGACGATCGGGCCGGTGTCCATTCCGGCGTCGACGAAGAACAGGGTGGCCCCGGTGACCTTCACGCCGTACGCGAGCGCGTCCCGCGGGCCGTGGATGCCGGGGAACGCCGGCAGCAGGGTGTTGTGCGTGTTGAGGTAGCGGTCCCCGAACGCGGCCAGGAACTGCGGGCCGACGAGCTTGAGGAAGCCGGCGCTGATGACCAGGTCCGGCCGGTGCTCGGCGACCCGGGCGGTCAGCGCCTTGTCCCAGTCCGCGCGGGTCGGGTGGTCCTTCAGCCGCTCCACGAAGGTCGGTACACCGGCCGCGGCGGCCCGGTCCAGGCCCGCGATCCCGTCGCGGTCGGCGCCCACGGCCACCACCCGGGCCCCGTACGCGGGGTCGGCGGCGGCGTCCAGCAACGCCTGGAGGTTGCTGCCGGAGCCGGAGACGAGGACGACGAGGCGGGCGACGGACGCGGGCTCGGTCACGCGGCAACCCTATCGGGCCTGCGGCGGCGTCCGACGCTCGGGCCGCGCCGCCGCTGGTGATCTCCCTCGTGGCACCGGCACGATACGCTGCCGTCGCCCGGTGCCGTGCGTACGCCCGGCCCGGCGTCGGCATCGTGACTGACCTTGGTCCCGGGCCCGTGTGCCGCGGCGTCCCGTGTCCGGGCGGAATGATGAGCGGCAACAACCGACCATGGACCGTCGACCCCCACTTTGAGGAGCGCTCCGCACATGCAGCCCGGTTACCCCGGTCAGGACCCGCACGGCCAGCAGCCGAACCAGGACCCGACCTCCCCGCAGTACGACCCTTACGGCCAGCCGCCGCAGGCCCCGCAGTACGGGCAGCAGCCCACCTCGGGGCAGCCGTACGGGCAGGACCCGTACGGCCAGCCGCCGCAGGCGCCGCAGTACGGGCAGCAGCCGGCCTCGGGCCAGCCGTACGGCCAGCCCACCTCCGGCCAGCCCTACGGCCAGGACCCGTACGCGCAGCAGCAGCAGCCGTACGGCGCCGCGCCCCAGTACCCGCAGGCCGGTTACCCGACCGGCGGCGGCCAGAACAACACGCTCGGCCTGATCGGCATGATCGCCGGCATAGCCTCGATCGTGCTCGGCCTCTGCTGCCCGATCATCGGCATCCCGGCCGGCATCGCCGGCATCGTGCTGGGCTTCCTGGGCCAGAAGAAGGTCCAGGCGGGCGAGGCCAGCAACGCCGGCCAGGTCAAGGCCGCCCTCATCTGCGGCGGCATCGGCGTGGTCATCGGCATCATCAACGCCATCGCCGGCGCCGCGATCAACCTGAGCAACCTCGGTTCCTGACGGGTTCCGACGAGGGGGCGTCCGGCGTGCCGGCCGCCCCCTCGCCCCTTCCCGGCGCCCGCCGAAGGTGTTGATCAAGAGGTTTGCGTCGTGATCCGGCGCTGCCGTGACGCGAACTTCTTGATCAACGCGACGTGGGGCCGGGCCGCGGCGGCGTCCGGC
>NZ_WBKT01000262.1 GCF_008868175.1 Micromonospora sp. AMSO31t
CGGTCACCGACGCGCTCACCACCGACGTGACGCCCGGGCCGGCCCCGGCCGCCGCCCCCGCGCCGCAGGCCACCCCGGCCCGCGGCGGCCTGCTGGTCCTGGTCGGCATGCTGCTCGTGGCGGTCAACCTGCGCGCCGCGGTGACCAGCCTGGGCGCACTGCTCGACGAGATCCGCGACGGGCTCGGCCTCTCCGGCGCGACGGCCGGCCTGGTCACCACGCTGCCCACCATCGCCTTCGCCGGGCTCGGCGCGCTCACCCCGTGGCTGGTCCGCCGCTGGCCCGCCGCCCGGGTGCTGGTGGTGGCCATGGTCGCGCTGACCGTCGGGCAGGTGCTCCGCGTGGTCACCGACTCGACGGCGGTCTTCGTGCTCACCAGCGCGCTCGCGCTGGCCGGCATCGCGGTCGCGAACATCCTGCTGCCCATGCTGGTCAAGCAGCACTTCCCGCAGCGCACCGGGCTGGTCACCGGGGCGTACACGATGGCGCTCACCGTGGGAACCACGGTGGCCGCCGCCTCGGCGGTGCCGATCGCGCACGCCTTCGGCTCGTGGCGGGCCGGTCTCGGTGTGTGGGCCGGGCTGGCCGCGGTGGCCGTACTCCCGTGGGTGCCGCTGGCGCTGCGCGCCGGCGCCGCGCGACGCACGGCGATCCGCGCCGCGCGACGGGCGGCCGCGACCCCGGCGGTGGCCGCCGCCGCGCCGGCGCGGGTACGGCCCGCGCGCACCCGGCTCGGCTGGGCCATGGCGGTGTACTTCGGGGCACAGTCGCTCAGCGGGTACGCGATCATGGGCTGGCTGGCCCAGCTCTTCCGGGACGCCGGCTACGCGCCGGAGGCGGCCGGCCTGCTGCTCGCCGGAGTGACCGCGCTCGGCGTGCCGGTGGCGCTCATGATGCCGGCCCTGGCCGGCCGGCTGCCCACGCTGCGCCCGCTGGTGCTGTCGCTGACCGCCTTCTCGACGGCCGCGTACGTCGGCCTGGCGCTCGCGCCGCACGGCCTCGCGCCCCTCTGGGTGCTGCTGCTGGCCTTCGGTCAGGGCGCGTTCCCGCTGATCCTGACCACGATCGGCCTGCGCGCCCGGACCGCCGAGGGCACGGTAGCGCTCTCCGCCTTCGCGCAGAGCACCGGCTACGTGATCGCCGCGCTCGGCCCGCTGCTGGTCGGCATCCTCTACGAGGCGACCGGGGGCTGGACCGCGCCCATCGGCTTCCTGCTGGTGGCGCTCGCCGTGCAGACGGGGGCGGGCATGGTGATCGCCCGCCCCCGGCACATCGAGGACGAGCGCTGAGGGGAAACGGTCAGGAGGAGGCCGGCGTGGGATCGCCCGCCACGGCCTGCTCCACCGTCGGGTAGGTGTGCAGCACCTCGACCAGGCCGCTCACCTCAAGGATGCGGAGCACGCCGCGCTGCGGGGCGGCCAGCCGGACCACGCCGCCGGCCTCGTCGCAGCTGTTCTTGGCGCGTACGAACACCGACAGCCCGGTGGAGTCGCAGAACGACACCTCGGCCAGGTCGAACACGAGGCGGTTGCGCCCCTTGTCCAGCAGGTCCGTGATCTGGTCCTGGAGCTGCGGTGCCGTCGCCATGTCCAGCTCGCCCGCGACCGACACGACGACCACGTCGCCGCGCTGTTCCGTGTGCACCTTCAAGGACATTCGTCGACCTCCTGTGTTCGGTGGAACGGTATCCCACGAAGCTGGCGGCGTGCAGAACGGGAGCCGAGAAGGGTGCCCTCGATCATTTCGTTGCTGTGCGACAACTAGTGCCGCAGACCCCGGTGATAGAGTCCGCCCCGTCCAGAGTTCAGGGAGGTCACCATGGCGTTGAGCGCCGAACAGAGTGGTCGGCTCGCCCGCCTGCTGACCGAGCACGCCGACCGGCTGACCGCCCGCTGGACGGAGATCGTCGCCGGCTCGCTGCGCGGCCGGCTCAGCCAGGCGGAGCTGGCGCGGCAGGCGCGGGAACTGCACCGCAGCATCATCGACGCCGGGCAGCACGGTCTCCGCGACCTGGCCGACGAGCACGGCGGCGAGCTGCGGGCCGTGCTGGCCGAGCTCTCCGCCAGCCGGGCCCGGCAGGGCTTCAGCGCCACCGAGACCGCGATCAGCGTGTTCGCGCTCAAGGACGCGCTGCTGGAGCTCATGGAGCAGAGCCGGGACGCGGACACCCTCCGCGACTTCGTCGCCTACTCCGCCCTGATCGACCAGATGGGGCTGTTCACCTTCGAGAGCTTCGTGCGCACCCGCGAGGGCCTGATCGCCGACCAGGCCGAGCAGCTGCTGGAGCTGTCCACGCCGGTGGTGAAGCTGTGGGAGGGCGTGGTCGCCGTCCCGCTGGTCGGCACCCTCGACTCGGCCCGCGCCCAGGTGGTGATGGAGCGGCTGCTCCAGACCCTGGTCGACACCGGCTCGCCCTACGCGATCATCGACATCACCGGCGTGCCGGCGGTGGACACCCAGGTCGCCCAGCACATCCTCAAGACCGTGGTGGCCGCCCGGCTGATGGGCGCCGACTGCATCATCTCCGGCATCCGGCCGCAGATCGCCCAGACGATCGTGGCCCTCGGCATCGAGTTCGGCGACATCGCCACCAAGGCGAGCCTGGCCGACGCGCTGCGCCACGTGCTGCGCCTCACCGGCGTCGAGACCGCCACCCGCCGCGCCCGCCGGGAGTCCTGATGGAGCGGGTGCCGATCCTCAAGATCGGTGACATCCTGCTGGTCTCCATCCAGCTCGACATGTCCGACCAGACGGCGATCCAGCTCCAGGACGACCTCGCCGAGCGGATCGTCGCCACCGGCACGCACGGCGTGATCATCGACATCACGGCGTTGGACATCGTCGACTCCTTCGTCGGCCGGATGCTGTCCACCATCGCGTCCATCTCCAAGGTGCTGGACGCCGAGACGGTGGTGGTCGGGATGCGTCCCGCCGTCGCCATCACCCTGGTCGAGCTGGGGTTGTCGCTCAACGGCATCCGCACCGCGCTGAACGTCGAGCGCGGCATGGAGCTGATCGCGGCGAGCCGGGCCGACGAGTGGGACGAGGCGGACGCCGACGAGGACGCCGAGACGACGGCCACGCCATGACCGCCGGCGTCGACCTGGGGGTGCCCGCGACCCAGGCGATCCGCAGCGACGAGGACGTGGTCCGGGTGCGGCAGCTGGTGCGTACCACCGCCGTCGCCGTCAAGCTCTCGCTGGTCGACCAGACCAAGCTGGTCACGGCCGCCAGCGAGCTGGCCCGCAACACGCTGATCTACGGCGGCGGGGGCAGCGCCGAGGTGACCACCGTGGAGGATGGCCGCCGCCGCGGGGTCCGCATCGTCTTCGCCGACCAGGGGCCGGGCATCGCCGACCTCGACGAGGCCTTCACCGACGGCTTCACCACGGGTGGCGGGCTGGGCCTGGGGCTCAGCGGCGCCCGCCGGCTGGTCGACGACTTCGACATCTGGACCGCTGTGGGTGAGGGCACCCGGATCACCGTCATCAAGTGGTCCCGATGATCGGCGACGTGGTCGCCGACCACGGTCTCTGGTTCCGGGTGGAGAGCGGCGCCGCCGCGAGCAGCGTGCGGCGGGCCGCCGAGCGGCTCGGCCGGCAGGTGGAACTCGGCGAGCCGCGCGTCGCCGACCTGGCCATCGTCAGCGCCGAGATCACCAGCAACCTGGTCAAGCACGCCCGGGAGGGCACCCTGCTGCTCCGGCCGGTACGCC
>NZ_WBKT01000263.1 GCF_008868175.1 Micromonospora sp. AMSO31t
GTGGGCGTTGCGGTCGGTCGGGCCGCCGTGGGTGGCCCAGCGGGTGTGGCCGATGCTGGTCGTGCCGTCGCCGATGCCGATCGGGCTGGCGGCGCAGGACTCGGGGTCGGAGGCGTCGCCCCGACCGGGGGCCCTCAATGTACGGCCCGGCGACCAGATGGTGCGTCCTCGTGCGTGCAGGTCGTCCGTCATCGATGGGGGACCGAGCCCCCGGACGGCCGCACCGCGTGCGAGGTTTGTCCGATCCTCGCCATCCGCTCACCAGTTCGCTCAAATTCAGTGATCGTTTACCCGACTTCCGAGCACACGTGGTGAGCGAAACTGGGTTAGGCTGCGGACCATGTGTGGAATCGTGGGTTACGCCGGTGCGCGCCCGGCGCTCGGCATCGTGCTGGACGGACTGCGGCGGCTGGAGTACCGCGGCTACGACTCGGCGGGCGTCGCCGTCGTCTGCGACGACGAGCTGCTGATCGAGAAGAAGGCCGGCAAGCTGGCGAACCTGGAGAAGGTTCTCGCCGAGCGCGCCGCCTCCGACCCCGAGTCCTGCGCCGCCAGCCCGATCGGCATCGGCGACGGCACGACCAGCATCGGCCACACCCGCTGGGCCACCCACGGCGGCCCGACCGACCGCAACGCCCACCCGCACCTCTCCCCGGACAGCCGGGTCGCCGTGATCCACAACGGCATCATCGAGAACTTTGCGAAGCTCCGCGCCGAGCTGGAGGCCGACGGCGTCGAGTTCACCAGCGACACCGACACCGAGTGCGCCGCGCACCTGCTCGCCCGTTCGCTGGCCGACCTGCGCTCGGCCGGCGAGGTCGACAGCCCGCAGCTGCTCGCCTCCGCCATGCGGCTGGTCTGCCAGCGGCTGGAGGGCGCCTTCACGCTGCTCGCCGTCGACGCCGGCATCCCCGGCGCGGTGGTCGGCGCGCGGCGCAACTCGCCCCTCGTGGTCGGCCGCGGCGAGGGCGAGAACTACCTGGCCAGCGACGTGGCCGCGTTCATCGAGCACACCCGCGACGCGGTCGAGCTGGGGCAGGACCAGATCGTCCTGATCACCCCGGAGAGCATCGAGATCACCGACTTCGCCGGCCAGCCCGCGAGCGGCAAGGACTTCCACATCGACTGGGACTCGTCGGCCGCCGAGAAGGGTGGCTACGACTGGTTCATGCTCAAGGAGATCGAGGAGCAGCCGCAGGCCATCGCCGACACGCTGCTCGGCCGGCTCACCGAGAGCGGCGAGATCGCGCTCGACGAGGTCCGCCTCAGCGAGCAGGACCTGCGCGACGTCGACAAGATCTTCATCGTGGCCTGCGGCACCTCCTACCACGCCGGCCTGGTCGCCAAGTACGCCATCGAGCACTGGACCCGCATCCCCTGCGAGGTGGAGCTGGCCAGCGAGTTCCGCTACCGCGACCCGGTGCTGGACCGGTCCACCCTGATCGTGGTGATCTCGCAGTCCGGCGAGACCATGGACACCCTCATGGCACTGCGCCACGCCAAGGACCAGAAAGCCCGCGTGCTGGCCATCTGCAACACCAACGGCTCCACCATCCCGCGCGAGTCCGACGCGGTGCTCTACACGCACGGCGGCCCGGAGATCGCGGTCGCGTCCACCAAGGCGTTCCTCACCCAGGTTGTCGCGTGTTACCTGATCGGGCTGCACCTGGCCCAGGTGCGCGGGATCAAGTTCGCCGACGAGGTCGGCGCCGTGGTGGCCCAGCTCCAGGAGATGCCGGGCAAGCTGCGCGAGCTGCTCGACCGGATCGAGCCGGTCCGCGAGCTGGGCCGCGAGCTGAAGTCCGAGCCGACCGTGCTGTTCATCGGCCGGCACGTGGGCTACCCGGTGGCCCTCGAGGGCGCGCTGAAGCTCAAGGAGCTGGCGTACATGCACGCCGAGGGCTTCGCCGCCGGTGAGCTGAAGCACGGCCCGATCTCGCTGATCGACGAGGGCACGCCGGTGATCTGCATCGTGCCGTCGCCGGTCGGCCGCGGCATGCTGCACGACAAGGTCGTCTCCAACATTCAGGAGGTGCGCGCCCGGGGCGCCCGCACCATCGTGATCGCGGAGGAGGGCGACGAGGCGGTGGTCCGCTACGCCGACCACCTGATCTACGTGCCGCGCACGCCGACGCTGCTGGCCCCGCTGGTGACCACGGTGCCGCTCCAGGTGCTCGCCGCCGAGATCGCCGCCGCCCGTGGCCACGACGTCGACCAGCCCCGGAACCTGGCCAAGTCGGTCACCGTCGAGTAGTCGACCCGGTCGCGGCCCCTCCGTCCCACGGCGGAGGGGCCGCGACGTTTCCGGCCCCCGCGCGGTCATCGGCCCAGCATGATCCGGGCCATCCCGTCCAGCGCCGGGTTGTCGCGGTCCCAGTAGCCCGCGTGCCCGTGCGGCCCGCTCGGGAAGCGCCGGCCGCCGAAGCCGGGAGAGCCCGGGTCCTCGCCGAACCAGAGCCGGTCGCCGTGCGGATCGAGCAGCGCGGCCGCCGGACCGAGCGGCGTGCCGGCCAGCACCGCCCGGCGGGCCAGCTCGTCGGGCGGCCGGGCCAGCCGGATCACGTCGTCCGGCGCGGTGGCGGCCCAGACCTGGCCGGCCGGCATCCGCAGCTCGGCCGCGCGGTCGACGCCCACTCCGGGAGAGCCCACGAAGACCAGGGCGTCCGCGCTCAGCCCGTGGTCGCGGGCCGCGGTGCCGACCACCACCGAGCCGTAGCTGTGCCCCAGCACGGTCTGCCGGGCGGGCGGCCCCTCGTGCGAGGCGCGCAGCCCCTCCTGGAACCGGTGCAGGGCCGGCCCGGCGTCCTCGGCCTGCCGCCCGCGCGCCGCCTCGGGCAGGAAATCCGGCGCGTCGTAGTCCAGCCAGAGCACGGCCGCCGCCTCCGTGCCCGGGTCGATCGCCGCGCACCGGTCCAGCACCCGGGCGGCCCGGCCCAGCTCGCCCGGGGAGTCGGCGAGGCCCGCGGTCATCCCCGGCACGTAGGTCAGCACCGCGCCGGCCCGGTCCGGGTTGCCGAGCGCCACGACGGCCCGACCGTCCCCGGCCGGGTCCAACCCCAGGAGGTACGCCCGCGGCGCGCCGGGTGCGGCCAGCCGCTCGCCGAGCCCGTCGAGGCCGCGCAACGCCGCCTCCACCGCGGCCAGCCGGGCCAGTTCGAACGGCCCGGCCGGAAACGGGCGCAGCAGCCCGGCGCGCCGTCTTACCAGCTCGGCCCGCCGCCGGGTCAGCAGCAGCCGGTTGGCCTGGTCCCGGGCCGCCACGGGCACCCCGTCGAGGCGGCCGACCCGGTCCGGCTCGCGGCTGACCAGCCACCGGCGCTCGGCGGGGGTGAGGCCGGCCCACCACCGGCTCACCTCGGCCGGCCCGGCACCGGGTGGCGGTCGCCAGGCCGGCGGGGCGCTCACCCAGCCGGTCACGGCCGCCGTCGCCAGCTCCGCCAGCCGGCGCGCCGCCTCCCGGTCCGCCGCCCCGGCCAGCGCCAGCGCGCCCCGGATCTCGGTGCCCACCTGCGCCACCGCCCGGCATGGGTGGTGGGCCCGGCGGTGGCCGCCACCCGGGCGGCGAGCGACCCGCACCAGCGCTGCACCGCCGCCTCCACCTCGGCCAGCGCCATCCCGGCCCGCCAGCCGTCGGCCGGCACCACCAGACCCGGCTCGGTGACCGG
>NZ_WBKT01000264.1 GCF_008868175.1 Micromonospora sp. AMSO31t
GCCGGGCGCGCGGGGGTGGGGTGGTGAGGCGGTCGGCGGTGGCCCGGAGCAGGCGGGCCAGCCGGTCACGCGGGTGTCGGGGCCGCGGCACTGCCGGACTCCAGTTCCAGCCCCTCGTACGCCAGGGTCAGCGCCTCGATGGCAATCTCCTGGGACAGGGTGTTCAAATGTGCGCCCCGCCACCGGGTGGGCCACGCGTTGATCATGTTCCAGCGCAGCACCTCGGCGGTGCCGGCCGGGTCGAGCAGCACCACCGAGACGTTGCGCCGGCTCACCGTGCCCTTGGCCGCCGCGTTCACCCAGTCCCACAGTTCGCGCGACGCGGTGAGGCCGAAGTGGAGGGTGACCGGGGCGTACTCGACCTGGCCGGGGACGGCCCGGATCCGCTCGTTGCCGGCCTCCCGGTACGCCAGCGACGGTATGGCCACCTCGAACCCGCTGACCTCGGTGAAGTGCCCGTTGGTGATGCCGTTGATGAGCAGCTTGAAGTGGTACGCGCGGTAGGGGTCGACGGGCGCGCCCGGCTGCGGGGTGGCCGTGGTGGGCATGTCAGCCTCCGATCGTCTCGGTCTCGGTGCCGCCGGCCCACTGGCTCAGCTTGAACACCACGAACTCCGCGGGCTTGACCACCGCGATGCCGATGTGCGCCACCACCATCCCGGCGTCGCGCACGTCGGCCGGGTTGGTCTCCTCGTCGCACTTGACGAAGAACGCCTCCTCGGGCGTGCGGCCGAGCAGCGCGCCGTCCCGCCACACCCGGGTGAGGAACGCGCCGATGTCCCGCCGGATCGAGCGCCACAGGGTGTAGTCGTTCGGCTCGAACACCATCCACCGGGTGCCGCCCGCGATGGCCAGCTCGATGGCGATGGAGAGCCGCCGCACGTTCAGGTAGCGCCACTCGCTGGCCTCGGCGGCGAGCGTGCGGGCGCCCCAGAGCCGGATGCCCTCGCCGGAGAAGAAGCGGATCACGTTGACGCCCTTGGGGTTGAGCACGTCGTGCTCGGGGCGGGTGACCCGGTACGCCAGGTCGACCGCGCCGCGCACCGGCTCGTTGGCCGGCGCCTTGTGCACGCCGCGCAGGGCGTCGGTGCGGGCCCAGATGCCGGCCACGTGCCCGCTCGGCGGGGTGAGGACGAGGTCGCCGCTGAGCGGGTCGCGGACCCGGATCCACGGGAAGTAGTAGGTGGCGTAGTCGGACTGCCGGGGCCGGTCGCCGCCGGGCGGGTCGTCGTCGGGCTTCGGCGTACCGTCGGCGGGTCTGCCGGACGACTTGGGTGGCGTGGCGACCCGGGTGAGCCGGGAGATGTCGGCCACGTCGGGCGGCGGGTCGCAGATGGCGACCATGGTGCGCAGTCGCTCGGCGGTGCTGATGAGCGCCTCGTGCGAGACCGGGTCGTGGTAGCCGGGCGCGGCCAGGATGGAGATCTCGTCGATGGCCTCCAGCAGTTGCAGGCCGCCGCGCTTCCCGCCGGTGCCGGTGAGCTGGCCGCCCTCGCCGACGTTGACCACCCAGCAGCGGGTGCCGCCGTTGTCGAGGAAGCCGAAGACCGCGCGGGCCAGGGGCGTGCTCTCCAGGTGCTCGCCGTCGGCGTAGAGCCGGAGGAACTCCGACCAGCTGTTGACGGCGAGGGCCTCGTTGACGTGGGCGGTGCGGTTCGGCGTGAGCCCCACGAAGGCGGCGGTGCTCGTGCCGACCGGGCCGATCGGGCGGGCCCCGCTGGGCACCTCCTCGACGTAGATGCCGGGGGAGAAGTAGGTGGGCATCGGTCCTCCTTGAGGAGTCAGTCGGGGGCGCAGACGACGACGTGGTCTCCGTCGGCGGGGTCCAGCTCGGCGGTGTGGGTGCGGCCCCGGCCGATCAGCCGGATCCGCACCGGCCGGTCCGGGGCGTCGGGGTCGTGGGGGACGCCGACCAGCCGGAAGCGGCCGGCCGCGTCGGTCTCGGTGGCCTGGGTGGTGCCGACCAGTTCGACCCGCATGGCGGCGAGCGGCTGGCGTTCCGGCCCGACCACCCGGCCGTCGAGGGTGCGCATGTCGAGCTGCCGCAGCCGCAGCGGCTGCCGCACGGGCGGCGCGGACGGCGCCGGCCGGTCGATGCGCGCCGGCACGTCGAGCAGCAGCGCGGGCCGGGGCGGCACGCCGAGGGCCCGCCAGAGCGCCGGGTCCCCGGCGGCCAGCACCACCTCGGGCTGGCCGGCCGCGGTGGCGGCGGCGAGGACCCGGTCCAGCGCCGGCAGCGCCGCCGGCCCGCCGCCGCTGACCAGCAGCCGGACCACGAACCGGTACGGCTCGCGTGCCCCGCCGCCGGCCGCGGTCTGCCGGGCCGGTCGCAGCTCCAGGGGCCAGACGGTGAGGCCGCCGTCGAGGTCGTCGCGGGGCGGGCCGACCGGGACGGGGTCACCCGCCGCCCCGGTCAGCCAGGCCGCGAGGTCCGCGACGGCCGCCTCGATCGCGCCGGTCATCGGGGCGGCGTCCCCTGGATCCGGTACGCGATGGCCTCGTTCCAGACGTGCGGGTAGACGCCGATCTCGAAGTAGCGGGTGAAGCGGTTGATCGGCGCGTTGCTGTGGTCGTGCCAGAGCAGCCACACCGGGGCGATGGTGAACAGCACGTAGTTGAGCGCGACCAGCGGCAGGTAGAGCGGGCCGAGCAGCCGCGCCTGGAGGATGTGCACGTCCTCGTGCCGCTGGATGCCGGTGCTGGACCCGGCGCAGACGGTGCCGATGGTGGTGGCGTAGCGGGGCGAGACGCCCTCGACCACGTTGACCCGCCCGCTGCCCTGCGACACCACCCGGTCGAGCTGGTGCCCGAAGACCAGGTGCAGGGCCAGGTAGAGCGCGCCGGCGACGGTGTTGAGCAGGCTCCAGGTGTGGTCGACCACGAAGAGGAAGATGCCCTTCGGGTCGAGGCCGTAGGTGCCGGCGGAGGCGACCGCCCACCCGAACGGCGCGCCGACGAGCAGTCCGACGACCGCGCCGATCAGCAGACCGATGGTGCCGCCCGCCGCCCCGCCGAGGGCGGCGCCCAGGACGATGTGGACGGCGGCGCTGATGATGCCGAGGACCATGGGGTCACCTCTCTCAGACCCAGGAGCGGATGTAGCGGGGCTCGCGGCCCTGCGCGAGCTGGGTCGGCGACGCGTTCGTCGCCTGCCGGTTGCCGGGCGGCAGCTGGTTGATGCCGAGGGCGGCGGAGAAGATGACCAGCCCGTTGAAGAACGCGATGATCCACTTTTCGGATCCCGCGTCCTCGGCGAAGGCGGCGGTCAGGTACGACAGGACGAGCGCGAAGCCCAGGGCGATCCACTTGCGCGCCTTGTCGCCGCTCGGGCCGATGAGGCCGCCGATGACGTTGGTGGCGAGCAGGGTGGCGGCGCTGGCGCCGGTGAGGCTGCCGAGGGCGGCCCAGGTGAAGAGATCGTTCACGGCGATCCCCCTCTTCGGTTGGTGCGGTGGTGCGGTCGGGGTGGGGTGGTGCGGCGGCCCCGGCTGGTGCGGTTCCGGGTACCGCCCGGGTGGCGGCGCCGCGCCCGTTCAGGCCGGCCGGTCGG
>NZ_WBKT01000265.1 GCF_008868175.1 Micromonospora sp. AMSO31t
CGGCCGGACCGGCCACGCCGGCCAGGCCGGCGGCGACCAGGAGGGCCGTCCCCAACGCGGCGGGATGGCGGCGGCGCCTGGTGTGTGACGAAACGGGAATCATCGTCCCTCCCTTCCGAACTCCTATCCCCGGAAGGTAGGTCACGGAAGAAGAAAAGTCTGCGCGTTCGTCCGGTTTCTGCCCGGTCAGGCGACCCGGGGCGCCGGCTGGGTCGGCAGGGCCACGCGCCGGGCCGAGATGTCGCCCGTGCGCTCGACGGACGGCTCCGGGACCGGGGCCGTGCCCTCGGCGGCGGCCGTTCCCGGCCCGGCCGGGTCGCTCCCGTCGCCGGCGCCGCGGACGGCGGTGAGCAGCGCGACCAGCCGGTCCACGTCGGCGGCGGGCATCCGGAACGAGCCGCGGCACACCGTGCCGCTCCACAGCGACAGCACCACGGCGCCGCGGTCCGCGTGGTAGCTGACCCGCAGCGTCCGGTCCTCGCCGCGCAGGTCGGTGAACAGGTCCCCGAAACCGGGCATCGGTAGCACCTCTCCCATCCACCCAGGATGCCCTTCCGCCGCATCCGGCGGAAGGGCTCGCCGTGCCGGGACCCGGGGGCGGGGGTAGCGTGCACCGCGGAAACGCGCAGCGCAGGGAGGTCCGGAGAGTGCAGACGACGACCGTGGACGTGCCGACCGGCGACGGGGTGGCGGACGCCCTTCTCGCCCGACCCGACGGGGACGGGCCCTTCCCGGCGGTGCTGGTCTTCATGGACGCGTTCGGGCTCCGGCCGAGGATGGCCGAGATGGCCGGGACGATCGCCGCGCGCGGGTACGTCGTGCTGGTGCCGAACCTGTTCCACCGCTTCGGCCGCGCCCCGCTGGTCGACCTCTCCGGCCTGCACGACGAGAACCGGCGCGGCGCGCTGTTCGAGAAGATCTCCCCGATGATCGGCGCGTTGACCCCGGACGTCATCGCCCGGGACACCACCGCCTACCTGGACTTCCTCGCCGCGCAGCCCGGCGTCGCGCCCGGCGCCGCGGCCCTCACCGGCTACTGCATGGGCGGCACCAACGCCCTGCGGGCCGCCGAGGCGCACCCGGACCGGATCGCCGCGGTCGCCGCCTTCCACGCCGGGCGTGTGGTGACCGACGCCCCGGACAGCCCGCACCTGGGTGTCGGCGCGGTGACCGGCGAGCTGTACTTCGGCCACGCCGACCAGGACCCGTCGATGACCGCCGAGCAGATCGCCACCCTGGAGAAGGCCCTGGACGCGGCCGGCGTCACCTACCGTTCGGAGGTCTACGCCGGGGCCCGCCACGGCTACACCCAGTCCGACACCCCGATGTACGACGAGGCGGCCACCGAGCGGCACTGGGCCGCCCTGTTCGACCTGCTCGGCCGCACCTTCCGTCGCTGACCCCGTCCGGCCGGGGGCAGCGGGGGTGGCTGCCGGCGGCCAGAATGGGGCGGTGGAAACCGACCTGCTGCCGATGATCGCCGCCGAGCGGCGCCGGATGGCCGACCTGATCGACTCGCTCACTCCAGCGCAGCTGGACACCCCGAGCCTCTGCGGCTCGTGGACGGTGCGGGAGGTCGCCGGGCACCTGGCATCGCCGCTTGTCGGGTCACGGTGGTCGCTCCTCCCGCTGGTGCTGCGCGCCGGTTTCCGGCTGCACGTGGCGAATGCCCGGCTGGCCCAGCAGGTGGCCCGGAGACCCGCCGCCGAGCTGGCCGCGGCCCTGCGCGAGCACGCGGAGCACCGCTTCCGTCCGCCCGTGGTCGGATACTTCGGCCAGCTCACCGACCTCCAGGTGCACGGGCTCGACATCCGCCGGCCGCTCGGCCTCCCCGCCGACCTGGACCCCGACCGGGTACGCACCTCGCTGGACTTCCTGGCCGGCGGCCGGGCGGTGGGCTTCGTCGACCGGCGCCGGGTGGCCGGGCTGCGATTCGAGGCCACCGACCTGGGCTGGGCGTCCGGAGCCGGTCCGGCGGTGCGGGGCACCGGTGAGGCGATGCTGCTGACGCTGACCGGTCGCCGGGTGGCCCTGCCGGAACTGGACGGCGACGGCGTCGCGGTGCTGGCCGGCCGCTGGGCCGGCTGAGGCCGCGCAGAACCGGCCGGCGGAGCACCCGCGCCGCAACCCGGACGATTCACCCGCGCCGCGCCGGGTAACCGCCGCCATGGCCGACGAGCGCCCCGACACCGTCCGCTCGCCTCTCGACCAGGCCGCCGAGCGAGCCGGGCGGGAGCTGGCCCACGTCCGCGCCGAGGGCTTCGCGGCGGGCCGGCTGCGGCTGCGCCAGCTGGAGGTGACCGTCGTGATCGCCGTCCAGGCCGGGCTGGCCGCGGCGCTCGCCGCGCTGCTCGCCCAGCGCCTGCTCGGGCCCGGCGCGCACGTCTTCGCACCGGCCGCCGCGGTCGGCACCATCGCCACCGCCATCGGCCAGCGGGCCCGGCGCACCTTCGAGCTGCTGGTCGGGGTGGGGCTCGGCATCGTGGTCGGCGACGTGCTGCGCGACCTGCTCGGCTCCGGGTCCTGGCAGACCGGCCTGGTGGTGACCCTGGCCATCGCGACCGCGCTACTGGTCGCCGGGCGCGGCGGCGCCCTGGTCGGCCAGGCCGGCGGTACGGCCGTGCTGATCGCCACCCTCGCCCCCGTCGAACCCGGCCTGGAGCTGCCCCGGATCTTCGACGCGCTGGTCGGCGGCGTGGTCGGCCTCGGCGTGGTGGCGCTGCTGCTGCCGGTCAACCCGCTGCGGGTCCTGGACCGGGCGACCGAGCCGATCGTCACCGCGCTCACCACCGAGCTCGACGCCGTCGCCCGGGCGCTGACCACCCGGGACGCCGACGCGGCCATCCGCTCGCTGGAGCGGATGCGGGGGCTCGACGCCGACGTGGGGCGGCTCAACGACGCGCTCAGCGGGGCCGAGGAGGTGGTCACCCTGGCGCCGGTCCGCTGGCGCCGGCGCGCCCAGTTCCACCGGTACGCGGCCGCCGCGCAACACCTGGAGCGGGTGATCCTCTACGCCCGCTCGGTGGCCCGCCGCTCCGCCACCGCCCTGCAGTACGACGAGCCGATCCCGCCGACCCTGGCCGACGCCGTCACCCGCCTCGGCGAGGCCGTCCGCGTGATGCGCCGCGAGTGCCGAAACGGCGAGGACCTGACCGGCACCCGCCGGCTGGTCCGGGAGAGCGCCGAACTGGCCGGCCGGGCCTGGGCGCAGGGGGTCCGCTCCTTCGGCGACGGCGTGGTCACCGACCTGCGCACGGCCGACAGCGAGCTGCTGCGGGTCACCGGGTGCGACCCGGACGACGCCAACCGGATGGTGCGCACGGCGGCCGGCGCGGGCGAGGCGGAACTGCGCCCGCCGCTGCGGGCACACCTGTCCCGGGCGGTTCCGCACACCCCGCGGGCCCGGCGGCGGACCCGGATGGCCCGGCGCAGGCGGGCCCGCCCCGACGCGTTCCGCCCGCCGACGCGCACGCCCCGCCCGAGCTGAACCTGCCCGCTGACCGCCGGCGAACCGGAGCCGAGCAGGTCGCGCAGCACGTCGCCG
>NZ_WBKT01000266.1 GCF_008868175.1 Micromonospora sp. AMSO31t
GGTCAGGGGTGACGCGTGACATCGGCTCTACTCTGGCATGCCGCGCGGGCGACGGCAGTCCGATACCGCCCCGGGACCGCGGCGAGTTCCCTGATCCACCGGCTCGGCGGCGCGGATCCGGTTTAGCCTCGGCCCAGGACGCGACCTTTCCTGTCGCGGCACAGACCGCTCGGAGGAAGCCGTGAACGCTCCGTATCCGCCGCCCCCGCCGCCACCGGCCGCCGGTCGGGACCGGACCACCCTCTGGGGCGTCCTGGGGATCATCACCGGCCTGCTCTGCTGCGGCATCCTGGGCATCGTCTTCGGCTACCTGTCGATCCGGGACGCGAAGCGCTCCGGCAAGTCCCCGCTGCTCGGCTGGCTGGCCATCGCGTTCGGCGTCATCAACATCATCGCCAGCGCCATCATCCGGACGCGGGGCAACTACTACACCCCCTACTGGTACCGGTAGGAAGCGTGAGGGGGCCGACCGGACCCGGTCGACCCCCTCGGCACGTCATGCGACCGCTCAGCGGCCGGACATGATCTCCCGCATCAGCTTGGCGGTCTCGGTCGGGGTCTTGCCGACCTTCACGCCGACCGCCTCCAGCGCCGCCTTCTTGGCGTCGGCGGTGCCCGCCGAGCCGGAGATGATGGCGCCCGCGTGGCCCATGGTCTTGCCGGGCGGGGCGGTGAAGCCGGCGATGTAGCCGACCACCGGCTTGGTGACGTTGGCCTTGATGAACTCGGCCGCCCGCTCCTCGGCGTCACCGCCGATCTCACCGATCATGACGATCGCGTCGGTCTCCGGGTCCGCCTCGAAGGCGGCCAGGGCGTCGATGTGCGTGGTGCCGATGATCGGGTCACCGCCGATGCCGACGCAGGTGGAGAAGCCGATGTCGCGCAGCTCGTACATCATCTGGTAGGTCAGCGTGCCGCTCTTGCTGACCAGGCCGATCCGGCCGGAGCCGGTGATGTCGGCCGGGATGATGCCGGCGTTGGACGCGCCCGGCGAGGCGATGCCCGGGCAGTTCGGGCCGATGATCCGGGTCCGCTCGCCCTGGGACACGTTGTACGCCCAGAACGCGGCGGTGTCGTGCACCGGCACGCCCTCGGTGATCACCACGGCCAGGTCGATGCCGGCGTCGATCGCCTCGACCACGGCGGCCTTGGTGAACTGCGGCGGCACGAAGATGACCGTGACGTCCGCCCCGGTCTCCTTCATGGCGTCCGCGACGGACGCGAAGACCGGCAGCTCGGTGCCGTCGAAGTCGACCTTCTGGCCCGCCTTGCGCGGGTTGACGCCGCCGACGACGTTGGTGCCGGCGGCGAGCATCCGCCGGGTGTGCTTGGAACCCTCGGAACCGGTCATCCCCTGCACGATGACCTTGGAGTCCTTGGTCAGCCAGATAGCCATTGTCAGACCCCCGCAGCTGCCAGCTCGGCGGCCCGCTCGGCCGCGCCGTCCATGGTGTCGACCCGCTGGATCAGCGGGTTGTTCGCGCCGTCGAGAATCGCCCGACCGGCCTCGGCGTTGTTGCCGTCGAGGCGGACGACGAGCGGCTTGGTGGCCTTCTCGCCGCGCTGCTCGAGCAGCGCCAGCGCCTGCACGATGCCGTTGGCGACCGCGTCGCAGGCGGTGATGCCGCCGAAGACGTTGACGAAGACGCTCTTCACCGACGGGTCGGAGAGGACGATCTCCAGGCCGTTCGCCATGACCTCGGCGCTCGCGCCGCCGCCGATGTCGAGGAAGTTGGCCGGCTTGACGCCGCCGTGCCGCTCACCCGCGTACGCGACCACGTCGAGGGTGGACATGACCAGACCCGCGCCGTTGCCGATGATGCCGACCTCGCCGTCGAGCTTGACGTAGTTGAGGTCCTTCTCCTTGGCGGCCTGCTCCAGCGGGTCCACCGACGCCTGGTCGACCAGGGCCTCGTGGTCCGGGTGCCGGAACGCGGCGTTCTCGTCGAGGGTGACCTTGGCGTCCAGCAGCAGCAGCTTGCCGTCCTTGGTCGTGGCCAGCGGGTTCACCTCGACCAGCGTGGCGTCCTCGGCGACGAACGCCTGCCACAGCTTGACCGCGACCTCGACCACCTGGTCGGCGACCTCGGCCGGGAAGCCGGCCGCGCTGACGATCTCGCGCGCCTTGGCCTCGTCCACGCCGGTGTTGGCGTCGATCGGAGCCTTGACGACCTTCTCGGGGGTCTCGGCGGCGACCTGCTCGATGTCCATGCCGCCGGCCACGCTGGCGATGCAGAGGAAGGTGCGGTTCGCCCGGTCGAGCAGGTACGAGAAGTAGTACTCGTCGGCCACGTCCGCGGTCACCGTGATCATGACCTTGTGGACCGTGTGACCCTTGATGTCCATGCCGAGGATGTCGGTGGCGCGGGCCACCGTCTCCTCCGCGCCCTCGGCCAGCTTCACGCCACCGGCCTTGCCGCGGCCGCCGACCTTCACCTGCGCCTTGACGACAACCCGGCCGCCGAGGCGCTCGGCGATCGCGCGGGCCTCCTCCGGGGTAGTGGCGACGCCGCCGGCGAGCACGGGCAAGCCGTGCCGCTCGAACAGGTCCCGCCCCTGGTACTCGTACAGGTCCACGATTGCGCGTCCCGTCCCGTCTCCGCGGCGCGCCGTCGCGCCGCCACCAGCGTTGGAAAATCAGTTTGACGCCTGTCATCAGATGAGACAGGCCATTTGCCGCAGCCTAACGAGATGGGAACCGGGGGCAACCGAGCGGGTGCACGGTGTGCGGTAATGCACAGCCACCACTGCGTCGCGCCGGGGTCAGCCCACCCGGCAGCGACCGGCCGCGTACCCGACCACGGCTCGCATGATCTCGTCCTCGCTCCGGTCGGCGTGGTTGACCGTGGCCGTGAAGCCGGTGCCGAAGAAGGCCTGCTGCATCCCGGAATCGAGCGCGGTGAACGCGCCCAGGCCGCTGCCGACCCGCGGGTCCCGGGGCTTCACGCAGAGCATCTTCTCCAGCCCCCAGCGCCGCAGGTAGATCCGCTCGACCAGCTCCCACGGCAGCCAGATCGCCTGCCCCCGGGTCGGCCGCGTCTTGATCCACAGCCCGGCCGGCCCGAGCGCGAGCACCGGGCCGCCGGAGGAGACCAGCCAGAGCTGGAGGCCCACCGGCACGGCGAAGACGAGCATGACCACCGGGATGATGAAGAGCAGCCCGGCGCCGCCGCCCTCGGACGACGCGGCGAGGCCGATCGGGCAGGTCATCACCAGGCCGATCACCAGGGTCACGAGGCCGAGGCTCAGCGCCCGCTTGCGCAGGCTCGGCCGCACCACGAACGGCAGGTCCTCCGGTATCCGCTTCGCGGTCGGCACGGCCGGCGCCTGCCCCGGCCCGACGCCACCGGGGTGATACGCCTGCTGCGCACCCGGCCAGCCCGTCGCGGGCTGCTGGTACGGCCCGCCATGCTGCTGGTACGGCGCACCGTGCTGCTGCGGGGCGGGCCAACCGGGTGCCGGCTGCTGCTGCGGGGCCGGCCAACCCGGCGCAGGCTGCTGCCGCGGGGCGGGCCAACCCGCCGGGGGCTGCTGCTGCG
>NZ_WBKT01000267.1 GCF_008868175.1 Micromonospora sp. AMSO31t
GGCGCGCCGGTGGTGGCGGTCGGCGGGCGGCGGCCGGGCCGGCGGCGCAGCACGCGGCGGGGCCGGGTGGCCTGCTTCGTCCGCTCCTCGCCGGCGTGCGCCAGGATGTCCCGCTGGAAGAGGGCGGCCTGCATCTTGGCGGCGATCTGCCGTTGCTCGCGGGCGATCTCGGCGTCGCGGGCCTTCATCTCGGCGATCGAGCGCTCGATCTCGGCCAGGTGCTCGGCCCACTGTGGCTGGTCGGCGCCGCAGTGCGGGCAGGCGACGGCGGGCTTGATCTCCCGCCCGCACGAGGCGCACCTGAAGGTCTGCACGACACTCTCCCGTCCGGTCGGCCCCCGCGCGGTGAACCTCCCAGTCGCAGCATGCCTTGACCGGGCCCGGATTTCGACCGTTGCCGGCGCGTTCCGGACAACAAAAAGAGCCGGCCGGCCGGGGAACGGATCCCCGGCCGGCCGGCCGACGGTTCATGGCGTCAGGGGCGGCCCATGCCCCGGTACTCCCAACCGGCCTGCGTCCACAGTGTGGAGTCCAGGCAGTTGCGGCCGTCGACCACCTTGCGGCCCTTGGCCAGCTCGCCCAGGGCGACCGGGTCGGCGTTGCGGAACTCGGCCCACTCGGTGAGGACGCAGACCAGGTCGGCGCCCTCGACGGCGTCGTTCATGGTCGCCTCGTAGGTCAGCTCGGGCACGGCCCGGCGGGCGTTCTCCACGCCCTGCGGGTCGAACACGTGCACGTCGGCGCCGGCCTTGCCGAGCAGCGCGGCGACCGCGAGGGCCGGGGCGTCCCGGACGTCGTCGGTGTTCGGCTTGAAGGTGGCGCCGAGCACGGCGATCCGGGTGCCGGAGAGGTCGGGGCCGGCCGGGCCGGAGCGGCGGCCGAGCAGGTCGGCGGCGAGCTGGATCACCCGGGTCCGCCGGCGCAGGTTGATCAGGTCCACCTCGTGCAGGAAGCGCAGCGCCTCGCCGGCGCCGAGCTCCTGGGCGCGGGCCTGGAAGGCCCGGATGTCCTTGGGCAGGCAGGCGCCGCCGAAGCCGAGGCCGGCCTGGAGGAAGCGGTTGCCGATCCGGGGGTCGTAGCCGATCGAGCGGGCGAGCTGGGTGACGTCGCCGCCGGCGGCCTCGCAGACCTCGGCCATCGCGTTGATGAAGGAGATCTTGGTGGCCAGGAAAGCGTTCGCGGCGACCTTGACCAGCTCCGCGGTGGCGAAGTCGGTGACCACCAGCGGCACCTCGCGGTCCTCGGTGGCGGCCAGGTCGAAGACGCCCTTGTGGGCGGCGTAGAGCATGCCGTTGGCCCACTCGCTCTTGACCCCGACGACGATCCGGTTGGGCCGCAGCACGTCGTCGACGGCGAAGCCCTCCTGGAGGAACTCGGGGCTCCAGGCCACCTCGACGCCCAGGTCGGCCGGGGTGTGCTTGCCGACGAGCTGCTCCACCCACTCGGCGGTGCCCACCGGCACGGTGGACTTGCCGACGATCAGCGCCTTGCGGGACAGGTGCTGGGCGAGGCTGGTCACCGACGCCTCGACGTACGACAGGTCGGCGCCCATCCCGTCGGCCCGCTGGGGGGTGCCGACGCAGATGAAGTGCACGTCGCCGAAGTCGGCGGTCTCCTGGATGTCGGTGCTGAAGCGGAGCCGGCCGGCCGCCAGGTTGCGGCGGAGCAGCTCGTCCAGGCCGGGCTCGTGGATCGGCACCTCGCCGGCGTTCAGCTTCGCGATCTTCTCCGCGTCGACGTCGAAGCCGAGCACCTCGTAGCCCAGCTCCGCGTAGCAGATGGCGTACGTGGCGCCGAGGTAGCCGGTGCCCAGGAAGGTCACCCGGGGTCGGGCCGCGCCGGAGGGCGGCGTCACCGCGGCGATGGCGGGCATCGGCTGGGTGTTCGGGTACGGGATCGTCACGCCTGTTTTCTCCGCTCGCACTGGCGGCGCTTCCTTGCGTCGCGTTCGGGCTGGGCGCCAGGGCCGGCACCGGGGGAATGCTGTCGTCTTGTGTGTGAGGGTAGTTGTGGCCCGTCGCCCTACCTCGTGCGCGAGCCTACCCGCCGGTAGGGTCCGGCTGAACCCTGGTGGCTATCCTTCAGTCTGCGGCAGTCGGCAGCCTTCCAGGCGCCACAGACTGCGCATGATAGCCGTGAAAGGGGAGGGCCGACATGCCCGCAGATCAGTCGTTCGACGTCTACCGGTTGCCGGAGGAGCACGAGGCCATCCGGGAGGCGGTCCGGGAGGTCTGTGCGGCGAAGGTCGCTCCGCACGCCGCTGAGGCGGATGAGACGGGTGAGTTCCCGAAGGCGTCCTACGACGCGCTGCGGGCCGCCGACTTCCACGCCCCGCACATCCCGGTCGAGTACGGCGGCGCCGGCGCGGACGCCCTGGCCACGGCCATCGTGATCGAGGAGGTGGCCCGGGCCTGCGCCTCGTCCTCCCTGATCCCGGCCGTGAACAAGCTGGGCACCATGCCGCTGATCCTGGCCGGCTCCGAGGAGCTGAAGCGGAAGTACCTGACGCCGGTGGCGGCCGGCGACGCGATGTTCTCCTACTGCCTCTCCGAGCCGGAGGCGGGCAGCGACGCCGCCTCGATGACCACCAGGGCGGTCCGGGACGGCGACCACTGGGTGCTCAACGGCGTGAAGCGGTGGATCACCAACGCGGGCGTCTCGGAGTTCTACACGGTCTTCGCTGTGACGGATCCCACAGCCCGCTCGAAGGGCATCTCCGCCTTCGTGGTGGAGAAGGCCGACGCCGGGGTGAGCTTCGGCGCGCCGGAGAAGAAGCTCGGCATCAAGGGCTCGCCGACCCGCGAGGTCTACCTCGACAACGTCCGGATCCCGGCCGACCGCATGATCGGCGCAGAGGGCACCGGCTTCGCCACCGCGATGCGGACCCTGGACCACACCCGGGTCACCATCGCCGCGCAGGCGGTCGGCATCGCGCAGGGCGCGCTGGACTACGCCAAGGGCTACATCCAGGAGCGCAAGCAGTTCGGCAAGCCGGTCGCCGACTTCCAGGGCATCCAGTTCATGGTCGCCGACATGGGTATGAAGCTGGAGGCGGCCCGGCAGCTCACCTACACGGCCGCCGGCAAGTCGGAGCGGGGCGACGCCGACCTGACCTACTTCGGCGCGGCGGCCAAGTGCTTCGCCTCGGACGCCGCCATGGAGATCACGACCGACGCGGTGCAGCTGCTCGGCGGCTACGGCTACACCCGGGACTACCCGGTCGAGCGGATGATGCGGGACGCGAAGATCACCCAGATCTACGAGGGCACCAACCAGGTGCAGCGCATCGTCATGGCGCGCCAGCTGCTCAAGGGCTGACCCGAACGGGTGACGATCGGGCGGGCGGGCCGGGTGACCGGCCCGCCCGCGGTCGTCAACGGATCTCGGTGGTGCCCTCCGGTCGGGTGGTCGCGCGCGGGGGCGCGGACCACGGCGACTCGCCGCCGGTGCGGCGGGGCAG
>NZ_WBKT01000268.1 GCF_008868175.1 Micromonospora sp. AMSO31t
GTGACCCTCGGCGGGATGGGGGTGGGCACCGGGCTGGTCGGGGCGTACGTGCTCGCCGGTGAGCTGGCCCTGGCCGGCGGCGACCATCGGGTGGCGCTGCCCGCGTACGAGCGGCGGATGCGGGCCTACGCCGGCCGCTGGCAGCGCGGCGCCAGCCCCGGCCACTTCCTCGCCCCGGCCACCGGCTGGGGGCTGTGGCTGCGGGACCGCCTGCTGGCCACCCGCCCGGTCCAGTCGCTGCTGGTCCGCAGCACCGGCTCGCTGGCCACCGAGACCGACCTGCCCGACTACGCGGCCCGGGTCTGAGCCGCCGGCCGGGAGCCGGGCCAGTTCGGGGTGGCCCGGACCCCGCCGGCGGAGTCCACCAGCAGGGCCGCGTACCCGTCGAGGGTGGCCAGCCAGTCGAGCGCGTCCGCGCCGCGGGCGACGGCCGCGGTGGCGTACACGTCGGCCCACAACAGTTCGGGGCCGACCACGGTGACCGACCGGACGGCCTCGGCCGGCCGCCCGGCGCGCGGGTCGGTGATGTGCGCGCCGCGCCGCGCGGTGCCGGACGTGGCGACCGCGCCATGCGGGCGGGCGACGACGTCGAGCAGCCGCTCGGGGCGGTCCGGGTCCTCGATCCCGACCCGCCAGGCCGGCCGGCCCGGCGCGGTGCGCAGCAGCACGTCCCCGCCGGCGTTGAGGCACAGGTCGTGGTCGGGCAGCGCCAACCAGCGCGCGGCCCGCTCCACGGCCCACCCCTTGACCAGGCCGGACGGGTCGAAGCCGGTGCCCCCGCCGGGCAGCGGCAGCCGCCGGGCGTCGAACCACCCGCCGGTGCGGACGCGGGCCGCCTCGCAGCGCTCGACCACCTCGCGCACCAGCGGATCCGCGGCGGCCGGGTCGGGCGCCGCCCCGCCGAGCCGGCCCAGCACGCTGTCCGGCCGGTACGTGCTGAACGTCGCGTCCACGTCGCGCAGCTCGGCGAAGACCCGCGCCACCCGCCCGGCCACCGCGTCGGTGCGCACCCCGGGGCCGCGCAGGTGCACGCTCACCGGCAGCCCCATCACCTGCGCCACCCAGGCGCGCCGGTCCGGTCCGTCGGTCATGGTCAGCCCAGGTGCGCCGCGTCGATGGCGGACTGGAGGGACTCCCGGTAGCCGTCGCTCGTGACGGTGGCCCCGGAGACGGTGTCGATCCGCGCGCTCTGCGCGGCCAGGGCCTCCTGCCGCAGGATCGGCACCGCGTAGTCGTTGATCTCCTGGTCCCGGTGGTTGCCGTCGGGCACCTGGAGCACGGCGACGTCGGTGATCCTCCCGCCGGAGACGGTGATCTTCACCTGCACCGGCCCCCACCGGGTCTGCGCCACCGACCCGGTGGCCGTGCCGTCGCCGCCGCCGGCGCCGTCCTCGCTGCCGCTGCCGCTGCCGCCGTCGTCACTGCCGCTGTCGCTGGCGCTGTCGGTCGGGGAGCCCGGGCCGGTGGTGCCGGTGCCGTCGCCCGCGCCGCGCCAGGTGCTGCCGGCCGCGCCGTCCGCGCCCGAGGTGATCGCGCTGCTCTCCCCGCCCGCGCCCATGGTGCTGGTCCGGTAGCTGAACAGCAGCACCAGCGCCGCCACGGTGGAGAGCAACCAGCCGGTGATCCGTCGCACGGATCCTCCCTTCGCGCCTGTCACCAGGCGAACCGTTCGTGGTGGACGTGCGCGTCGGGGACCCCCGCGGCGCGGGTCGCGGCGCGGGCGGCGTCGACCCAGCCGTCCGGTCCGCAGAGGAAGACGTCGTGGCCGGCGACGCCGGGGGAGAGCCGGCGCAGCGCCTCCGCGTCGGGGAGCCCCTCGGCGTAGGCCGGCAGCCAGGACGGGCGCGTCGCCCGGGGGCCGACCAGGTGGTGCACGACCAGCCCGCGCTCCGCGGCGAGCCGGTCCAGCTCCGCCCGGAAGGCCAGGTCGGCAGGGGTACGCGCGCGGTGGAGCAGCACCGCCTGGCCGGGCGCGTACGGCAGCTCCCAGAGCAGCGCCAGCAGCGGGGTGATGCCGACCCCGCAGGCCAGCATGGTGATCCCGCCGCCGCGCCAGTGCTCCCCGGTCAGCCGCCCGTACGGCCCCTCGACGAGCACCCGCGTGCCGGGGCGCAGGGCGGCCACCCGGGCGCTGCCGTCGCCCAGGTCCTTGACCGTGATCCGCATGAGGTCGCCGTTCGGCGGCGCGGACAGCGAGTACGGGTGGGCCCGGGACCAGCCGGGGCCGTCCAGGAACCGCCAGAGCAGGAACTGCCCGGCCCGGACGGGCAGCCGGTGCAGGTGGCGCCCGCGCAGCCAGACCGAGGTGATCCCGGGCGCCTCGGTGACCACGGCGGCCACCTCGATCCGGTGCCGCAGCGAGCGCCAGGCGGGCAGCCCCAGCCGCCAGACCAGCACGCTGGCCAGTGCCAGCAGGTAGACGGTCCACCAGTAGGCGCGGGCGAGCGGCGAGGCGACGAAGTCCGCGCCGGTCCAGAGCTGGTGCGGCAGCGCCAGCGCGACGCCCAGGTACGCGTACAGGTGCAGCAGGTGCCAGGACTCGTAGCGCAGCCGGCGCCGGGCCGCGCGGACCGAGGTCACCACCACGAGCACCAGCAGGGCCAGCGCCGCGGTGGCCAGCAGCATCCCCGGGTACGTGACGACGAGGTCCCAGGTCTCGGCGAGCACCCCCCGGCGGGCGGTGCCGGCGTACCCGAGGACGGTCAGCAGCACGTGCGCCAGGAGCAGGTGGAACGAGGTGAAGCCGGTGAGCCGGTGCCAGCGGGCGATCCGGTCCTGGCCGAAACGCCGCTCGATGAGCGGCACCCGGGCCATGAGCACGACCTGGACGAGCATCAGGTCGGCGCTGACCAGGCCGGCCAGCCGGCCGAGCGAGGTGAGGCCGGTGGCCGGACCGCCCAGCAGCTCCTGCACGCCGCGGCCGGCGGTCCAGAGCGCGGTGACCACCAGCAGGCTGAGCGCCGCGGCGCCGCCGGCCACGTCGGCCCACCAGGCCGGGGCCGCCGGCAGGGTCCGGCGCGGGGTCCGCGGGCCGGCGACGGCGGTACGGCTGACGTTCATGCCGTCAACCCTGGGGGCCGGAGTTCGGCGGCTCCTTTGCCGGTGCTGTGCGCGCCCTGAGAATCCGGCCGTCTCCCCGCGCGTCACACGTTGCGTTTTCGTCGGAGGGGAGGTGTACTGTCAGAGCAGTTAGAACGAGTGTTCGATTCAGTCGTACGCTCGTTCCAACGTCCGGGAGCGGTGTTTCGCGGCTCCGGCTCCCGGGAGGTGCGGTTCCGCGGACCGCACCGGGCTCCGGACAGTCGCGAGTCCGGACCCGTCAAGGCAGGATCGTCGCCCGCCGCCCACGACCCCCGGGCGGCGGGCGACGGACCCGCCGGTACGCCGGCCGGGTGTGGTGTGGGGAAGCATCCACACCCGGCCGGCCCCCACCTGGTGCGTCTT
>NZ_WBKT01000269.1 GCF_008868175.1 Micromonospora sp. AMSO31t
GGTCAGAAGCCCAGGGCCTGCGCGCGGCGCTTGACCTCGCGGGCCTGGTCGCCGGCGAGGGTGGCGGCCGGGGTGGTGCCGGCGAGGGTCGGGTCGGGCTCGTAGAGCCAGCGCAGCGCCTCCTCGTCGTCGTACCCGGCGTCGGCGAGCAGGTTGAGCACGCCGGGCAGGTGCTTGAGCACGGTGCGGTTGGCCACCAGGTCGGCCGGGATCCGGCGGACGCCGTCGCGGCGCACCGCGAGCAGCTCCCGGTCGCGGATCATCTGGTGCACCTTGCTGATCGACAGGTCGAGGCGCTCGGCCACGTCCGGCAGGGTCAGCCAGCCGGCCGGGTCGGTCGGTCCGGGCAGGTCGGCCCCGGTGGTGGCGCTCTCGGCGGGTACGGAATCGGTCACCCGACCACCCTGCCACGTGCCCGGCGGGGCCGGTCGGCGGCACCCCGTACCCCGCCGGACGCGTGCGCCGGTGCCGCCGGTCGCATGCCGGCTGTAGCATCCTGTTCAACCTTCACCCTCCCGACACATAGACTGCCTGCCGATGGACACACAGGTCGCCGACACGTTGCTGGGCTCGCTGATCGACGGGCGCTACCGCATTCGCGGTCGCGTGGCCCGTGGCGGCATGGCGACCGTGTACACCGCCACCGACGAGCGCCTGGAGCGCACCGTGGCGGTCAAGATCATTCACCCGACCCAGGCGCCCGAGGCCCGGGCCCGGATGGCCGGCTTCGTCGAGCGCTTCACCGACGAGGCGAAGACCATCGCCCGGCTCACCCACCCCAACGTGGTGGCGGTCTACGACCAGGGCAGCCACGCCGGCCTCCCCTACCTGGTGATGGAGTACGTGCGCGGCCGCACGCTGCGCGACGTGCTCGCCGAGCGGCGCCGGCTCAACCCCGACGAGACGCTGGCCATCGCCGAGCAGATGCTCGCCGCGATCGCCGCCGCCCACCGGGCCGGCCTGGTCCACCGCGACGTCAAGCCGGAGAACGTGCTGGTCGCCGAGCCGCCCACCGGTGGCACCACCAGCCTGGTGGACAGCGTGGTCAAGGTGGCCGACTTCGGGCTGGCCCGCGCGGTCGAGGCGAGCGCCGAGGAGGAGAACGGCAACCAGCTCATGGCCACCGTGGCCTACGTGGCGCCGGAGCTGGTCACCCAGGGCCACGCGGACCCGCGCACCGACGTCTACTCCGCCGGCATCGTGCTGTTCGAGATGCTCACCGGCCGGGTGCCCTACGACGGCGACCGCCCCGTGGAGGTGGCCTGGCAGCACGTCGACCGCGACGTGCCGGCCCCGTCGACCCTGGTGCCGGCGCTGCCCCCGGTCCTCGACCGGCTGGTCGCCCGGGCCACCCGGCGCGACCCCGCCGCCCGCCCGGCCGACGCCGGCGCGCTGCTCACCGAGGTGCAGGCCGCGCGGGACGAGCTGGGCAACGGCACGCACACCGCGGTGCTGCGGCCGGTGGGCGACGAGACGAGCGTGCTCGCGCAGCCCACCATGGTGGTGGCCGCGGTCCGCCCGGCCGAGCGCCCCGCCTGGGCGCGGCTGCCCGAGGGCGGCGCCCAGCGTCCGCACCGCCGCCGCGCCGTCGAGGACGAGGGCCTGGGCGCCCGGCTGGGCGAGCTGCGTACCCGGGTGATGGGCTCGCCGCGCGGCCGGCTGGCGGTCGCCGCGGCGGCCGTGGTGCTCGGCCTGGTGGCCGCCGTCGGCGGCTGGTGGTTCGGGGTGGGCCGCTACACGGTCGCCCCGCAGCTCGTGAGCCTGACCAAGGTTGACGCGGAGGCGCAGGCCACCCGGGGCGGCTTCACCCTGCACTACGCGGAGCCCCGCTACGACGAGAAGATCCCCAAGGACACGGTGCTGGGCCAGGACCCGGTCTCCGCCACCCGGATCGTCAAGGGCGGCACGATCACCCTGACCCTGTCGCTCGGTCCGGAGCGGCTGCCGGTGCCGGACGTGGTGGGCAAGGACTTCGCGCTGGCCCAGGCCGAGCTGAGCGACGCGAAGCTGGTGCCGGTCAAGGGCGGCTCCCGCTACGACGACGCGCTGCCGGCCGGGGTGGTGCTGGCCACCGACCCGAAGGTCGGCGCGGTGGTCAAGCCGGGCTCGAAGGTGACGGTGGTCCTGAGCAAGGGCCGCGCGCCGGCGACCGTGCCGAACCTGGTGGGCAAGAACCTCGGCGAGGCCCGCACCATCCTCGGCCGGCTGGGGCTGACCCCGGTGGAGACGTACAAGGACTCCGACAAGCCGAAGGACGAGGTCCTCGGCCAGAGCCCGGCCGACGGCACCGGCGTGGAGAAGGGCGCCCAGGTCAAGCTGGACGTCAGCAAGGGCCCCGCCCAGGTGCCCGTCCCCAGGGTGGTCGACCTGCCGTGCCAGCAGGCCAAGCAGGTGCTGGAGAGCCAGGGCTTCCCGGTCACCATCCAGCTCAACCCCAACGGGGTGGCCCGGTTCCAGAACCCGGGCGAGAACACCCCGGTGCCGCCGGGCACCCCGGTCACGGTGACCTGCCTGTGAGCGAGCGAACCGTGGGGCTCAGCGGCACGCGCCGGCGGGTCGGCTCGCACACCCCCACCTCCGGCGGCCTGGCCAAGGCGGCGCTGCCCTACGCCGACGCGGCCGCCTCCGAGGCCGTGCAGGTCTACGTCTCCAACTCGCGGGGCTGGGCGCTGCCGGCGGGCGACCCGAAGCAGGACGTGCTGTTCCGGGACGGCTGCGGCGAGCGCGGCCTGCCGGTCTTCATCCACGCCTCGCTGCTGGTCAACCTCGGCTCCCCCACCCCGGCCACGGTCGAGCGGTCGGCGGAGACCCTGGCCCACGCGCTGCGCCGGGGCCGGGCCATCGGCGCCGAGGCCGTGGTGTTCCACGCCGGCAGCGCCGTCGACGCGGGTCACGCCGAGGCGGCCATGCGGCAGGTCCGGGAGGCCCTGCTCCCGCTGCTCGACGAGGCCGCGGCGACCGGCGGGCCGATGCTGCTGGTCGAGCCGAGCGCCGGGGGCGGCCGGTCCCTGGCCTCCCGGGTCGAGCACCTGGGCCCCTACCTGGACGCGGTGGACCGCCACCCGATGCTGGGCGTCTGCTTCGACACCTGCCACGCCTGGGCGGCCGGGCACGACCTGGCCGCCGAGGGCGGGATGACCGCCACGCTGGACGCGCTGGTCACCGCGGTGGGCGCGGACCGGCTGAAGCTGGTGCACGCGAACGACTCGAAGGACCTGTGCGGCTCCACCCGTGACCGGCACGAGAGCATCGGCAAGGGCACCATCGGCGAGCCGGCGTTCGCGGAGCTGATGCGCCACCCCGCCACCGCCGGCGTCCCCGTCCTGGTGGAAACCCCCACCGAGAAGCACGTGGGCCACGCCGCCGACATAGCAACCCTGAAGCGCCTCCACCCCTGACCCCACAAC
>NZ_WBKT01000270.1 GCF_008868175.1 Micromonospora sp. AMSO31t
TCAGCGTCGTCGGCTACCAGAACAACGGCCACACCGTGACCATCGCCGACAGCGCCAACCCGAACACCGCCTCCTACCGCATCACCGTCGACAACCTCGCCGACTGGATCGCCACCCGCGGCTACTCCACCTCCTGACGATCCGACCGGCAGCGACACGAAAGGGCCCGACCCCACCAGGGGTCGGGCCCTTTTCGCGCGTCAGCCGCCGGAGTCGTCCAGCTCGGCGCCGTCCGGCGGGGTGTCGTCGTCGCGGCTGGCCAGCCAGCCGTCCGGGAGGAAGACCTTGCCCGGGGAGTTGGTCCGGCCGCGCGGCTGGCCCAGCGTCTCGACGGGAAACGGCACGGTCGGGTCGAGCTTGCCGAGCAGGTCGTCGAGCTGGGCCAGGCTCTCGATCATCGCGAGGGAGCGGCGCAGCTCGCTGCCCACCGGGAAGCCCTTGAGGTACCAGGCGACGTGCTTGCGGAAGTCGGTGCAGCCGTCACGCTCGCCCCGGGCCGGGTTGCGGGCGCCAGCCACGAACTGGTCGACCAGCAGCTCGGCGTGCCGGCGCATGGTCGCCGCCACCTCGCCGAGGTTCGGCAGCCGCCGCTCGGTGCGGCCGTTGAAGGCGGCCTCCAGGTCGGCGAAGAGCCACGGCCGGCCCAGGCAGCCCCGCCCGATCACCACGCCGTCGACGCCGGTGTGGGCGACCATCCGCAGGGCGTCGTCGGCCTCCCAGATGTCGCCGTTGCCGAGCACCGGCACGTCGAGCGCCTGCTTGAGGGTGGCGATCGCGTCCCAGTCGGCGATGCCCGAGTAGCGCTGCGCGGCCGTACGCCCGTGCAGGGCGACCGCGGCGACGCCGGCGTCCTGGGCGGCGAGGCCGGCCTCGACGTACGTCAGGTGGTCGTCGTCGATGCCCTTGCGCATCTTCACGGTGACCGGCACCCCGGCGGGCGACGCGGCGGCCACGGCGGCCCGGACCAGCCGGGCGAAGAGCCGGCGCCGCCACGGCAGGGCCGACCCGCCGCCGCGCCGGGTGACCTTGGGGACCGGGCAGCCGAAGTTCAGGTCGATGTGGTCGGCGAGGTTCCGCTCCACCACGATCCGCACGGCGGCGGCGGTGATCTCCGGGTCGGTGCCGTAGAGCTGGAGGCTGCGGGGCTGTTCGTCCGCGCCGAAGGCGATCATGCGGAGCGTCTTCGGGTTCCGCTCGACGAGCGCGCGGGTGGTGATCATCTCGCAGACGTAGATGCCGCCGCCCTGCTCGCGGCAGAGCCGGCGGAAGCCGACGTTGGTGATCCCGGCCATCGGCGCGAGCACCACCGGCGGCCACACCTGGTGGGGGCCGAGGGTGAGCGGACGCAGCGCGGGCAGGGTCGGGGCGGTCACCGCACAAGTGTACGGGGCCCCGACCGACCGGTCGGGGCCCCGTGACCAGCGTCAGCAGCCGGGCAGGCGCTCGATCAGGTAGCGCTCGACCTGGTCCAGGGAGATGCGTTCCTGGGTCATGGTGTCCCGGTTCCGGACCGTCACCGCGTTGTCGTCGAGGGTGTCGAAGTCGACGGTCACGCAGAACGGGGTGCCGATCTCGTCCTGCCGGCGGTAGCGGCGGCCGATGGCCTGCGAGTCGTCGAACTCGACCACCCAGCGCTTGCGCAGGTCGGTGGCGAGCTGCTTGGCCTTGGGCGACAGCGCCTCGTTGCGGGACAGCGGCAGCACCGCCACCTTGACCGGGGCGAGCCGCGGGTCGAAGCGCATGACGGTGCGCTTGTCCACGCCGCCCTTGGTGTTCGGGGCCTCGTCCTCGTCGTACGCCTCGAGCAGGAACGCCAGCACCGCGCGGGTGAGGCCGGCGGCCGGCTCGATCACGTACGGCATCCAGCGCTCCTGCTTCGTCTGGTCGAAGTACGACAGGTCGACGCCGGAGTGCTTGCTGTGCGTGGACAGGTCGAAGTCGGTGCGGTTGGCGATGCCCTCCAGCTCGGCGAACTCGGTGCCGCCGAACTGGAACCGGTACTCGATGTCGACGGTGCGCTTCGAGTAGTGGGAGAGCTTCTCCTTGGGGTGCTCGTAGAAGCGCAGGTTGTCCTCGGAGAGGCCGAGGTCGAGGTACCAGTTCCAGCGCTCGGAGAGCCAGTACTCGTGCCACTGCTCGTCGGTGCCCGGCTCGACGAAGAACTCCATCTCCATCTGCTCGAACTCGCGGGTCCGGAAGATGAAGTTGCCCGGGGTGATCTCGTTGCGGAACGACTTGCCGGTCTGCGCGATGCCGAACGGGGGCTTCTTGCGGGCGACCGTCTCCACGTTCTTGTAGTTGACGAAGATGCCCTGGGCGGTCTCCGGCCGCAGGTAGTGCAGGCCCTCGTCGCTCTCCACCGGGCCCAGGTAGGTCTTCATGAGGCCGTTGAACATCTTCGGCTCGGTGAAGGTGCCCTTGTTGCCGCAGTTCGGGCAGTTCAGCTCGGTCAGCGAGGTGAGCGGCTTGCCGTGCTTGGCCTCGTACGCCTCTTCGAGGTGGTCGGCGCGGAACCGCTTGTGGCAGGACTGGCACTCGGTGAGCGGGTCGACGAACTCGGCGATGTGGCCGCTGGCCTCCCAGACCTTGCGGGCCAGGATGACCGCGGAGTCCAGGCCGACGACGTCGTCGCGCTGCTGGACCATGGTCTTCCACCACTGCCGGCGGACGTTCTCCTTGAGCTCGACGCCGAGCGGACCGTAGTCCCAGGCCGACCGGGTGCCCCCGTAGATCTCGCTGGAGGGGAAGACGAAGCCCCGGCGCTTGGCGAGGCTGACGACGGCGTCGATACGGTCGGCTGGCATGTTTCCTCCTACGCCGGCTGGCGGTCGGCGGGGGCGATGTGAGTGGAACCGGACGGTTCGGGACAACGGTACGACCACCGCGGGCCCGAGCCCAGCAGAATACCGGGGGCCCGTCAGCTCACCCCGCACACCTCCATGCCGCCGGTCTGCTGGTCAGGCGCCAGCGTGACGGTCTGCGCCTCGCGCCGGCCGCCGGCCAGGGTGACGTCCACCGGCACGGTCAGCGTCGCGGTGTCGACCTCGCCCACCCGGTAGCCGGAGATCTGCGGTTCGGTGGCCACCCGCTGCTCGAACTCCGCCCGGGACTCGCGCCGCCGGGCGTCGTCGCAGAGCCGGTCGTACGCCTTGGACCAGTCCTTGACGACGAGCGCCTGGTAGTAGTCGTCGGTGACCGCACGGCCCTGTTCCTCGACGGCCTGCACGTTGCTCACGGCGAGCCCGACCACGGCCGCGCCGCCCCCGCCGCAGCAGAGCAGCACGGCCAGCGCGCCGACGCCGAGGCCGAGCCAGAGCCGGGCCCGGCCGCCCTCGGTGGGCGGC
>NZ_WBKT01000271.1 GCF_008868175.1 Micromonospora sp. AMSO31t
ATTACGTTTTCTTCGCGGCCGGGGCCTACGCCTACGATGCTCACCTTTGTGCCGCAGAGTTCTTCGATGCGGGCGATGTAGCGGCGGGCGTTCTCCGGGAGTTCGGCCTCGGTACGGGCCTTGGTGATGTCCTCCCACCAGCCGTCGAGCTCTTCGTAGATCGGGGTGGCGTGGTGGAAGTCGGTCTGCGTCATCGGCATGTCGTCGAAACGCTCGCCGTTGATCTCGTAGCCGACGCAGATCGGCACCTTGGCCATGCCGGTCAGCACGTCGAGCTTGGTGATGACCAGGTCGGTGACGCCGTTGAGGCGGCAGGCGTACCGGGCCACGACCGCGTCGAACCACCCGGTGCGGCGCTCACGGCCGGTGGTGGTGCCGTACTCGTGGCCGATCTTGCGCAGGTGCTGGCCGTTGTCGTCGAACAGCTCTGTCGGGAACGGGCCCGAACCGACCCGGGTGGTGTACGCCTTGCTCACCGCGATGACCTTGGTGATCGCGGTGGGCGGGATGCCCGCGCCCACGCACGCCCCGCCCGCCGTCGGGTTCGACGAGGTGACGAACGGATAGGTGCCGTGGTCCATGTCGAGCATGGTCGCCTGGGCGCCCTCGAGCAGGATCGTGTCGCCGCGGTCCAGCGCGTCCCAGAGCATGACCCGGGTCTCCGCGATGTACGGCCTGAGCCGCTCCGCGTAGCCCAGGTACTCCTCGATCGTCCCGTCGACGTCGATCGCCTTGCGGTTGTAGACCTTGAACAGCAGCTGGTTCTTCTCGCGGAGCGCCAGCTCCAGCTTCTTGCGCAGGATGCCGGGGTCCAGCAGGTCCTGGAGCCGGATGCCCATGCGGGCGACCTTGTCCCCGTAGGCGGGGCCGATGCCCCGGCCCGTGGTGCCGATCCGCGAGCTGCCCAGGTAGCGCTCGACCACCCGGTCCAGCGCCCGGTGGTGCGGCATGATGAGGTGCGCGTCACCCGAGATCCGCAGCCGGGACACGTCCACGCCCCGCTCGGCGAGACCGTCGATCTCCTCCAGCAGCACCTTCGGGTCGACCACGACGCCGTTGCCGATGACGATCATCGCGCTCGGCGACAGCGCGCCGGACGGCATGAGGTGCAGCGCGTACTTCTGGCCGTCCGGGGTGATCACCGTGTGGCCGGCGTTGTTGCCGCCGGAGTAGCGCACGACGTAGTCGACCCGCTCACCCAGCAGGTCGGTAACCTTGCCCTTGCCCTCGTCGCCCCACTGAGCGCCGATGAGCACGATCGCTGGCATCTTCTCCGCCTCCAGAAGGCTCGGGTGCCAGGTGGCGACCGGTCGGCGAGCCCGGGGTGTCAGGCTAACAAGTAGTGACGGCGGGACCGGCAGGGGTTCGTCGAGAAGCAGGAGGCTCCTTCGTGTACGACGTGGTGCTGCTCACCCTCGGCTCGGAGCGGGACGCTCCCGGTGGAGGCTGCGGCAGCGGTGGAGCCTGCTGCGGTGGCGCCTCGGAGGCGGCCGGCGAGCAGCCCGAGGAGCGCTGCGAGACGCCGCGCGTACCGGTGCTGGCCTGCGCGGATGCACTGACCACCTTGGGCGCCCGGGTGGAGACCGTCACTGCCCGCTCGGACGCGGAGATCGACGAGGTGCTGGCCCGCCTCGACGGCCCACCCCGCGCCGACGGCCTCACCTGGCCGGACCCCGACTCCAAGACCCGGCTGGTCGTCGCCACGGCCAGTGACGGTCAGTTGCGCGCCGTGCTGCGCCGGCTGGTCCGGCGGTACGCTCCGCCGCCCAGCCGCCGCCCCGCCGACCTGCCCGACAACCGGACCGTGCCGGACCTGCCGCCGGTCGGCGTACTCCCGCTCGACCCGGCCCGGTCCGGGACGGCGCGGGACCTGGCCGCGCAGCTCGGCCTGCCCCGGGATCCGGCGGCGGTGGCCGCCGCGGTGCTGGACGGCACCACGCGCCGGCTGGACCTGCTCCGCAACGACGGTGGCTCGGTGACCCTGGACGGCGCGCTGCTCGGCGCGGCCGACGACGAGGGCCGGCCGCTGCACTGGCGGGCCCGCATCGAGGTCGACGGCACGCTGCTGAGCACCGGCGAGGAGCCGATCATGGCCTGCGCGATCGGCAACGCCGGCGGGTACGCGCGCCTGGACGACGTGGTGCTGCTGGCCGACCCGGACCCGTCCGACGGACGGGTCGAGGTCGCGGTCGCCGTGCCCGTGGTCACCCGGTCCCTGTGGGGCCGGAAAAGGGTACGGCTGGAGGTGCGCCGGGCCCGCGGCCGGGCGGCGGCGGTCGTGCCCCGCGACAAGAAGGTGCCCTTCCTCGACGACGGCGTCGAGGGCGAGCTGAGCCGGAAGCGGTCCTGGTGGACCGAGCCGGGCGCCTGGGCGGTCTGGACGGCCTGACCCCCGTCGATCCCCCCGCTCGGGCCACCCGGCTGGCCGGACGGCCTATCCTCGGCGGGAGGAATGGGGAGGAACCGTGGTGCACGAGAACGCCGACCGGGCCCACGTGCCAGGTCAACCGCAGGTGCCGGAGCGGGACATCGAACCGCTCTGGCCGCCCGAGCAGACCGACGGGATCGTCACCGCCCCGCCGTGGGCGGCACCGGCGCAGCCCAACGTGGCGGCCTGGCCCGTCCCGCCGGCCTGGCCCGCACCGTCCTCGCCCGAGCCAGCGCCCCCGGCCGTCGACGCGGCGGGGGACGAGGCACGGGCGGGCGACGAGGCGCCCCACGCGGCGCCGGCCCCCGTCGACCTGGACCTCCCGTTCACCCTCGACCAACCGGCCGCCTCCCCGGCCCGGGCCGCGCCCGAGATTCCCACGCCCCGGACGACCGGCGCCCACCTGAGCCACGCCACCGACCCGAACGGTGCGGTCGGCCCGGAGGTCGGCATCGGGACGGACCCCGAGATCACCCCCGTGCCTGCCGCCCGCCCGGATGGCGCCGTCGACCCGGCGAAGGCCGGCGGCCCGGATGACGCCGCCGACCCGGCGAAGGCCGGCCCGGATGACGCCCCCTACTTGGTCGGCTCCCTCGGAGCGGCCGGCGCGGACGGTACAGCCGGCTCCCTGCCGACGGCCATCCCGGAGGCGAGCGCGACCTCGACGGAAGCCTCGGCCGGCGCCCACGGAACGCCCGGCGAACCGCCGGTGACCTCCGGCGAGCACCGGGCGAGCACGCCGCCGAGCGACCGGCCGGAGTCCCCCTGGGCCCAGCCTCCGCAGCGCTCGACCGCCGAGGCGCCCACGCCGCCGTCGCACCCGGGGCCGGTTCCGCCAGCCACCCAGGCCGGACCGGCCACCGCGGTCCACCCGCCCGAGCCGAACG
>NZ_WBKT01000272.1 GCF_008868175.1 Micromonospora sp. AMSO31t
CGCGCCGGCCGGCGTGGGCGCCGTCCCCCACTCCCCCGGCGCCGGCACGCCCGGAGGCCGGATCGGCCGGCGGCCGCCGCCGGCCTCCGACTCGCCGGGTTCCTTGGCGCCCGGCCACGGCTTGGCGACCCGGGAGGCCAGCACGAACTCCTTGCGCAGCGGGTGGCCCTCGAACTCCGGCGGCAGCAGCAGCGGCCGCAGCTCGCCGTGCCCGTCGAAGCCGATGCCGAACATCTCGTGGGTCTCCCGCTCGTGCCAGGCCGCGCCGGGGAAGACATCGACCACGGACGTCACGACCGGCGCCTCCCGGGGCACCCGGGTGCGCAGCAGCAGCCCGTGCCGGTGCCGGATCGACCAGAGGTGGGCCACCACGTCGAAGCCGTCGGCCAGCTCGTCGACCGCCGACAGCCAGTCGAAGAAGTCGCAGTCCAGCTCGGCGTCGTCGCGCGCCGCGCGCACCGCGTCGCGCCAGCTCGCCGGGGGTACGTCGACGGTGGCGCGGGCGTGCCCCTGACCGCCGGAGACCGACGTGGTGGCCTCCACGGGCGCGAGCAGCGCGACCACCCGCCGGCCGACCTCTTCCGGAGTCATGCCGCTGATCCTAGGGCCGACCACCGGGAGGCGTGTCGGGCCGTCCACGCTCCCCCGGGCCGGATCCGCCGCTTTGCCGGGCGCTCGGGCCCCCGGCGGGGAAGGATGAGCATCGTGCGCGCTGTCACTGTGGCTCCCGGAGCTCCGAACTCGCTGCGCCTCGACGACGACTGGCCCGAGCCGGCCGCGGAGGAGGGCGCGATCCTGGTCGAGGCCGTCGCGGTCGGCATCTGCGGCACCGACCAGGAGATCATCGCGGGCGATTACGGCGAGGCCCCGCCCGGCCAGGATCGGCTGGTGCTCGGGCACGAGTCGCTCGGCCGGGTGCTGGAGGACCCGACGGGCACGCTCAAGCCCGGTGACCTCGTGGTGGGGATCGTCCGGCACCCCGACCCGGTGCCCTGCCCGAACTGCGCCGTCGGCGAGTGGGACATGTGCCGCAACGGCCGCTACACCGAGCACGGGATCAAGGGGCTGCCCGGCTTCGCCCGGGACCGCTGGCGGGTGCAGCCGAGGTTCGCCGTCGGCCTGGACCCGGCGCTCGCCCCGGTCGGGATGCTGCTGGAGCCGACAAGCGTGCTGGCGAAGGCCTGGGACCACATCGAGCGGATCGGCAGCCGGGCCGTGTGGCAGCCGCAGAGCGTGCTGGTCACCGGGGCCGGGCCGATCGGGCTGCTGGCCGCCCTGCTGGGCATCCAGCGCGGGCTCTCGGTGCACGTGCTCGACCGCAACAAGACCGGGCCCAAACCGGAGCTGGTCCGTGCGCTCGGCGCCACCTACCACACCACGACGGTCGGGGAGCTGGACTTCGTGCCGGACGTGGTGGTGGAGTGCACCGGCGCCCCCGTCGTGGTCATGGAGGCGATGTGCAAGGCCGGGACCAACGGCATCGTCTGCCTCACCGGCGTCTCCAGCGGCGGCCGGACCATCGACTTCGACGCGGGGGCGCTCAACCGGGAGCTGGTGCTGGAGAACAACGTGGTCTTCGGCTCGGTGAACGCCAACCGGCGGCACTGGGAGCTGGCGGCGGAGGCGCTGGCCCGCGCCGACCAGTCCTGGCTGAACTCGCTGATCACCCGCCGGGTGCCGGTCTCCTCGTACGCCGACGCCTACACCTCGACGGGCGAGGACATCAAGGTGGTGCTCGACTTCGAGCAGTGAGGCGGGCACCGGAGCGCGGGCTCCGGCGCCCCGGGTGCCTCAGATGCCTGGGAGCCGGCCGTTGCGGAACAGGTCCACGAAGAGCTGGTGGTCCTCGCGGGCCCGGATGCCGTAGGTGTGCGCGAAGTCGATGAGGTAGCCGACGAAACCCTCCGCGTCGGCGTCCACGACGGCGACGATCGCCTCCTCGGTGGAGTAGTCCACCAGGTCGTGGCTGGACTCGTCGTCGGCCACCGAGTGCATCCGGGCCACCGCCCGGCCCAGGTCGGTGAGCACCCCGGCGAGTTCCTCGGGCTCGTTGACGTCGGCCCAGTCGAGGTCGGCCGCGTACGGGGAGACCTCGGCGACGAGCTGGCCGGACCCGTCCAGCTCGGTGAAGCCCAGCCACGGGTCGGCGTGGGCCTGCAACGCCCGCTGCGACTCGGCCGTCCGGTGCCCCTGGTGCCGGAAGTACGAGCGGACCCGCTCGTCCTCGATGTGCCGCGCCACCGCCGGCACCTGCGCCTGCTTCATGTAGATGACGACGTCGTTCTCCAGCGCCTGGGTGTGCCCCTCCAGCAGCAGGTTGTACGAGGGCAGCCCGGCCGAGCCGATGCCCACCCCCTTGCGCAGCACGACGTCCTTGATGTTGGCGGCGACCGGGCGGAGCCGGGCGGTGGCCTCCGGCAGCGTGCCCAGGTAGTCCTGGAACGCGGCGCTGACCTGCTCGCGGGTCGCGGCGTCGACCTCGAAGACCCCGTCGCCGACGGAGAACCGGCGCTCGTAGTTGTCGATGGTGGTCTGCGTGGCGAGCAGGTCGACCCGGGTGTTCAGCCGGGCCTGCTGGAGCACCCGGCGCAGCACCCCGTCGGCGTTCTCCAGGGTGATCGAGCCGATCGCGTCGTCCCCGCCGGCCGCGATGGCCCGCAGCTCGGCCAGGTACGACCGGGCGAAGCCGGCCACCAGCTCCCCGATCGCCCGGTCGGAGAGCGCCTTGGCGTAGCCGAGCAGGGCCACGCTGGCGGCGAAGCGCTTCAGGTCCCAGGAGAACGGCCCGACGTACGCCTCGTCGAAGTCGTTGACGTTGAACACGAGCTGCCCGGAGCCGCTCATGTAGGTGCCGAAGTTCTCGGCGTGCAGGTCGCCGTGGATCCACACCCGCCTGGTCCGGTCGTCCAGGAACCGGTCGCTGGCGAAGTCGCCGCGCTGGTCGGCGTAGAAGAGCGAGGCGCTGCCCCGGTAGAAGGCGAACGGGGAGGCGGCCATCTTGCGGAACTTGCGGCGGAACGCCGCCGGGTCGATCGCCATCGACGCCCCGAACTCCTCGGTGAGCACGTCGACGATGAAGGCGGAACGCTTGTCCGCGGACTGGGTCATGATCGCAGGCTAGCCCCGCGCCGCCACCTCGCGGCTCAGCCGGCCGGGGGACGTACGGGGGGCGCGGTGAGGGATTCCACCGGCCGGGGGGT
>NZ_WBKT01000273.1 GCF_008868175.1 Micromonospora sp. AMSO31t
GCGTCGCGGCCGGCGTCCGGGAGAGGTCTCCACGAGTGCACAACGCCGCTGCCGGGTTTCGGTGACGAGCAGGGGCGCTCGCGGCGGCCGGTCAGCGCGTCGAGCGCGACCACCTCGGGTGCGCACGCCGGTTTCTCGGGTGCTGCGACCCCCGGTGCCGGGGGCGGCCGGGCCCCGGAGGGGCGGCCACCTTGCCCGGTCGGCCGCCGCGAGCGGCCTACGGTACGAGGGTAGTCCGGTGAGATGAGCCACACAATGGGAATATCGAAGCCGATCAGGGACGGTGCGCGCTCGGCCCGGAAGTGTCGGACGTCCGGCGTACCGTTGAGGTCATGGCGCTCGACATTCCCCGGCTCGACGGCCGCTTCCAGGTCGTCAGCGAGTTCCAGCCGGCCGGCGACCAGCCGGCAGCCATCGACGACCTTGAGCGTCGGGTGCGCCGCGGCGACCGCAACACGGTGCTGCTCGGCGCGACCGGCACCGGCAAGAGCGCCACCACGGCGTGGCTGGTCGAGCGGCTGCAGCGGCCCACCCTGGTGCTCGCGCCCAACAAGACCCTCGCCGCGCAGCTCGCCAAGGAGTTCAGCGAGCTGCTGCCGCAGAACGCGGTCGAATACTTCGTCTCCTACTACGACTACTACCAGCCCGAGGCCTACATCCCGCAGACCGACACCTACATCGAGAAGGACTCCTCGATCAACGAGGAGGTCGAGCGGCTGCGGCACTCGGCGACCATGTCGCTGCTCACCCGCCGCGACGTGATCGTGGTGGCCACGGTGTCGGCGATCTACGGCCTGGGCACCCCGGAGGAATACCTCGACCGGGCCGTGCGGGTGGCCGTCGGGCAGGAGCTCGACCGCGACCAGTTGCTGCGCCGGCTGGTCGACATCCAGTACACGCGCAACGACATGGCCTTCCAGCGCGGCACCTTCCGGGTCCGGGGCGACACGCTGGAGATCATCCCGGCCTACGAGGAGCTGGCCGTCCGGATCGAGCTGTTCGGCGACGAGGTGGAGAAGCTCTACTACCTCAACCCGCTCACCGGTGACGTCGTCAAGGAGGTCGACGGGCTTGTGATCTTCCCGGCGACCCACTACGCGGCGGGCCCGGAGCGGATGGAGCGGGCGATCCGTGACATCGAGGTCGAGCTGGCCGAGCGGCTGGCCGAGCTGGAGCGGCAGGGCAAGCTGCTGGAGGCGCAGCGGCTGCGGATGCGCACCACCTACGACATCGAGATGATGCGCCAGGTCGGGTTCTGCTCCGGCATCGAGAACTACTCGATGCACATGGACGGGCGACTGCCCGGCAGCCCGCCGCACTGCCTGCTCGACTACTTCCCCGACGACTTCCTGACCGTGGTCGACGAGTCGCACGTGACCATCCCGCAGATCGGCGGCATGTACGAGGGCGACGCCTCCCGCAAGCGGATGCTGATCGACCACGGCTTCCGGCTGCCCAGCGCGGCCGACAACCGGCCGCTGCGCTTCGACGAGTTCCTGGAGCGGGTCGGCCAGATGGTCTTCCTCTCCGCGACCCCCGGGCCGTGGGAGCTGGAGCAGGCCCAGGGCGAGTTCGTCGAGCAGGTGATCCGCCCCACCGGCCTGATCGACCCCGAGGTCGTCGTGAAGCCCACCAAGGGCCAGATCGACGACCTGATGCACGAGATCAAGCTGCGGACCGAGCGCGACGAGCGGGTCCTGGTCACCACGCTGACCAAGAAGATGGCCGAGGACCTCTCCGACTACCTGCTGGAGAACGGCATCCGGGTGCGCTACCTGCACTCCGAGGTCGACACGCTGCGCCGGGTGGAGCTGCTGCGCGAGCTGCGCAAGGGCGACTACGACGTGCTGGTGGGCATCAACCTGCTCCGCGAGGGCCTCGACCTGCCCGAGGTCTCCCTGGTGGCGATCCTCGACGCAGACAAGGAGGGCTTCCTGCGCAGCGGCCGGTCGCTGATCCAGACCATCGGCCGCGCGGCCCGTAACGTCTCGGGCCAGGTCCACATGTACGCCGACAAGATCACCCCGTCGATGGCCCAGGCGATCGAGGAGACGAACCGGCGTCGGGCCAAGCAGATCGCGCACAACGAGGCCAACGGGATCAGCCCCGAGCCGCTGCGCAAGAAGATCCACGACATCCTCGACGACATCTACCGCGAGGCCGAGGACACCGAGAACAGCCGGGTCGGCGGGGCCGTCCGGCAGCTGTCGCGGGGCAAGGCGCCGGTCAAGGAGACCCGCAGCCGCAGCCGCGGGGGCGCGGCGACCCCGTCCCGGGAGGGCATGGCCCGGGCCGACCTGGCCAACCTCATCCAGGAGCTCAACGACCAGATGCTCGCCGCCGCGCGGGAGCTGCAGTTCGAGCTGGCCGCCCGGATCCGCGACGAGGTCGCCGACCTGAAGAAGGAACTCCGCGGGATGGACGCCGCCGGGGTGAAGTGACGGCCCGGGGCAGGGGGAGGCCGGCGTGCTCACCGAGGCCGTGATCGGGCTCCCCGACCCCCGCCTCCGGCCCCACGTCGATCGCTACCTGGGCTACCGCGAGCACTCGGCCGGCCCGCTGGTGCGCCGGGAGGCGGCCGGCGCCTTCGTGGTGCTGATCCTCGGGTGGGGCGCCCCGCTCGATGTCACCGACCCGCGGGCCGCCGACCGGGGCGCGCACGGGACGAGCGCCTTCCTGGCCGGGCCGTTCGACGGCTGGTGCGCGACGCGCACGGCCGGCGAGGGCGCCGGCGTGCAGGTGCTGCTCTCCGCCCCGGCCGCCCGCCGGCTGCTCGGGCTGCCGCTGGGCGAGCTGGCCAACCGCGCGGTTCCGGTCGACCGGCTCGGCGGGTGGCTGGTCCGGCTCCGCGACGACCTGGCCGACCTGCCCGACTGGGCGGGCCGGTTCGCCCGGCTCGACGCCGCGTTCGCCGCCCGGCTGGCGGTGACCGGGTCGGTCGATCCGCGCCTGGTGGGGGCCTGGCGGCTCCTCGACGCCAGCGGCGGGGCCCTGGGCGTCGGCGCGCTGGCCGAGGAGGTCGGCTGGAGCCGCCGCCACCTGGCGGTCCGGTTCCGGCGGGAGTTCGGCCTCCCGCCGAAGACCGTCGCCCGGCTGCTGCGCTTCCAGCGGGCGTACGCGGTGGCGGGCCGCACGCTGGTCACCGCGCCGACAGTGGCGCCACCCCCGCGCGGCCGGCGGGGTGACGCGGATCGGGGCGG
>NZ_WBKT01000274.1 GCF_008868175.1 Micromonospora sp. AMSO31t
TGCTGGCGGCCGGGGTCGGCGGGGCCGGTGCGGATGCCGGCTCGGGCGCCGGCGTCGGGGCGCAGGCCGTGAGCAGCGCCACGCCCGCGAGGGCTCCGAGCCGTGCCGCCGCCGTCCGCATGGGGCGATCATCCCAGCCCGTGGTCGACCGGCGGGACCCGGGCGCGGAGGCCAGGCTCTGGCGAGCGCGCGGGTTCAGGCGCGGGCGGGTGCGGCGAGGACCGCGTCGAGCAGCCCCGGGTAGAGCCGCTCCAGCTCCTCGCGGCGCAGCCGCACGTAGCGGCTGGTGCCGGCGACCCGGGTCCGGGTGAGCCCGGCCTCGCGCAGCACCTTCAGGTGGTGGCTGCGGGTCGCCTTGGAGACGCCGAACTCGAAGGTGCCGCACGCGTACTCGCCGCCCCCGGCCAGCGCGCGCACGATCTGCAGCCGGACGTCGTCGGCCAGGGCGGCCAGCACGTTGGTGACCGGCACCTCGCGCAGCTCGGGTTCGTGCAGCTCCATGTGACCAGCGTAACCTATGTTCGACATCCGTCGAACTACCTCCTAGAGTCGGCTCCGCTGGTTCGACGATACTCGAACATTGGAGCCGCGATGCGTTCCCGTTCCGCCGCCTTCCCGCTCTTCGCCGTGGTGAGCTGGGGCGTCATGTTCCCCGTGCTGGCCAGCGCGCTCACCCGGGTGGACGCGCTCAACCTGACCACCGCCCGGTACCTGCTCGCCACCGCCGTGCTGCTCGCCCTGCTGCTGACCCGCGAGGGGTGGGCCGCCCTGCGGACCCAGCGGCGCGCCACGGAGGTGGTGCTGCTCGGGGTGCTCGGGTTCGCCGGCTTCAACGTGCTGACCAACCTGGCCCTCGGCCACGCCACCCCGCAGCAGATCGCCCTCTTCGTCTCCGCCACCCCGCTCGTCACCCAGCTCGTCCGCTGGGCGCGCGACGGCGTACGCCCCCGGCCGGCGTTGCTCGGCCTCTCCCTGGTCGCCCTGCTCGGTGTCGGCCTGGTGATCACGCGGGGCCGGCTCGACGGGCTGCACCAGTTCGGCGTGGGCGGGCTGCTCATGATCGGCGCGGTGCTCGGCTGGGCCTTCTACACGCACGGCGCGAGCCGGTTCACCGGGTGGTCCCCGCTGCGCTACACCACGCTGACCTCCGTGGCCGGCCTGCTCGCCATGCTCGCCGTCAGCGCGGTCGCCGACCTCACCGGCCTCCAGCACGTGCCGGCCGCCGCCGACCTGGTCGCGGTCGCCCCGCAACTGGCGTACGCCGTGGTGGTCGCCGCCGTCCTCGCGGTGCTCGCCTGGAACACCGGGGTACGCCGGCTCGGCGTGGCCGACGCGGCGCTGTTCATGAACCTGGTCCCGGTGACCACGTTCGCGGTGCAGATCCTGCGTGGCTACCGGCCGGGAGCCGTGGAGCTGGTCGGCGCCGCGCTGACCATCGGCGCCCTGGTGGCCGCGAACCTGGCCACCCGTACCCGGAAGGCGCCCGCCACCCCGGCGGCGGTCGCCGTGACCGACCACGCCGCGGTGATCGAGCCGGTCGCGGTCGCGCGCTGACCCGGGCCGCTCACACCGTGGGAACCCGGCTCGGCAGCGCCCCGGCGCACGCATAGACTCGGCGGCACAACTGCATACCTCATCCAGAGGGGCTGAGGGATACGGCCCGACGACGCCCCGGCAACCACCCGCGCGCTCGACGACGAGCGACCGCGGGCAGGTGCCAATTCCGTCCCCGCCGCACCCGGCGATGCGGGGAAAGATGAGAGGAAACCCTCGACATGACGTCGACGATCCCCGCCGCCTCCGGCATCGACACCAGCCTCAGCCCGGCCCGCGCCCTGGTCTGCCGCGCCTGTTCCGCGCGCTACCCGCTGGCCGCCCAGCACGCCTGCTACGAGTGCTTCGGGCCGCTGGAGGTCGACTACGACGCGACCGCCCTGGCCGCCGTCACCCGCGCGCAGATCGAGGCCGGCCCGAAGAACCTCTGGCGATACGCCGCCCTGCTCCCCGCCGGCCAGGACCCGGCCTCCCGGGTCACCCTCGACCCGGGGCTGACCCCGCTGGTCGCCGCCCCGCACCTCGCCGCCGAGCTGGGCGTGACCGCACCGCTCTGGGTCAAGGACGACAGCGGCAACCCGACCCACTCGTTCAAGGACCGGGTCGTCTCGGTGGCGCTGACCGCGGCCCGGGCGCTCGGCTTCACCCGCTACGCCTGCGCCTCGACCGGCAACCTGGCCAACTCGGTGGCCGCCCACGCGGCCCGGGCCGGGGTGCCCTCGGTGGTCTTCATCCCCAGCGACCTGGAGCAGGGCAAGGTGGTGACCACCGCCGTCTACGGCGGCGACCTGGTCGCCATCGACGGCTCGTACGACGACGTGAACCGGCTCTGCGGCGAGCTGGTGGAGACCGACGAGTTCGAGGACACCGCGTTCGTCAACGTGAACGTGCGGCCCTACTACGCGGAGGGCTCGAAGACCCTCGGCTACGAGGTGGCCGAGCAGCTCGGCTGGCGGATCCCGGCCCAGGTGGTGATCCCGATGGCCAGCGGCGAGCTGCTCACGAAGATCGACAAGGCGTTCCAGGAGTTGGTCGAGATCGGGCTGGTCGAGGCGCCGGCCGGCGGCTGGGCGGTGTTCGGCGCGCAGTCGGCCGGCTGCAACCCCATCGCCACGGCGCTGCACGCCGACAGTGACACCATCGTCCCGGTCAAGCCGACCGGCATCGCCAAGTCCTTGAACATCGGCGACCCGGCCGCCGGCCTCTACGCCCTGGAGGCGGTGCGCCGCACCGGCGGCTGGATGGAGTACGCCGACGACGACGAGATCCGCGCCGCCATCCGCCTGCTCGCCCGCACCACCGGCGTCTTCGCCGAGACGGCCGGGGGCGTCACCGTGGCGGTGCTGCGCAAGCTGGTCGAGTCCGGCCGGCTCGACCCGACGAAGGAGACGGTCGTCTTCAACACCGGTGAGGGCCTCAAGACCATCGACGCGGTCGCCGCCGAGGTCGGGCCCACCCACCGCATCCGGCCCAGCCTCCGCGCCGCCCGGGACGCCGGACTCCTGTCCTGACCTCGGCCCCGGACTCATCCGGGTGGGGGATGGGCGGATCGCCCGAGCGGGGGATTGGGGTGATCCG
>NZ_WBKT01000275.1 GCF_008868175.1 Micromonospora sp. AMSO31t
GGCCCGCCGGTCCGCACCGGAGCCGCCGCCGGCCGCCGAGGCGGCCGAGCTCACCCCGGTGCTGCCGCAGCGCGTCCCCGCCGAGCCGGATGTCCCCGTCGTGCCGGAGCCGCCCGCCGTGGAACCGCCCGCCGAGACTCCCGAACTCGCCCGCATCGCCACCCACCTGCGCCGGGACGACGAACCCGCGCCGCTGCGCGAGCGGCCGGAGGGCTTCGACGTCAACGCCATCCTCGACGCCGTCCGCGAGGTGGCCGGCGTTCGGGACGCGGCCCTGCGCCGCACCCCGGCCGGGGCGCACAGCCTCCGGCTGGACCTCGCCGACGGCGCGGACCCGGCCGAGGTGAGCCGGGTGGTCGCCCGGCTGCTCCAGGAGCGGATGGGGCTGGCCGCCGCCCCGCAGAACCTGCCCGGCCCGGCCTGGTCGGCGCCGCAGTCCCGTCCGGCGGAGGACGCGCCCGGCCCGGCCTGGTCGGCGGCCCAGTCCCGTCCGGCCGAGGACGTGGCCGACCCGAGGCCCGGCCCGGCGGAGGAGCTGACCGGCCCGCAGTCCCGACCGGCCGGGGACCCGGCCGGTCCGAGGTCCGGCCCGAACCGGCCGGCCGAGAACCGGTCCGGCGAGGGCCGGTTCGCGGCGCCCGAGGCACGCGCCGGCCGACTCGCCGAGGCGCCCGCCGAGGGCGCCGACGCGGGGGCCGAGCCGCCGCGCCGCCGCCGGCAGGCCGGCCACCGGGGCCGGGCCGCGGTCGAGGAGTCCTCGCTCGCCACCGCCCCGGCCGGCACGGCCACCGGCAGCCCGGCCACGCTCGGCACCTCGTACTCCGGCGGGCAGATGAGCACGACGGAGACCGCGCCGTCGCGACCGCTGGACACCGGCGGCCTGCCCGGGCCCCGGGTGGTGATCGACCACGTCCAGGTGAGCACCTTCGGCCTCGACGCCACCGTGGAGGTCCGCCTGATCGCCGGGGACCGCACGGCCGAGGGGCACTCCACCGGGCCGGCCGTCGACGGCTACGTGCTGCGGCTGTGCGCGGTGGCCGCGGCCGCCGCGGTGGACGAGCTGCTCGGCCAGGCCGCGCCGGCCGGGGAGCGGGGGCGGTGCTTCGTCGAGCACACCGCCGTGGTGCCGTTCGGCAACTGCGAGGTGGCGACCGTCGTCGTGCTGCTGGTCTGCGACGGCTGGGTGGAGCAGTTGGCCGGTTCCGCCCTGGTCGCCGGGGATCCCCGGCAGGCCGTGGTCCGGGCGACCCTGGCCGCGGTGAACCGCCGGCTGGAGGCGCTGCTCGGCTGAGCCGGTGTCGGGCCGGGCCGGTCCGGGAAGACTGGAGCCATGAAGCCCGCCGCCCTCTGGCCGGACCAGCTCCTGCCCGCGCACCACGTCCCGCCGCCCTGGCCGGGCCGGCACGTCCGTCTCGACGGCACGGTGACGTACGTGCGGGACACCCCCGCCACCGCGCCCGACGCGGAACCGGCGCTCTACGTGCACGGCCTCGGCGGCTCGTCCCAGAACTGGACGGACCTGGCCGGCCTGCTCGCCGACCGGCTCGACGGCCAGGCGATCGACCTGCCGGGTTTCGGGCGCAGCGAGCCGGGCCGCCGCTACACCGTGCCGTCCTTCGCCGACCGCGTGGTCCGGTGGATCGAGCACAGCGACCGGGGGTCGGTGCACCTGTTCGGCAACTCGCTCGGCGGCGCCGTCTGCGTCCGGGTGGCGGCGCTGCGGCCGGACCTGGTCCGGACGCTGACCCTGATCTCCCCGGCCCTGCCGTTCCTGGACTTCCGCCGCTCGTTGCAGGGGCGGATGCTGCCGCTGCTGGCGATCCCCCGCGGCGAGCGGCTGGCGGCCTGGCGGCTGGCCCAGCTCGCTCCCGAGGTGATGGCCGAGCAGGTGATGGAGGCGTGCATCGCCGACCTGACCCGGATCAGCGAGCAGCGCCGGCAGGAGGCGGTGGAGGAGATCCGGATCCGTTACGAGGCGGCCCACTACGCCGCCGCCTACGTCCGCACCTTCCGTGGCCTGGTCTCCAGCTTCCTGCGGTCGTACCTGCCGGGGTCCGGGTCGCTGTGGCGGCTGGCGGGGGCGGTGGGGGTGCCGACGCTCGTGGTGGGCGGGCGGCAGGACCGCCTGGTCGACGTGCGGGTGGCGCCGCAGGCCGCCCGCGTGATCCCGGACAGCCGCCTGCTGCTGCTCGACGGCGTCGGGCACGTGGCCCAGTTGGAGGTGCCCCGGACCGTGGCGCGGGCGGTGCTCGCGCTGCTCGCCGAGGCGTCCCCCGACGGGTCGCCGCCCGGTGGGGAGGGGACGGAGGCGCAGGCCAGGGCGCTGATCACCGAAACGGAGGAGAGCGGGCGGCGCCGCGACATGGCAGGCTGAGCCGGATGCCCACCTCCGTACGTCCGCGTGCCGCGCGGCCCACCGCCCCGCCCGCCGGCCGCTGGCGTTCCGCGGTCGTGGTCTGTGCCTTCCTCGTCACCGCCGCGGTCGGCATCGGTGTCGCGCTGCAGCACCCGTCCGTCGGGGCCGAGGCGCTCGTCAACGCCGGCGCGGCGGCCCTGCCGCCCCAGCCGACCGGCGCGCCGCCGCCGAGCGTGCCGCCGTCGTCACCGTCACTGTCATCGTCGGCGTCGCCGGATCCGGTGGCGAGCACGCCGGTGCTGCGGCTGCCCGGTGCGGTGCCCGCGCACGGCCGGGGGGGCTTCGGCTACGACGACCGGGCCGGAGGGGTGCTGGGCCGGGCCGGGGTGCTGCGCCGGTTCCGGGTGGCGGTGGAGAACGGCTCCGGTGAGGACGCGCACGCCTTCGGTGACGCGGTGCAGCGGGCGCTGGCGGGACCGGGGAGCTGGGTGGACAGTGGCCGGCTGCGGTTGCAGCGGGTGGGGCCGGGCAGCCCGTCGGACTTCACGATCTACCTGGCCACCCGCGACACCGCGGGTCGCCTCTGCCGTGCCGGGGGGATCGACCTCCGG
>NZ_WBKT01000276.1 GCF_008868175.1 Micromonospora sp. AMSO31t
AGAGACCGGCCACCCACCCTGCCGGGCCGGTTCAGCGCAGCAGTTCCACCACGTTGCGGCGGACCAGGTTCTTGCCCGGCTCCCGGATCAGGTCCATGGCCGCCGCGTTGAGCAGCACGCAGCTCCCGGACGGCCCGGTGACCGTCACGGTCGCGGCCCTGCCGTTGTCCAGGTTGGTCACCCGCAGCCGGGTGCCCACCGGGAACTGCCCGCTGGTGGCGGCCGGCGCCCCGCCCTCGGCGGAGAAGGTGATCGCCCCGCTGCAGACGCTGGCGGGCGCGCCGCCGGGCTGGGCGTTGCCCGGCCGGGCCTCGCCGACCGGGGCGCCACCCGGCCCCGCCGCGCCGGTCGCCGGGGCGCCGCCGTCGAGGCGTTCGACCAGGTTGCGGCGGATGACGTTCTTGCCCGGCTCGCGGACCAGGTCCATGGCCGCCGCGTTGAGCAGCACGCAACTGCCCGACGGGCCGGTCACCGTGACGGTCGCGACCTTGCGGTTGTCCAGGTTGGTCAGCCGCAACCGGGTGCCCACGGGGAAGCGGTCGCTGGTGGCCGCCGGCGCCCCACCCTCGGCCGAGAAGGTCACCGACCCCGCACAGGCCGACTGGCCGGTCGGGGTGGTCTCCGCGAACCCCATCCCCGTGCCCACCGCGACGACCGCCGAGGCGGCCAGTGCCACGGTCGCCGCCAGCACGTGCTTGCGCTGCACCTTCACGTTGTCTCTCCCGTCGTCCGGTGGTCTCGTTCGACGCGTGGTACGGACGGGAGGGCCGGACCGTTCAGTCGGGACGGCAGATCACAACGGACCGTAACGGGTGTGTGGCGCACCGGTGAGCAACGCCCAGTAGCGGTCGCCGTAGGACCAGTGCCACCACTCGGTGGGGTAGTTCACCAGCCCCGCCCCGCTGAGCGCGGCCACCAGGACCTGCCGGTTGCGCCACGCGCTCACCGGAATGTGCCGGGCCGCCGTGAAGCAGGCGTCGGCGCTCTCCTCCGGGGTGGCGTCGAGGGCCGTACCCATGTCCAGCTCGATCCCGTCGGCGTCGCACAGGGTGAGGTCGACCGCCCCACCGGTGCTGTGCGGCGCCACCTCGACCGGCGAGACGAACTTCGTGGTCTCCCGGTGCAGCCGGTCCGCCGGCCAGTCCGGGTAGCGCCGGCGCAGCTCGTCCCGGTAGCCGGTGAAGATGTCGAGCTGCGCCCGGTACGGCCGGTACCCCTCGACGACCAGGAGGCGCAGGCCGGCCGGCAGCGCAAGCTGCGCGGCCAGCAACCGGTCCGCGACCCCGCGCCGCACCCGGGCGTACGCCCCGGCGGGGTCGGCGGCCCGGGTGTCCAGCCGCAGCTCCGGCAGTTCCCGCAGGTCGATCAGGGGATCGCCGTCGTCCCGGCTGGACACGGCGGCGACCCGGGGATCGGAGAGCAGGATCATGCCCCACCGCCCCGGGGCCGGGCCTCGTGCCGGGTGAAGGCGAGCGCCACCAGCCGGTCCACCACCTCCGGGTAGTCGACGCCGGACGCGGCCCACACCTTCGGGTACATCGAGTGCGCCGTGAAGCCGGGCAGGGTGTTCAGCTCGTTGACGAACAGGTCGCCGGTCGCCTCGTCGTAGAGGAAGTCGACGCGGGCCAGTCCCCAGCCGCCGATCGCCGTGAACGCCCGCACGGACAGCTCCCGGATCCGCTCGGTGACCTCGTCGGGCAGCGGCGCCGGGACGGTCATCGGGTCGGCGTCGCCGAAGTACTTCTGCCGGTAGTCGAACCAGCCGCCCTCGACCCGGACCTCGCCGACCGCCGACGCCTCCGGGTGCCAGCCGCCGAGCACCCCGCACTCCAGCTCCCGGCCGGTCACGCCCTGCTCGACCAGCACCACGTGGTCGTGCCGGAGCGCCTCCTCGACGGCCGCCACGAGGTCGTCGCCCTCGGCCACCCGGGAGATCCCGATGGACGAGCCCATCCGTGCCGGCTTGACGAACAGCGGCCGGCGCAACCCGACGACCAGCTTCTCCGGGTCCTCCGCGGCCCGCCAGGTCGGCGCGTCGAACCAGACGTGCGGGGTGGTCGGCACCCCCTCGGCCCGCAGCGCCCGCTTCATCGCCACCTTGTCCATCCCGACGGCGGAGGCGAGGATCCCGCACCCGACGTACGGCACGCCGAGCGATTCGAGCAGCCCCTGCACGACGCCGTCCTCGCCGTACGGGCCGTGCAGCACCGGGAAGACCACGTCCAGCTCGGCGTGCACCGCGCCGGGCGCGTCGGCCGCGGTGACCGCCACCGTGCCGGCGCGGGCCCCGGCCCGCAGCTCGACGGCCGGGCCGGTCACCGGCAGCCGGTCGTCGATGGCCCGGCCGGCGCCCACGCTCGCGCAGCGCTCGGCCAGCACCGGCTCCGGCACCAGCCGCAACCCGCCGGCGCGGGTGATCCCGAGTGCGACCACCTGGTGGCCCCGCTCCGCCAGGGCCCGGGCCACACCGAGCGCCGAGGCGCAGGAGACCTCGTGCTCGGCCGACGGGCCACCGAACAGGACACCGATCCGCATCGCAGCTCTCACGCCGCCACCCCTTCCATCCGGGCCAGGTCGGCGACGGGTCCCCCCGCCAGCCGGGCCACCAGTTCCGCCTCGACATTGCCGCCGGTCAGCACCACGCCGACCGTCCGGTACCGCCCGTCCTCCGGGCCGCCGGCGAGCCGCAGCGCGCCGGCCAGTCCGGCCGCCCCGGACGGCTCGACGAGCACCTTCAGCTCCAGCAGGAGCAGCCGGAACGCGTCGGCGATGGCGTCGTCGTCGACCCGGACGACGCCCCGGACGGCGTCCCGCGCCACCGCGAACGGCAGGTCGCCGACGCAGCTCGGGCGGAGCCCGTCGGCGATGGTGGGGGCCGGGA
>NZ_WBKT01000277.1 GCF_008868175.1 Micromonospora sp. AMSO31t
CCCGCCCGGTGGCGGCCAGTCGTGCTCCCCGCCCGGTGGCGGCCAGTCCTGCTCCCCGCCGTGCGGCGGCCAGTCGGCGTCCGCCGTCCAGGTTGCCCCCGGATCGGCGTCGGGGTGCCCGGCCGGGCCGGCCTGCCGCGCCGGCCAGGCGTGTCCCCGGTCGGCCCCGGCCCACCGGGGGTCGGGGTCGGCGTGACCGGGCCCGGTCTCCGGCCAGGGCAGGCCGGATCGGGCCTCGGCCGGTGGCACCGGCGGCGCGGCCTCGGGCCAGGGCAGGACGGGCGCGCCCTGCTGGCGCGGGACGTCCTGCCCCGGCCAGAGGCCGGTCGGCTGTCCGAAGGCGTTGTGCTGGTCTCGCTCGGCCGGCATGACCCTCCCTGGCTGGCGGTGGCCCGTCTCTCGGGGCTCAGGTCGGACGTGCATTCCGACCGACGATATCCTCCGGTCACCTGGGCCGTGCGTACCGCAACACTCAGCCGAACGCCCCACCCAGGGTGTCGGTGACGGTCGAAGCGGGCATCTCGACCCCGGTGCGGGCGATCGCGTCGAGCAGCCGGTCGGCCAGCTCGGGGCGGCAGACCAGCAGGTCGGGCAGGCGCGGGTCGGCCCGGTTGTAGCGCAGCGGTGACCCGTCGACCCGGGACGCGTGCATCCCGGCGCCCAGGGCCACCGCCACCGGGGCGGCGCTGTCCCATTCGTACTGGCCGCCCGCGTGGACGTACGCGTCGACCTCGCCGGTCACCACGGCGCACACCTTGACCCCGGCGGAGCCCATCGGGACGGCCTGCGCGCCGAGCAGCTCGACCAGCTCGCCGACGAAGGCCGGCGGGCGGCTGCGGCTTACCGCGATCCGGATCGGCCCGTCGACCGCCTTCGGGGTCGGGCAGGCGGTGCCGAGGATGAGCTGGTCACCGTCCACGGTGGTCCGGGCCGGCATGCCCACGGCGCCGGCGACCAGGGCGCCGTCCGGCGCGGCCGAGCGCTGCCAGAGCGCCACGTGCACCGCCCAGTCGTCCCGTCCGGCCTCGGAGAACTCCCGGGTGCCGTCCAGCGGGTCGATGATCCAGACCCGGTCGGCGTCGTGCCGGGGCGCCCGCTCGCCGTCGGCCCAGGCCCGGCGCGAGTCGGCCTCCTCCTCGGAGAGCACCGCGTCGGCGGGCCGCCAGCGCGCCAGCGCGGCGGTCATCAGCTCGTGCGACGCGCGGTCGCCGGCGTCCTTGAGCGCCTTCGGGTCGGCGAAGCCCTGCCGGGCCCGCAGCGCGGTGAGCGCCTCGCCCGCCCGGCCGGCCAGCCACTGCGCGAACTGCTGGTCGTCGAGCCGTCCGGCGTCGTCCTCGGTCACGAGCCTCACCACCTGTCTCCCCGGGCCTGCCGCGACCCGCAAACCTTCGGCGGCCGGTGGTCCCGGCGCCAGCTTCCGGTCGGATGGTAGACAGCCGCGAACTCGTTTCGAATTCGCGTCGGCCCTGGTGGACGGAGCGGCCGCCCGCATGTTGAACTTCGCGTGTATGGCGGTCGGACCCGCCGGACCAGGCCCTAGGCTCGTGCGCATGACCGCCGAGCAGCTGATCTCCTTCGCCCGTGGGGCTCCCTCGCTGGACATCGTCGATGTCGAGGGGCTCAAGGCCGCCGCCGTCCGCGCCTTCGACGCCGACCCCGCCGGGATCACGGCGTACGGCACCTCCGTCGGCTACCCGCCCCTCCGGAAGTGGATCGCGGAGAAGCACGGCGTCGAGGCCGACCAGGTGCTGATCACCAACGGCTCGCTCCAGGCCGACGCGTTCCTCTTCGACCACCTGGTCCGCCGGGGCGACGCCGTGGTGGTCGAGCGCCCGACGTACGACCGGACGCTGCTCAACCTCCAGCAGATGGGCAGCGAGATCCACGGCGTCACGATCCAGCCGGACGGCCTGGACACCGCCGAGCTGCGCAAGCTGCTGGAGTCGGGGGTCCGGCCGCGGCTGGCCCACGTCATCCCGAACTACCAGAACCCGGCCGGCGTGACCCTCTCCCTGGAGAAGCGTCGTGAGCTGCTCGACCTGGCCGCCGAGTATGACTTCACGATCTTCGAGGACGACCCGTACGCGGACATCCGGTTCCGGGGTGAGCCGCTGCCCTCGATGCTGTCGATGGACACGCGGGGCGTGGTGGTGCACGCGTCCAGCTTCACCAAGACGGTCTGCCCGGGCGTCCGGGTCGGTTACCTGGTCGGCCCCACCGACGTGATCGCGAAGATCGCCAAGCGGGCCACCAACCTGTACATCTCGCCGGGCATGGTCTCCGAGGCGATCGTGCACCAGTTCTGTGTCTCCGGCGAGATCGACCGGTCGATCCACACGGTGCGGACGGCGCTCGGTGAGCGCGCCGTGGTGCTGGCCGAGTCGCTTCGCCGGCACATCCCCGAGGCCCGGTTCGTGGAGCCGGACGGGGGCTACTTCCTCTGGATCGAGCTGCCCGAGGACGTGGAGGTCGACCGGCTCGCCCCGGCGGCGGCGGAGCGTGGCGTCGCGGTGGTCAAGGGCAGCGACTTCATGATCGAGGGCGGCCGGCACGCGCTGCGGCTGGCCTTCTCCGCGGTGACGGCCGACCGGATCGACGAGGGCGTCCGGCGGCTGGCGGAGGCGATGGCGGCCGTCCGAGGCTGACTGTCTGTCGGGTTTCCGACAGAAAGGCGATACCGGCCGGTCCGGCTCTCCCGCTGGGCCGGCCGGCGACCCACAATGCTGCGAGCGCCGCTCACCTTGCCTCGGCGACGGGTCCGCCGACCGGGGAGCCACGGGCTGCCCCGTCCGGGCCGTCGGCGCGCACAGCACAACTCCCGCCCCCCAT
>NZ_WBKT01000278.1 GCF_008868175.1 Micromonospora sp. AMSO31t
GCGTCCACGTCGGAGCTTGTGGTGCCGAGGCCGAGGCTGGCGCGGAGGGCGGTGGGGGGCAGGTCCCGGCGGCCGCTGCGGGTCGCCGCCTCGGTGAGCAGGCGGCGGGCGAGCGGGTGGGCGCAGAACAGGCCGTCCCGGACGCCGATCCGGTGCGCCGTCGCCAGGTGGGCGGCCACCTCGGCTGAGTCCCGGCCGGCGACCACGAAGCTGACGATGCCCACCCGGGGCGCGTCCGGCCCGAAGGTGCGCAACTCCACCACGTGCGGCAGGGCGGCGATGCCCGCCCGGAGCCGGCCCACCAGCGCCTGCTCGCGGGCGTGCAGCGCGTCGCGGTCGGCATCGGCCAGCGCCGCGCACACCGCCGCCAGGGCCACCGCGCCGAGCAGGTTCGGGGTGCCCGCCTCGTGCCGGGCCGGGCCGGTGGCCCACCGCACCTCGTGGGTCGCCGCCCCGACGTGGCTGGTGGCCCCGCCGCCGGCCAGGTACGGCGGGGCCGCGTCCAGCCAGTCGCCGCGGCCGACCAGCACGCCGGTGCCGAACGGGGCGTACAGCTTGTGGCCGGACAGCGCCAGGTAGTCGACGTCCAGCGCCGCCAGGTCCACCGGGGCGTGCGGGGCGAGCTGCGCGGCGTCCACCAGGATCCGGGCGCCGTGCCGGCGCGCCACCCGGGCCAGGTCGGCCACCGGCCAGCGCTCCCCGGTCACGTTGCTCGCGCCGGTCACCGCGACCAGCACGGGCAGGCCGGGGCGGGCGTCGCGGGACAGTTCGCTCAGGGCGGCGTCGAGGGAGCGGACCGCGCCGCTCGGGCCGTCCGGCACCGGGAGCCGGACCGAGCCGCGCGGCCACGGGAGCAGGTTCGCGTGGTGCTCGCCGGCGAAGGTGACCACCGTGGTGCCGGCGGGCAGCGCCCGGGCCAGCAGGTTCAGCGCGTCGGTGGTGTTCCGGGTGAAGATCACGTGGTCGTCGGGGCGGGCGGCGAGGAAGTCGCCGACCGTCTGCCGGGCCCGCTCGTAGGCGAGCGTGCAGCGCCGCGACAGCGCGCCGGCGCCGCGGTGCACGCTCGCGTACCAGGGCAGCAGCTCGGCCACCGCGTCGGCCGCGGCCCGCGCGCACGGCGCGCTGGCGGCGTGGTCCAGGTTGATCTCCCCCGGTACGCCGAGCACGCCGAGCGGGTCCGGCCGGCTCGGGGTGACGAGCGTGGGCAGCGAGGGTACGAGGGTGACGGTCATGCCGGAGCCTCCCGGGTCCAGGGGGACCCCGGGTGGGTGGGCACCGGGACGGGGTCCGCGCTTGCCCAGCACGCGGTTCGGGCTGGGCCCGGTCATCACCCGGGGCACCCCACCGCGAACTCGACGAGGGTTGCCGGCCAGCAAGCCGGGGCTTGACGCTGGCGCTCGTGACCTGAACGGGAGCATAGCGGTCGCGATGCGACCGGACCAGTGGGTCGCGGGTGACTACGCTGACCGCATGGCCGTCACCCCGCCCGGCGGAGCCCTGCCGCCGCCGCCGACCGCGCCCGCCGTCCCGCCCGGGTCGCCGGCCCCCCGGATGCCGCTGCGCCGGCTCGGCTGGCGGCGGTTCCTGGCGCTGGCCGGGGTGGTGCTGCTCATCGCCGCCGGTGCGGTCTTCATGGTCTTCACGCTGGGCGAGAGTCTCGGCGCGGAGGCGCTGCTGGTCGGCGTGCTCGCGGCGATCCTGCCGGTGCCGGTGCTGGTCTCCTGCTTCCTCTGGCTCGACCGTTACGAGCCGGAGCCGCTGAAATATCTGATCTTCTGCTTCGCCTGGGGCGCGTTCGTCTCCACCGCCATCTCGCTACTGGTCAACGAGACCGGTGCGCGGCTGTTCGACGACTGGGGGCTGCCCGCGGCGCTGACCGCCGTGCTGGTCGCCCCGTTCATCGAGGAGCTGACCAAGGCGGCCGGCCCGCTCCTGCTGCTGATCTTCCGGCGCCGGGAGTTCTCCGGGGTCACCGACGGCCTGGTCTACTGCGGGCTCTCCGCGGTCGGCTTCGCCATGGTGGAGAACATCCTCTACCTGGGCGGCTACGGCTACCGCACGGGCGTCGAGGAGTACGGCCCGGCGACCGGCGCGCGCCAGGTGATCGCCATCTTCATCGTGCGGATCCTGCTCTTCGGCTTCGCCCACCCGCTGTTCACCTCGATGACCGGTGTGGGGCTGGGCGTCGCCGCGCGCACCGCCGACCGGCGGGTGCGCTTCCTCGCCCCGCTCGCCGGCCTGCTGCTGGCCATGATGCTGCACGGCACCTGGAACCTGCTGCCCTCGCTGGCCGCCGCCACCGGGCAGCCGCTGATCGCGCTCTACGGCTACATCGGCGTGATGGTGCCGATCTTCTTCGGGATGGTCGGGCTGGCCGTCTGGCTGCGTGCCTGGGAGGGGCGGCTCACCGAGCGCACCCTGCCGGACTACGTGCGGGCCGGCTGGCTCACCCCGCCCGAGGTGGCCGCGCTGGGCAGCCTGGGCCGGCGGCATGCCGCCCGCACCTGGGCCCGGCGGGTGGCCGGTGACGGCGGGGTCAAGGCGATGCGCGGCTACCAGTTCGCCGCCACCCGGCTGGCCCTGCTCCGCGACGGGATGCGCCGGGGCCTGGACCGCAAGCCCGCCGAGCGGGACCGGACGGCACGGGAGGAGCGGGAGCTGCTCGACGCGATCGGGGCGTACCGGGCGTTCTTCGTGGGCCGGGACCCGCAGGCGCCGGTCGGGGTCTGGGACGGGCAGCGCTACCACCTGCGCTTCCCGGACGGGTCGCGGCGCCCGGTCGAGGCCCCGGACGAGCCGGTGGTGCCGATCCCGGTG
>NZ_WBKT01000279.1 GCF_008868175.1 Micromonospora sp. AMSO31t
TGCTCGGCGTCGGCGAACTCCACGAACGGGCGGTCGTACCGGCGGTCGACGGCGACCCGGACGTGGCGTACCTCGTCGAAGCCGACGGCCCGCGACGGCACCGGCGCGGTCGGCGCGGGCCGGGGGGACGCCGACGACCGGTCGGGTGGGTTCCGGCGGACGTCGCCGATCGAGCAGGCGGCGAGGGCCGGCACCAGCAGCAGACCGACGGTCCGGAGCACTCGTCGACCGATCATGGGGCCCTCCTCCGCACGGTAGCCTTGCGCGGGTGCGAGTACGTGTCGAACAGACTGCCCTACCGGGGATCGGCGTCCGTCACGATCTGATGACGGAATCCGGCCGCCGCCTCGGCGTGGTCTCCCACCGCAATGGCCGCCGCGACCTGGTCCTCTACGACCCGGACGATCCCGACTCCTGTCAGCACGACATACCGCTGACCGACGACGAGGCGGAGGCGCTGGCCGACATCCTCGGCGCGTCGCTGATGCTCGGCCAGCTCGCGGGGCTGCGCGAGCAGGCCGCCGGGCTGCTCACCGAGCAGATCGCCATCCCGGCCGGCTCCCGCTACGTCAACCGGCGGCTCGGTGACACCAAGGCACGGACCCGCACCAGCGCCTCCATCGTCGCGGTGCTGCGTCAGGGCGAGGTGAACGTCTCGCCCGATCCCGCCTTCCGGTTCCAGGCCGGTGACGTGGTCGTCGTGGTCGGCACCCGGCAAGGGCTCGACGGGGTCACCGCGATCCTCGCCGAAGCCGACCCGGACGGCTGAGGCGCGGATGCACGAATCCACCACGCTGCTCGTCGAGGTCGGCGCGCTGCTGCTCCTGCTCGGCCTCCTCGGCCGGCTCAGCCGTCGCTTCGGTGTCTCACCCATCCCCCTCTACCTGCTCGCCGGCCTCGCCTTCGGCCACGGCGGCCTGCTGCCGCTCAACGCCAGCGAGGAGTTCTTCGCCGTCGGCGCCGAGATCGGCGTCATCCTGCTGCTCGTCATGCTCGGCCTGGAATACAGCGCCAACGAACTGGTGGGCAACCTCCGCTCGGCCGCGCCGGCCGGCCTGATCGACGCGGTGTTCAACGCGCTGCCCGGCTTCGCCTTCGCCCTGCTGCTCGGCTGGGGCTGGGTGGCCGCCGTCGTGCTCGCCGGCGTCACCTGGGTCTCGTCGTCCGGGGTGATCGCGAAGGTGCTCGGCGACCTGGGCCGGGTCGGTAACCGGGAGACCCCGGTGATCCTCTCGGTCCTCGTGATCGAGGACCTGGCCATGGCCCTCTACCTGCCGCTGGTCACCGCGCTGCTCGCCGGGGTCGGCCTGGTCAAGGGCGGCATCGCGCTCGCCGTCGCGGTGCTCACCGTTGTCGTCGTGCTGGCCGTCGCCATCCGGTACGGGCACCTGATCTCCGCCGCGCTCTCCGCCAAGGATCCCGAGGCGCTCCTGCTCGGGGTGCTCGGCCTCACCCTGCTGGTCGCCGGGGCCGCGGCCAAGCTCCAGGTCTCCGCCGCGGTCGGCGCGTTCCTGGTCGGCATCGCCCTGTCCGGGCCGGTGGCGCACCACGCCACCGAACTGCTGTCCCCGCTGCGGGATCTCTTCGCCGCGGTCTTCTTCGTCTTCTTCGGCCTGGTCACCGACCCGCTGGACATGCCGCCGGTGCTGCTGCCGGCGTTCCTGCTGGCCGTGGTCACCATGGGGACGAAGCTGGCCACCGGTTGGCTGGCCGCCCGCCGGGCCGGAATCGCCGAGCCCGGCCGGTGGCGGGCGGGCTTCGCGCTCACCCCGCGCGGCGAGTTCTCCATCGTCATCGCCGGCCTGGCCGTCGCCGCCGCGTACCCGGTCGAGCCCCGGCTGGCGGCGCTCGCCACCGCGTACGTGCTGATCACCGTGGTGACCGGGCCGATGCTGGCCCGCCTGCCCGACCTGCCCTGGTTCAAGCGCTGGCTGCGCCGGCGCAGCGCTGCCCGGCGACCGGTGCCGGTGGGAGTGGCCGAGTGACCTCGGCCGGGCCGGGTCGGCCGTACGGTGGACCCGGCCCGGCCAACGGTTGCCGAATTGATTCCGGGAAGGTCTACCGCCACCCGGCGAAACCGCGTTAACGTGTCGCCCCAGCAGCCAGGGTCCGCGGGTGGCCGGTGCCCCCGCCAGCGCAAGCGGAAGGTCGGCCGGTGAGCGTGCAGGAAGAGACGTTTCACGGCTTCGCCAATCCCGTCGACCCCTCGCCCGCCGAGCTGAGGTCGTGGGCCTACCAGCCGGATTCCGTCCCGCTCACCTCCATGCCCCCGGACTGGGACCTGCTGGTCGCCGGGGACCACCTGGTGCAGACCCTCTTCGACCTGGCCATGGACCCGGCCTGCCCGGCCCGCCGGTTCGCCCTGCACTGCCTCTACATCTACGCCGCCGACGGCATCCGCACGAACTTCCGGGCCCACCCGAAGCGCCGCTTCCGCAAGCTCGTGGAGCAGGCCGAGCGGGCCGGCGACGAGCTGATGCGCAACTGGGCGCACAACAGCCGCGTGCTGCTCGCCCGGCCGGACCTCTTCGTCTACCGGGACTGGTGCGAGGGCGGCCTCGTGCGGGAGAACCGCCGGCTCTAGGTTTTGCTGCGGCGAACGGGCCGGGACCCCCTGCCGGCGTCACCGCGTCCCGGCCCGCACGATCCTCTGACAGCGAACGGGCCGGGACCCCCTGCCGGCGTCACCGCGTCCCGGCCCGCACGATCCTCTGACAGCGAACGGGCCGGGACCCCCTGCCGGCGTCACCGCGTCCCGGCCCGCACGATCCTCTGACAGCGAA
>NZ_WBKT01000280.1 GCF_008868175.1 Micromonospora sp. AMSO31t
TCCGCCCCGCCGGTGCCCACCGCGCCGGCCGCGGCGCCCATCCCGACCCCGCCGGCGGCCACACCGGCGACGGCCGTCCCGCCACATCGGACGCCCGGCCAGCCGGCCACGGGCGGCGAGCCCGGCGGGGGCGACACCCCAGCTGCCCCGGTGCCGGGGTGGGACAAGCCGACCATCCAGGTGCAGCAGATCGGCCCCCTGCTCCGGGAGGAGGCCGAGCGGATCGGCGCCTCGCCGCCGGGCGCGGCCGCTCCGGTGAGCAGCCCGCCCGTCAGCGGGCCCCCGGCGGGCAACTCGCCCGTGAGCGCGCCCCCGGCGAGCGTGGACCCGGTGAGTGCGCCCCCGGTGAGCACCGACCCGGTGAGTGCGCCCCCGGTGAGCGGTCCGCCGGTCAGCGGCACGCCCTTCCCGCCGCAGCCCGTCAGCGGCCCACCCATCAGCGGGGCGCCCCTTCCGCCGGCTGTCGATGGTCCCGCGTCGCCTCCGCAGGGAAGCGCCGTGCCGCCTCCGCCCCCGCCGGTCAGCGCTCCCCCGGCCGGCGCTGGGCCGGGCACGGGCACACCCTTCGCCACCCCGCCGGGCGGCAACCCGCCGTTCAGCGCACCACCCGCCAGCGGCCCACCGTTCAGCGCACCACCCGCCAGCGGCCCACCGTCCGGGACGGTGCCACCGGCCGGATACCCGGTCAGTGGCCCGCCCGGGTACCCGCCGCCGGTGAGCGGGCCGCCGGCCGCGGCGCCGGTCAGCGCCTCGCCCGTGCCGCCGTGGGGGATGACCGCGCCGCCGTGGAGCAGCGCCGCCCCGCCGCAGGGCCTCGACCGGCCGGGCGATCCCCGTCCCGAGCCCGTCGTGGACGAGCCCGACACGGTGGACCCGGACCCGGTCCCCGCACCGGAGAGCGGGGAGGACACGCCGCGACCGCTGCCGGTCTACGACGGGTTGCTGGACTTCCCCGAGTCGCAACAGCCGGCCCCGGAGCCGTACCCGAGCCAGGGTGCCTGGCCGGCGGTGCCGCCGGCGTTCCACCAGCCGGCCGCGTACCCGGCGGCGGAGGAGCCGGAGGCGCGTGGCCGCAACCGGACGGTGGTGGCCCTGGTGGCGGGCATCGTGGTGGTCGTGGTGGCGGCCGCCGTCGGGGTGGGCGCCGTGCTGCTCAACCGTGACCCGGCGCCGCCGCCCGCGCCGGCACCGACGGCGGCGAAGCCGAAGGTGAGCGGTCCACCGCCGGGTGACCTGCGGTTGCAGGACGACACCACCACGATCACGGTCACCTGGACCGACCCGACGGGCGGCGGTGTGCCGTTCGTGGTGGCCGGCGGGCGGGCCGGGCAGAAGTTGGGGGTGATGGCCACGGTGGACGCCGGGCAGACCCGCTACACGGTGAACGGGCTGAGTCCGAAGCTGGACTACTGCTTCACGGTGCTGGCCGTCTACTCGACGGACACCTACGCCACCTCGGGTCAGGTCTGCACCGACCGGGAGGGTGGCACGACGCCGAACTAGCGGCCGCAACGACACGCTCGGTGTCCACAGGAGGACGGTGCGGGTTCCACCGGTCCCGGCCGGCCCCTATGATGGCTCCCGGCTCTGGGGAGGGTCGACCGCGCGTGCCGCCCTCCCCCACCGACGCGGGGAGGCAGCCGCCAGTGACCACCATCGAGAGCGTCACGAGCACCGGGCCGGAGACGGCCCGCCCCCGGTCCCGGATGCGGGGCGGGCTGGTGACCATCGGCACCGTGGCCGCGCTGCTGGCCGCCATGGGGTTGACCGTGCTCGGCCTGGGCGCCGCCGACAACGCGGTGGCCAACTACGACGCCGCCTCCTGGTTGTGGAGCACCAGCCGCAGCGAGCTGGCCCGGGTCAACGGGGTGACGGCCCGGGTGGACACCCGGATGGAGGTGCCCGGCGGGCGCCGGCACCAGATGCAGGTCGCCCAGACCGACCGGCTGCTGATCCTGCGCGATCTGAACACCGGCCAGGTCAGCTCGCTGGACCTGGCCACCCTCCAGATCACCGCGACCACGCCGACCGCGCCGGGCCTCGGGGTGAGCGTCGCCCTGCACGAGGACGAGGCGTTCGTCGTCGACGCGGTGCAGGGCATCGTCCGGCAGCTCGACCCGCGGTCGCTGACCCCGGTGGGTGAGCCGGTGCGTTACCCGCCGGGCATCACGGGCGGGGCGTTCGACGGTGCCGGCAAGCTGTGGATCGCGGTGCCGAGCGAGGGCACCGTCTCCGCCGTCACGGCCGCCGAGCTGCCGGCCACCCCGGGCGCCGCGCCGCCCGCCGGGCTCAGCCCGAAGCGCGTCGAGACGTACGAGGTGGCGGAGCCGGCCCACGAGCTGGTCGTGTCCACGCTGGACGAGGGGGTAGCGGTGCTCGACCGCACCTCCGCCTCGCTGGTCACCGTGCGGGCCGGGCAGACGCAGCGGGCCAACCTGACGATGACCGCCCCGGGCAGCCTGCCGACGCGCACCACCGGCCCGCAGGTGCCGGTCACGGTGAGCGGCGAGCGGAAGGTGCACGTGGTCCGCGACGCCGCCGAGGTGCAGCGGTTCACGGTGCCCGGCGCGGGCGGGGAGCTGAGCCCGGCGGTGGCCTGGGCGGGCCGGTTCTACTGCGCCGACGAGACCACCGGCACGGTGTACTCCTTCGACGCGAACGGGCAGCTCGTCGACACCATCAAGGGTTCCGGGCGGCCCGGGCCGATGGAGCTGGAGGTCCGCGAGAACCACCTCTTCATCAACCCGCCGAACTCGTCCACCGCGCAG
>NZ_WBKT01000281.1 GCF_008868175.1 Micromonospora sp. AMSO31t
CGCCCTCGCGGACCGCGACCGGCGCGGGAAGCGCGACACCGACGCCGGCCAGCCGGGCCAGCCCGGCCTCGGCCCGCAGCTTGCCGAGCAGCTCGACCGCCCGGCCGACCACCACCTCCGGGCCGAGCCGCACGTCGACCGGCTCGTCGTGCCGGGCGAGCAGGGTCAGCTCGCCGTCGGTGAGCGCGACCGCCAGCCGCCCGTCGCCGACCCGCACCGCGCCGAAGCGCACCTGCCGGGCGATCCGCAGCAGCGAGGAACGCCGGCCACCCCGGGACGCGGCCGGCCCGGCGGTCTCCACCAGGCCCTGCGCGGCCAGCCGCTCCACCTCGCTGGTGAACCGGGCCCGGGGCAGCCCCAGGGCGTCGGCCAGTTCGACCCGCGAGCGCGGGCCGTCGTCGCGCAGCAGGCGCAGCAGCCGCGCCTGGTCGGCGGTCTCCGGTCCGACCATCGTCATCACGATCACCTCCCCCCGAATGTGCCACACCGGCATCACGGCCGCGTGACGCGAGGGGCCGCACCGGTTTCCCGGTGCGGCCCCTGCGATCCGGTGTCGAGTCCGTCAGCCCCGCAGACCCGACATGTGCCGATAGCTGACCTCCGCGTAGCGCAGGGACCGGCCCGGGTCGGCGGCGCCGCCCGGTGCGTTGTCCTGCTCCCACATCGGGTTGTGGTAACCCTTCGCGCCCATGTTCGCGAAGAAGGTGCCGTAGTCGATGTCGCCCTGGCCGAGCGGCACCATCTCGTACCCGGCCGCGCTGGCCGGGTTGTACGTGCCGTCCTTGGCGTGGAACAGCGGGAACCGCTTGGTCTGCCCGGCGACCACGGCCAGCGGGTCGAAGATGCTGGTCCGGGTCACCCCGTCCGGGTCGGTGTAGCTGCGGAACCGGTGCTGGGCCACGTGCGCCCAGTAGATGTCCATCTCGAACCAGACCCACTCCGGGTTGGTCCGTGCGATGAAGTACTCCAACTTGCGCACACCCGAGGACCGGGTCGGCCGGCCCTGCGCGTCCAGCGGGCCGCTGTCGCGCAGGAAGTCGTACGCGGCGTCGTGGTTGTGGGTGTAGAGCTTCAGGCCCCGGGCCGCGGCCATCTCGCCGAAGGTGTTCCACCGGTCCACGGCGGCGTCCCAGTCGGCCTTGTAGTTGCTGCCGGTCGGGTCGTTGCCGGTGCCGATGTGCGTCATGCCGAGGATTTCGGCGGTGTCCAGGGTCTGCTCGAACGCCGCGATGGTGTCCGGGGTGACCGTGCTCGGGACGGAGGCGTGCGAGCCGTTGGCCCGCAGCCCGTTGTCGTCCAGGATCTGGCGGATCTCCGCCGGGGTGATCTGGCGGCCGAGGATCGAGGTGTGCTGGGTGTACCCGGCGAACTCGACCTCCTTGTAGCCGATCTCGGCGAGCCGGGCGAGCACGCGCTCGAACCCGTACGGCACGCCGGTGGCGTCCGGGGCGGCGCCGATCCGGTCGCGGACGCTGTAGAGGATGATGCCCCGCTTGCCGGTCGGGACGAGCACCCCGTTGCCGGCGAACGCGGCCGACGGGGCGAGCCCGGCGGCGGCGACGGCGCCCGCCGCCCCGGCGATGGTGCCGAGCACCCGGCGACGGCTCAGGCCGTGCGATGTGTCGTTCATGTCCTGACTGCCTCTCTGGACGCGGGTCCGCCTCAGCCTCCGGTGACGTGGCTGAGGAGGTCGCTGGAAGGGACAAGAGCCTGGCCAGGTTCTACGCGAGACGATATTTGCGACCGAGACCAAAGAGAAGAGATTGCCGCCAAAAGTTTTTCATCGATCCCCACTACTTTTGTTCAGAATAAGCGAAAGTAGGAGCGGGGTCTCGTTCGGACAGACGAGAGCGGGCCGGACGCCCATGGCGATCGGCCCGCTCTCGGGGGTGGGTCAGAGGTTGGTGCTCGTGCCGGACGACCTGGTGGTCGACGAGCCGGTCGAGCTGGTCGAACCCGTGCCGGTCGAGCCGGACTTGGCGCCGACGGCGGCCGGCGTGCCGGCGAACGGCTTGTCGGCGTCGGTCAGCCCCGGCTTGCTGCCGGTGCTGCTGTTGCCGTTGCCGTTGCCGGTGCCCAGCTTCTCGCCGAGCTTGGTCTGCCCCAGCTTGTCCTTGCCCTCCGAGTAGAGCCGGGTCGCCTGGGCCTGCGCGACCCCCGCCGCCTCCTGGACGGTCGGGTGGTCGAGCACCTTGCGACCCCGGACCACCAGCTCCTCGTACTTCTCCCGGCCGGCACGGGCGCCCAGGACGAATCCCGCAGCCAGCCCGCCAAGAAACATGATCTTTCCGCGCATGGCGGCTCCTTCCGTACCTGACGCGCCGCCGATCCCGACGGGGGGTCCCGGCGGAAGCGACCTTCTCGCGCCTGCATTCTCTGTCGGCGGCTAACTACCCATCCTGCTCTCCGCTCATGCCTCCCTGTGCCGAGATGGCGATTTGTCCGGTATTCTGAGCGGGTTCCGGGGCGGGTCGCCGGGCGGGGGAAGTCCGGTAACCCCCTGGCGCACCACCCCCCGATGTCCTGTACTCTTGTCCCCGTCGCACGGCGCGGAGAGATCCGCAGCCGGGTGACCTACGGTCCCCCGTAGCTCAATTGGCAGAGCAGCCGGCTGTTAACCGGCAGGTTTTTGGTTCGAGTCCAAACGGGGGAGCAACACTCCACACACAACGCCCGTCGGCCATGCCGACGG
>NZ_WBKT01000282.1 GCF_008868175.1 Micromonospora sp. AMSO31t
CGTCGAGGCCGGCGCTGGGGGTGACCCGGTTGGGCACGAAGAGCCGGAACAGCGCGTCCACCGGGGCGCCGCCGACCACCAGGCGCCGGTGCTCGTCCAGGCGGGCGGTGCGGACCGGGGCGATGCCGTTGTGGGCGCTTCCGGGGATCCGCAGGGTCCGGGCCCGGGGGAGGGCGGCGGCCAGCAGGTCGTTGATCTCGGTGAAGTAGGGGGCGGCCTTGGCGCCGCTGACCAGCAGCACCTCGGCGGTGATCCCCGCGTACTCCGCGGCCGGTCCCTCGTGCGCCTGCACCTGCCGCGACTCGGCCAGCGTCATCCCCACGAGGCTGCCCATCGTCCGCCCGACCTCGGTGCTCAGGAACGCCCGGCAGATCGCGGTGCGCACGGCGAGGGGCAGCGGCGACGCGGGTGACTGCGGGTTGACTCCCGCCCCCACGATCGCCAGCGCCCGCGCCGGGTTCCCGGCCCGGATCGCCTCCTCGGCCGGGTCGAGGAACGCGGTGGGCAGTCCCTGCCCGGCCAGGCAGAGCGGCAGGTCGTAGAGCGCGATGCGGTCCAGCGGCAGGCGCAGCGCGGCCCGGAGGACCACGAACGCGCCGTAGCTGTGCCCGATGGCCCGGCGGGCGCCGGTGTGCGCGAGCACCGCGCCGAGGTCGTCGATCTCCTGCTCCACCGTGTACGGCTCGCGCCGCGGCGCGGCGTCCATCCGGCCCCGCCGGTTGTACAGGTGGACGGTGAACCGGTCGGCGAGCCGCGCCGCGAGCCGCCGGTATTCGTGGATGGTGACCCCGCCGCCGTGCACCAGCACGAGGTCCGGTCCCGTGCCCCTGGTGTGCAGGACGATCCCCGCGCCGTCCGGTGCCGTGATCCGCTGCATGACTGCTCCCTTCGACCCCGCGAAACCGCGAACGCTGTTTGCAGTTTACAGTGGTGTGGTGAGCGGCGCACCGAGGAATCCGGCCGACGGCGGCGCCGCCGGACGGTCGATCTGGACCAGGCCGCAGCGTGGCGCCCGCGGCCCCGCCCCGACGCACAGCCGGGACGAGATCGCCGCCGCCGCCGTCGCCCTTGCCGACGCCGACGGGCTGGGCGCCGTGTCGATGCGCGCGGTAGCCGGGGCGCTCGGCATGGCCGCCCCCTCGCTCTACCGTCACCTGTCGTCCCGGGACGACCTGCTGGACCTGATGGTCGACCGGTGCGTGGGCGAGCTGCGGCCGTACCCGACCGACGACGGGACCTGGCAGGACCGGTTCCTCCTGCTGGCCCGCCGCCAGCTCGCGCTCCACCGGCGCCACCCGTGGCTGCCCGACGCGATCGCCCGGCCCACCGTCCCCGGGCCGAACACCCTCGCCCACTTCGACGCCTGCCTGCGCCTGCTGCAACCGGTCCGGGCCGGGGTCGCCGCGAAGTTCGAGGCCATCGCCATGGTCACCGGCGTGGTGTCGCTCTTCGCCCGCAGCGCCGCGGCCGCCGGCACGGTCACCTTCGACCACGTCGACCTGGCGGCGTACCCGCACCTGGCCGCAGCGTTCGCCGAACCCCCGTCCGCCCCGCCCGACCAGGACCTCTTCGAGCGCACCCTGCGCAGCCTGCTGACCGGCCTGCTCACGACCGACCACCCCTGACCCGACCCCGGCGCGCCCGCCTCGCCGCGTTGATCAAGAGGTTTGCGTCACCAGGGGCTCGGTTCCTGACGCAAACCTCTTGATCAACGCCCGTGCCGGCCGTCGCGGGCCGGGTCGCGCGGGTGGGTCAGGCTGGTGCGGAGGTGGGCGCCGAGCACGCGGAGGGTCTCCGCGGTGGCGACGGCGTCGCTGCGGGCGCTGCCGTGCCGGCCGTCGCTGCTGTACAGCGACGGATCCGCGACGAGCGGGTGGTCGGTGAGGTGCACGTGCAGGGTGCCGAGCCGTTGCGCCAGCTGCCCGGTGTGGGCGGACAGCCGACGCATCCGCTCGCGGAGGCCAGCCCGCAGCGGGTCGGGCACGGCCGGGCTGTGCGACACGTCGAACATGCCGACCGTGATGACGTCCGCCCCGGCGCCCCGGAGCGCGCTGACCATCGCGGTCAGCTCGGCATCCACCGCCGCCGGGTCGTACGCGGGGCGGAACGCGTCGTTGCCGCCGCACACCACCAGCGCCAGGTCCGGCGCGAACTCCAGCGCCGGCGCCACCTGGGCGGCCCGCACCTCGTGCGCCCGCAGCCCGCGCCGCCCCAGGTTCCGGTACGCCAGTTCGGGCCGCACGGCGCGCAGCTCGGCGCCGATCCGGTCGGCCCACTGGAGGTCCGGGTAGCCGTCGACCGGCTCGCACATCCCCTCGGCCACGCTGTCGCCCAGCACCACGAACCGCCGCCACGGATGCCCCCGCAACAGCTCGCCGGCCTCACCCGGGCGCAGGCACCACGGATCCGTCGCTTCGGTCACCGTCGATCCCATCCCCGCACGCTAACCCAGCCGCGCCGGATCCGTCGATCATGAGCCCGGCGCCGGCGGACCGGGAACAATGACGGCGTGCAGGTGGCGGTGTGCGGGCCGGCGGAGGCGACGCCGGAGGAACGGGCGCAGGCCCGGCGGGTGGGGGAGCTGCTCGCCGAGCGCGGGGTCACCGTGCTCTGCGGC
>NZ_WBKT01000283.1 GCF_008868175.1 Micromonospora sp. AMSO31t
GCCCCGACCCCGCACGGTCGCTCGCCGCCTCGCCCTCTCCCCCGGACACCGCCGCCGTCGGCGCGCACCCGGAACCGGTCCCGCGGCAGTGCCCGGCCCGAGGATCGCCCTGCGGATTCCACGGCCCCGGCGGCCGGCACCGAGCAGGAGCGCAACGTCGAGGTCGTCCGGCGCTATCTGCGGACCTTCGTCACGAAGGACCTGGCCGAGCTGGCCGAGGTGGTCGCCGAGGACGTGGAGGTCTACGGCTCGGGCACGGCGGTGCGCGGCCGGCGCTACCCGGAGGCGGCCGTCTCCTCGCCCGGGCTGACGGTGCTCGACCAGCAGATCCTGGAGGTCTTCGCGGCCGGGGACCGGGTGGTGGTCTCGATGGCGCAGACCTACCGGCGGGACGCCACCGGGGCCATCGCCGTGCAGAGTGCGTGCAAGATGTACCGGCTGGCCGGCGGCCGGATCGTCCAGTTCTGGGGCGAGCAGGACACCTACGGCCTGCTGCGCGGCCTCGGGCTGCTGCCGAAGGGCCCGATCACCTTCTGACCGGCCCGCTGCGCTGCGGGCGCGCTGTCCATGGCCCGTTGCATTGCCCGGTAGATCTGGCCGAAGCGCAGCGCGTCGCCGGTGTGCAGCAGCCGCACCGGCCGGCCCCGCCAGCGCGCCCACATCTCCAGCTCCCGGCTGCCGCGGGCGTACGAGCGGTCGAGGTGTTCGAAGAGCACGTCGGCCAGCGGCCCGATGCCGAGGCCGACAAGCACGGACGCCCCGACGATGGCGATGGTGACCACGGCCGAGCGGTGCAGCCAGACCGCCAGGCCGATGCCGAGCACGGCGGCCACCAGCGGGCCGGCGAGGGCGGCGCCGATGGCGCCCCGGCCGGCGAGGACCCGCCAGGAGCGGTCGCCCCGCCGGTGCCACACCATGCTCAGCTCGGCGAGGGGATAGCTGCGCCCGTCCACCCGGACGGCGGTGGAGGTGACCTGGACCGACTTGTCGTCGTAATAGGTGATCATGGCCTCACTCCCGGTGCGACCTGGAGCCGTCGATACCACACTGTCTACCCCAACGACCCTGGTCGTAAGGTTGGCACGCGACTTCGACGAGGAAGTGAGGGCAGCGTGGGCGAGTTCGTCAGGCTGGAAGTGAAGGACGGCATCGGCACCATCCGGCTGGAGCGGCCGCCGATGAACGCGCTCAACACCCAGGTGCAGGAGGAGTTGCGCGCCGCCGCCGCGGCGGCCACCGCGGACGCCGAGGTCCGGGCGGTCATCGTGTACGGCGGCGAGAAGGTCTTCGCGGCCGGCGCGGACATCAAGGAGATGGCCGACATGTCCTACGTGGACATGGCCGGCCGGGCCGCCGACCTGTCCAGCGCCCTGGGCGCCATCGCCCGGATCCCCAAGCCGGTGGTCGCCGCGATCACCGGGTACGCCCTGGGCGGCGGCTGCGAGCTGGCCCTGGCCTGTGACTGGCGGATCGTGGCGGAGGACGCGAAGCTCGGCCAGCCGGAGATCAAGCTGGGCATCATCCCCGGCGCCGGCGGCACGCAGCGGCTGGCCCGCCTCGTCGGCCCGGCCCGCGCCAAGGACCTCATCATGACGGGCCGGATGGTCGACGCCGAGGAGGCGCTGCGGATCGGCCTGGCCGACCGGGTGGTCCCGGCCGCCGAGGTCTACGAGGCCGCGGTCGCCTACGTGAAGCCGTACCTGACCGGCCCGGTGCAGGCGCTGCGGGCGGCCAAGCTGGCCGTCGACGGCGGCCTGGACATGGACCTCAACTCGGGCCTGGCCTGGGAGAGCCAGCTCTTCGCCGCGCTGTTCGCCACCGACGACCGGCGCGAGGGCATGGCCGCGTTCGTCGAGAAGCGCAAGCCGGGCTTCACCGGCCGCTGAACCGCCGGTCCGGGTCGGCGGCCCACCGCGCCGCCGACCCGAGAACGGTTCACATCCCGCCTACCGGCCAGTAGCGTGTGACTCCGGTCATGACGAAGGGAAGTGGCGATGACGGAACGGGTCGAGGGGCACGGCGGCGAGCTGGCCCTCGCGGCGCTGCGCGCGCACGGCGTACGGGAGATGTTCACCCTCTCCGGCGGGCACGTCTTCCCGCTCTACGACGCCGCGCACCGGACCGGCTTCCCGATCTACGACGTCCGGCACGAGCAGTCCGCCGTCTTCGCCGCCGAGGCGGTGGCGAAGCTCCAGCGCCGGCCCGGCCTGGCCGTGCTCACCGCCGGCCCCGGCGTCACCAACGGCGTCTCCGGCCTGACCAGCGCCTTCTTCAACGCCTCGCCGGTGCTGGTGCTCGGCGGTCGGGCCCCGCAGTTCCGCTGGGGCTCCGGCAGCCTCCAGGAGATGGACCACCTGCCGCTCGTCGCCCCGGTCACCAAGCATGCCGAGACGGTGTTCAGCGCCGACGACATCCCGCGCGCGGTCACCGCGGCCCTCACCGCCGCGCTCACCCCGCACCGCGGCCCGGCCTTCCTCGACTTCCCCCTGGAGGCGGTCTTCTCGGTCGGCGACGCCGACCGAGAAGACCGCCTCCAGGGGGAAGTCGAGGAAGGCCGGGCC
>NZ_WBKT01000284.1 GCF_008868175.1 Micromonospora sp. AMSO31t
CCCGCCGGACCGACCGCGTCCCCCGACGGCGGGCGCCGTCGCGTGGTGGCGATGGCGATCTGGGGCATCGCCTTCGTGGCGGCCTGGCTCGCCATCGGCCTGCCGACCGACCCGGCGTACGCGTTCCTCTGGATCTGGGCGGGCACCATCGCCTGGCACTCCACCCGCCCGTGGCGCAGTCACCTGCGCTTCGCCCGGGACTGGATCCCGGTGGTGCTGCTGCTGGCCGCGTACAACCTCTCCCGGGGGTTCGCCGACAACGGTGCGACGCCGCACGCCATGGAGCTGGTCGTCGCCGACCGCTTCCTGACCGGTTGGGCCACCGGCGGGGAGGTGCCCACGATCTGGCTCCAGGAGCACCTCTACCGGCCCGACCAGGTGCACTGGTGGGACGTGGCGGTGAGCTGGATCTACTTCTCGCACTTCGTGGCGACGCTCGCCGCCGCCGCGGTGCTCTGGATGCGGAACCGCGCGCGCTGGGGCGCGTACATGCGGCGGTGGGGCTTCCTCTGCGCGGCCGGGCTGGCCACCTACTTCATCTACCCGGCCGCCCCGCCGTGGTGGGCCGCCCAGAACGGGCTGATCTCCGACGTCGCACGGATCTCCACCCGGGGCTGGAAGGAGATCGGCATGCACGGCGCGGGCAACCTGCTCAACGCCGGCCAGATCGCCGCCAACCCGGTGGCCGCCATGCCGTCGCTGCACACCGCGTTCGCCCTGTTCGTGGTCCTGTTCTTCCTGCGCGCGACGCGGAAGCGCTGGTGGCCGCTGCTGCTCGCGTACCCGCTGGCGATGACCTTCACGCTGATCTACAGCGGCGAGCACTACCTGATCGACGTGCTGGTCGGCTGGGCGTACGTCGGCCTGACCTTCCTGGTGGTCGGGCTGGCCGAGCGCTGGTGGGCGGCCCGCCGGGCCCGCCGCGCCGCGCTCGCCCCGGCGACGGAGGCGGCCCCTGCCGCCGCGCCGACCCGGCCCGCCGTCCACCCGATCCGGGCGGCCGACGCCGACCCGGCCACGGTGCCCGCGGAGCGCTGACCGGCCGGGCCAGCCCGGCGTGATGCCCGCGGAGAGCTGACCGGCCGGCTCAGCCCGGCCGGCCCCGGCCGCTCCGCCGGGCCGCGTGCGCCCGCGCGGTCAGCTCCGCCGCCAGCTCCCACGCCTCGCCCAGGTCCCGGTCCAGCGCGGCCGCGCCCGAGCCGCCGGCGGTGTCCGCGTGCACGGTGGCCAGCCGCAGCCGTCGCTGCGCCGGGCCCTGGGTCACCCGCACGCTCTGGATCCGGGCGTACGGCACCAGCGTCAACCGGCGGGTCAGCAGCCCGGACCGCGCCACGAAGACCTGCTCGTCGAGGCCGGCGCCGACCCTCGCCCGGCTCAGCGGGCGCAGCCAGCGGGCCCGCCGGGGCGGCAGCGTGGCGGGCAGCGCGCCCAGCCGGACGCCGGGGAGCACCTCGGCGACGACCAGCTCGCCGGTGGGCGCGTCGCCGACCGGCAGCAGCCGGTCCGGGCGGTTGCGGTCGTCCGGCTCGGCGCCCGAGTAGCCGGCCACCTCCAGCCGCAGCCGCAGCCAGCCCTTCATCCGCCAGAGCAGCGGCCAGGTCACCCCGACGGTCTGCACCCGGTGCAGCGGCACGGTCTGCACCCGGGTCTCCAGCAGCCCGTTGCGCACCCGCAGCGTGCCGCCGTCCCGGTCGAGCCGGAAGCTCCAGTCGTCGAGCACCCGGCGGACCGGTTGCAGCAGCACGCCGGCCATGGCGGTCAGCGTGCTGGCCACCGCGATGAACGACCAGGACCCCTCGGAGACGAACTGCGCCACCACGAACGCCAGACCGAACGGGAGCAGGAACGCCTGCGGGGTGAGCAGCTGGCTGACCAGCAGGTCGCGGTTGCGGACGTGGTGCAGCCGCCGCCCGGCCGGGGCGGCCGCGGGCGGCACGCCGGCGGCGGTCGGGGCGGCCTCGGGGGCGCGGCCGGCCACGGCGAGCAGCCGGTGCCGCAGCGCCGTCGCCTCGGCCACGCTCAGGTACGCCAGCGGCGCCTCCGTCTTGCCGCCGCCGACCACCTCCAGCCGCAGCTCGGCCAGCCCGGTGAGCTGCGCGAGCAGCGGTCGGACCACCTCGACCGCCTGCAGCCGCTCCAGCGGGATCGCGCGGGTACGCCGCCAGAGCAGCCCCTCGTGCACCCGCAGCTCGCGCCCCACCACGTGGTAGCCGGTGTTCCACCAGCTGATCACCGAGAGCACGGTGGCGCCGAGGACGAAGACCGCGACCAGCGCGGCGAACCAGCCGAAGCCGACCCGGGACAGCGTCGACCAGGACAGGCCGGCGATCACCACGACCAGCGACTTCGCGCCGTGCAGCGCCGGGCTCAGCGGGTGCAACCGCTGCCGCGGCTCCTCCCCGGCGCGTTGCGCAGCCCCCGGCACGTTCGTCGCGGGCGGTCCCCATGGGCCCGCTCCCGGCGGCGCGGGTGGCCCGTACCCGGGTGGTGGTGCGGGCGGCCGGTGGCCGGGCGCACCACC
>NZ_WBKT01000285.1 GCF_008868175.1 Micromonospora sp. AMSO31t
GACGGGTACGACGTGGTCATCGTCGGACGGCGGGCCGATGTGCTGCTCGGCGCCGCCGAACGGATCTCGGCGGAGTGCGGGCGGCCGGAGGCCGTGAGCGCGGTGGCCGCCGATCTGACCGACCCGGCGCAGGTGTCGGCGGTGGTCGAGGCGGTCGGGGAGCGGACGGTCGACGCGGTCGTCAACAACGCCGGGGGCTACCTCGGCGGACCGAGCGACACCCTGGCCGACGTGGCGGGCTGGTGGCGGGCCAACCTCGACGCCAACGTGCTCACCGCGGTCCTGCTCACCGAGGCGCTGCTGCCCGCCCTGCGCCGGCCCGGCGGCCGGGTGGTGCTGCTCAGCTCCATCGCCGCCCAGCGGGGCGGGGGCGGGCCGTACTCGGCGGCGAAGGCCGCGCTGCACGGCTGGGCGTACGACCTGGCCGCCCAGCTCGGTCCGGAACAGATCACGGTCAACGTGGTCAGCCCCGGGTACGTGGCCGAGACCGAGTTCTTCGGCGACCGGATGACCCCGGAGGGGCACGCCAAGCGGGTGGCCGCCACCCTGGTCGGCCGGGCCGGCGTGCCGGACGACATCGCGGCGGCCGTCCGCTACCTGGTCGGCCCGTCCGCCGGCTACGTCACCGGGCAGGTGCTCGGCGTCAACGGCGGTTCCGTCCTCGGCCGCTGAACCACGCGGACACGGCAGGAGCGGCGGCCCCCCGTGTGGCCGCCGCCCCTGCTCGCGTCGTGGGTCAGTCCTTCAGCAGCTCGTACGCCGACGCGGGCGCCTTCTGCACCTGGTCGCCGCTCGGCGCGGTGAGCTTCGGCGCCTTGCCGAAGTCGTAGTAGCGGGTGACCAGCTTCATGGCCTTCTGCTTGCCGACGGCCGGGATGTCCAGCGTCAGCGTGGTCAGGTTGCCGTCCGGGCCGACCACGGCCGTGAACGGCACCTTCTTTGCCGCCTCGCCCAGTGTGGCCACGTCGAACCCGCTGAAGGAGTTCCGCACGTCGACGTTGTCGGCCAGGTCGGCGAAGCCGGTGTACGTTCCATTGCCCTTGTCCTCGACCGTTTCCGCGGTTCGGATGATCGCCGCGGTGTTGGCCGGGTCGGCGCCGTCGTAGACCGGGATCTCCGAGACGTCGTCCAGCTTGGTCCGGTCCAGCGCCATCCAGCGCTTCGGCAGCTTCAGCACGTCGTGCAGACCGGCGGCGCCGGTCAGCTTCACCCGCATCCAGATGTCCTCGTCGATGAGCCGGAACGTGATGTTCATGGTGAACTCCGGGTCGTCGATCTTCTCCGACATCCCCAGCTCCAGGGCGTGCGCGCCCGGGTCCACCACGCCGGTCAGCTTGTCGGCGCCCTCGACAGTGGAGAACCGGAAGGCCGGGTCCTTCTCGTCCGGTACGGCGGCCAGCAGCGTGGCCTTCGGGTCGGCCGGCGCGGAGGCGCCAGGGTCGGAGCCGCCGTCTCCGGTGCCGCACCCCGCGGACAGGGCGGGGGCGGCCAGCACGGCGGTCGTGAGGGCCGCGACCCGCCGGAACGTGGCGGCGGTGCCGGTACGCTGCATCATTTCGGTTGACTCACTTTCCCAGGTGGCTGTTGCACCGGGATCATGTCAGGCAGCCACGGCCGTTCCGCTGCCGTTAGGCTGCCGTCCGACTGCCGTGGGCCGCCGCGGCGGACGGCCGGGGGGTAACAGGAGCGGGAACTCGCATGTCAGAGGCGTTGCGCTTCGAGATCCTCGGCCCGCAACGGGCCCGGCACGCGGACCGCCCGCTCGACCTCGGCCCCGGCAAGCAGCGGGCCGTGCTGGCCGTGCTGCTGCTCGCCGCGGGCCGTCCCGTCCCGACCGGGCAGATCGTCGACGCGGTCTGGCCCGAGGAGCCACCGGCCAACGGCGCGAACGTGGTGCAGAAGTACGTGGCCGGGCTGCGCCGGGTGCTCGAACCCGACCGGTCGCCGCGTACGCCGGGGCAGGTGCTGACCCTCACCGACGCCGGGTACCTGCTGCGCATCCCGCCGGAGGCGGTGGAGGCGGTCCGCTTCGAGCGGGAGGTGCGCCGCGCCCGGCAGTGGCACGCGGCCGGGCGTACCGAGGAGGCGCTGGCCGAGGTGACCACCGCGCTGGAGCGGTGGCAGGGGGAGCCGTTCACCGGGTTCACCGGTCCGTACTTCGACGCGGCCCGGCACCGGCTGGTGGAGCTGCGGGCCGTCGCCCTGGAGACGCGCACCGAGCTGGAGCTGACCGGCGGCCGCCACGGCGAGCTGGTCGGCCGGCTGGTCGAGCTGGTGGCCGAGTTCCCGGTCCGGGAGCGGTTGCGCCACCAGCTCATGCTGGCGCTGCACCGCAGCGGCCGGCAGGCCGAGGCGCTGGCCGCCTACCGCGACTTCGCCGGCCTGCTCCGCGAGGAGTACGGCATCGAGCCCGGCGAGGCGCTCCAGGACCTGCACCAGCGCATCCTCCGCGCCGACCCGACGCTGATCCCGCCCGCGCCCGTCCCGCCGGCAACCGTGCG
>NZ_WBKT01000286.1 GCF_008868175.1 Micromonospora sp. AMSO31t
CGCCCGGTTCGCCCGGCCGGAGGCGTCCGGTGGGGGCCGGGCGGCCCGGATCTCCGGGCGGGGCGCCACGGCGGCCCCGGATCGCGGTGCCCCCGCGCCGGCCTACCCGGCGACGTCCCGGGGCTACCACGCCCCGGACACGGCGGGGTACGCCACCGCCCGACCGGCCCCGGCGAGCTGGTCGCCGGGCGACGCGTCCGCGCCGACGATCGACGGCTACGCGAACCAGGCGGTCCACCACCAGATCCGGCAGGCCGTGGTGCACCGCGTGCAGTACGCGAACGCCCTGCACGCCTCGCACTACTGGGACCTGCGCCGCACCAGCCCGGTCGGGCCGCACGCGCTCGTCTTCCTCTACGCCAGCCTGGATCCCCGGTTCGCCGACCCGCGCCGGCCCTACTACGAGATCAGGGCGGCCTCCCGCTTGTTCCGGGACGGCGACGAGGTGCAGGACCTCCCGTCGCTGCTCGCCGAGCTGTGCGAGATCGCCGAGGGCTACCTGGCCGGGGACGGGGTCTTCGACCCGGTGGCCCAGATGACCCAGGCCGGCGAGCCGATGCCCGCCGAGGCCCGCTACGTCGGGGTGTCGGTGTCGACCCTGCTCGGCGGCGGCAGCGTGGCCGGCGCCCAGTCGCCCGGCGCCGGCGGGATGGGCATTCCGGGCCGGAACCTGGTGGTGATGTCCGACGACCACCTGCTGGTGGTCGAGCGGCCGGCGCGGGCGCACGAGCAGGTCGAGGTGCACTCCACCTGCCCGCACTTCAGCGGCGGGGGCGTGGAGGTCCGCAGCTGGCTCCCGCTCACCCCGGAGCAGCAGGTCGACCCGGCCTGGCGCGCGTTGCGGCACCTCAACCGGCTGGTGCGGGCCGGCCAGGAGCGCAAGGCCGCGGCGGTCGCCGCCACCGGCGGCCGGCGCCGCCGCTGAGCCGCCGACGGCCCGCCCCGGACTTCGGGGGCGGGCCGTGGCGGCGTCCGGGGTGTCCTACAGGGAACGGCCGACCAGGTCCTGTTCGATCACCGCGAGCGGGCGCCGTTGGCCCTGCCCGACGTTCTCGAGCACCTCGGGGCGGGTGGCCCGGAGGACGGTCGCCCAGACCAGCCCCACGGCCGCGGCGGCCGCCACCGCGCCGGGGACCCACCACTTCGTCGTGGAGTCGGCGGGCGCCCCGAGCACGGCGGAGAGGTTCACCAGGGTGGTGAGCAGGGCCGCGCCGACCAGTGGGGCCCCGATGGCCGGCGCGACCGTACGCTGCCACGCGCTCTCCAGGCTGCCGCCGCCCCTGCGGAAGAAGGCGATCGTGGCGACCGAGGTGACCGCCATCATGAGCAGCACCGCGATGGCGGCGACGCCGGAGAGCCAGCTGAACATGGTGGCGACCGGGTCGGCCCCGGTCAGCGCGAAGACCAGGACGGCCGGCAGGGCGATCGCCGACTGGAGCACCGACCCGGCGACCGGCGCGCCGCCCCGGCCGACCCGCTCGAACACCGCCGGCAGCACCCGCTCCCGGCCCAGGCTGAAGGCGTACCGGGCGATCGAGTTGTGGAAGCTCACCATCGCGGCGAACACGCTGGTCACCACCAGGATCGTCGCGACGCCGCCGAGCACGGGGCTGACGTGCGCCTCCAGGATCGAGAACGGCAGCCCGGCGCCCGGGTCGCGGGACCGGTCGACGACCTGGTCGGGCCCGACGGCCACGGCCATGGCCCACGCGGCGAGCGCGTAGAGGACGCCCAGCAGGATCAGCGCCGAGTAGGCCGCCCGGGACACGGCCTGCGGCGACCGGGCCTCCTCCGAGTAGACGGCGGCCGACTCGTAGCCCACGAACGAGGCCGCGCAGAAGGCGACCACACCGCCGATGCCGGGGACCAGCAGGTTGCCGGGCGCCAGCGGCGCGAAGCTCACCGAGCCGCCGGCCGGATGGGTGAACGAGGTGAGCACGAAGAGCAGGATCACCACGACCTCGACGGCCAGCACCGCGCCCAGCAGGCCGACGCTGATCCGCGCCTTGAGGACGCCGACCAGGGCGACCCCGGCCCAGGCGGCCAGGGCCCAGGCCCACCACGGGCCGCCCAGGCTGTCGCTGACCACCGCGCCGAGCAGCCCGTACAGGCAGATCTGGATGGCGTTGTAGCCGAGCAGCACGACGGGAGCGGCGACCACGCCCCAGAACCGTCCGAAGCCGGCGGCCAGGGCCGCGTAGAAGACTCCGGCGCTGGAGACGTAGCGGGCCATGGCCAGGTAGCCGACGGAGAAGAAGAGCAACGCGGCGGCGATCACGAGGAAGCCGAGCGGTGTGCCGGTGACGCCGGTCGAGGCGTACGTGGCGACGATCGCGCCGGCGAGCACGGCCATCGGGGAGGAGGCGGTCGCGCTGAACACCAACAGGGCGCCGGTGCCGAGGGACTTGCGGATGAGCCCGGTTGGCGCGCTGGCAATCTGCATGGAGCTGCTCCGAGTGGGGGAGG
>NZ_WBKT01000287.1 GCF_008868175.1 Micromonospora sp. AMSO31t
CGCGCAGCGGACGCCCGCGGAGCCGGCGGCGAAGGTCAGGGCGCCGCGCCCTGACCTTCGCCGCCGGCTCCGCGGGCGTCCGCTGCGCGGGCACGGGTACGTCGAAGAGCGTGTCCTGGCCGGTGCCCCCGGTCGACGACCCCAGCTCCGCCGGATCGAACAAGGTGATCACGCCGTACTCGCCGTCGTAGCCGGGCACCCGGCGCACCTCGCCGCGGCGCAGCCGGCCGATGCCCTCGGCGAGCAGCTCACCGCCGACCCGGCCGATCTCGTCGAGCGGGGTACGGGTCAGGATGTCCAGCTCCGGGCCGAGCGCGGCGATCAGCTCGTGGAGCTTCCCCTCGACCCTCTTGGAGCGGGCGCCCACCCGGTTCAGCTCGCCGAGGATCTCGGCCAGCGGCACGAGGTGGGTCACCTCCCGGGCGTGCGCCGGCCGGTGCCCCACGGGCCGGTCGGCCAACTCCTCGACCCGGCTCAGGACGCCGACCGTCAGCGGCTTCCCGCACTCCGGGCAGCGCCCGCCGGCCTCCCGCGTGCGTTCCGGGGACCAGTTCACCCCGCAGAGCCGGTGCCCGTCGGCGTGGTACTTGCCCTCCTCGGGGAAGAACTCGATGGTGCCGGCGAGCCCGTCGCCGGTGCGCAGCGCCTCGCGGATGGCGAAGTAGTCCCGCGCCGAGTCGAGGACGGTGGCCTCCCGGGCCAGTGCCGGCGGCGAGTGCGCGTCCGAGTTCGACACCAGCTGGTAGCGGTCCAGGCTGCCGACCCGCCAGTTCATCTCCGGGTCGGAGGAGAGGCCGGTCTCCACGGCGAAGATGTGCTCGGCCAGGTCGGCGTAGCAGTCGGCGATGGCGTCGAAGCCGGACTTCGAGCCGAGCGCGGAGAACCAGGGCGTCCAGATGTGCGCCGGGACCAGGTAGCCGTCCGGGCTGGCCTCCAGGGTGATCTCCAGCAGGTCGCGCGAGTCCAGCCCGAGGATCGGCCGGCCGTCCGAGCCCAGGTTGCCGATCCGCCCCAGGGCGGCGTTGAACCGGGCCACCGCGTCCAGGTCCGGCAGGTAGATGAGGTGGTGCACCTTCCGGGTCCGGTCGTCCCGCTTGTAGATCGTGGAGATCTCCACGCTGAGCATGAACCGGACCGGGTCCGCCTCCGCCGCGCTGGCCAGCCGGGGCGGCAGCCGCCGGGCGATGTCCCGCTCCGCCTCCGGGCTCAGCCGGTAGAGGCCGGGCTCGGCCGGGTGCAGGGTCTCGCGCAGGTGGTCGTACCAGGCGGGGTGGGTGAAGTCGCCGGTGCCGAGCACGCCGATGCCCTTGCGCCGGGCCCACCAGCCCAGGTTCGGCAGGGTCAGGTCACGGCTGCACGCGCGCGAGTACCTGGAGTGGATGTGCAGATCCGCGACGAACGACGGGAGGCCACCGGAGGGTACGGCGCTGAACGGAGGCACGCCGCATCCTGTCACGCCCGGTCCCCCGGCCGCCCGCCGCCACGCGTACGCGTGACGTGAGCAATGCGGTGCTGGACCGGGCGGCCCGGACGCGCTATGGGGCGCGCAGCTCGACCAGGGTCACCTGCGGTGGCGCGCCCACCCGGACCGGCGGGCCCCAGAAGCCGGCGCCGTTGGTGACATAGACCTTGGTGCCGTCCACCTCGCCCAGGCCGGAGACCACCGGCTGCTGGAGCTTCACCAGCAGGTTGAACGGGACCATCTGACCGCCGTGGGTGTGCCCGGAGAGCTGGAGGTCGACGCCGAACTTCGCGGCCTCGTGCGCGGCCACCGGCTGGTGGGCCAGCAGCACGACGGGGCGATCGGGGTCGCGGTCGCCGAGGGCGGCGGCGTAGTCGGCGGGGGCGGCCAGCCCGGTGCCGGCGGCGGTGACGTCGTTGACGCCGGCCAGGTCGAGAACGCCGCCCCGGGCCCGGATCTCCTGGCGTTCGTTCTGGAGCACCCGCAGGCCGAGCCGGTCCACCTCGCGCACCCATTCCTCCACACCGGAGTAGTACTCGTGGTTGCCGGTGACGAAGAAGCTGCCGTAGCGGGAGTGCAGGTCACGCAGCGGTTCCGCGGCCGGGCCCAGCTCGGCCACCGAGCCGTCGACCAGGTCACCGACGACCGCCACCAGGTCGGCGTCGAGCCGGTTGATCATCGCGACGATCCGCTCGGTGTGCGACCGGCCGCGCAGCGGCCCCAGGTGGATGTCCGAGACGGTGGCGATGCGCAGCCCGTCCATGGCGCGGGGCAGCTTGGCCAGCGGGATCTGCACCCGGTCCAGCCGGGGCGGTCCCATTGCGGTGCGCACGCCGTACCCGGTGACGCCCGCGGCGGTGAGCCCGGCGAAGATGGCGGCCCCCCGGGCGAGCAGCAACCGGCGGGACGGGTCGTGATCCGGCGCGGCGGGCGTCACCGGGTACGGCGTGCGCACCGCAATGGGACCGCCC
>NZ_WBKT01000288.1 GCF_008868175.1 Micromonospora sp. AMSO31t
TGGTCGGTGGCGGGGCTCGGCTCCCGCGGCGTCGCGGCGGCCTGCGGCGAGGTGGCTGCCGGTGCGGCGTCGCCCTGGGCCGGTTCCGCCGGTGCCGGAATCCCGGCCCGGTCCGGGGCGGGTGCCGACGGCATCCCGGCCTGCTCGGGTGCGCGCGGCGCCGGGGCCGGGGCGACGCGGGAGGGTGCGGCGTCCTGGCTGGCCTCGGCCGGTACGGCGGCCTCGGTCGGCGGATGCGGCGTGGGGACCGCCGGCGTGCCCCCGGTGTCCGTGGGTGCGGGAGCATCGGCGTCCCGGCGCTGCGCGGGCGGAATTGCCGGGGTGGACGCGGAACTGGCGGGGAGCGGTGCGGCGTCGCCGGACGGGTCGGCAACCGGCGGCGTCCATGGCGCCGGAGCGGGCCGGTCAGTGGCCGTCGACGGGGCCGTGGCCGGGGCGGTGGCCGTCGACGGCGCCGTGGCCGGGTCGGTGGCCGCCAACGGCGTCGTGGCCGGGTCGGTGGCCGTGGACGGCGCCGTGGCCGGGGCCGTGGATCCGGGCGCGTCGGACCGCGGCCCGGCGGGAGCGGGTTCCGGTCGCGCCGGGACGTGGGCCGCCGGCTCGGGCGGACCGGAGACGGGCCGGGCATCGGGTGCAGGACTGGCGGTGCCCGAGCCGACCGGGGCGGGCGCGGGTTCCGGCGACCACGCGGCGGCCGGATCCGACCCGGCCCGGACGTCGACGGCCGGGGCCGGCCGCTCCTGGTCGGGTGTGGACGTGTCCGGGTTCAGCGCCGCCCGGGGCTGGGGCGGCGCGTCGGACAGCTCCGGCGTCGGCCGGGGCGCGGGCGCCTCGCGTCCCGCGTCCTCCTCCCGCGAGCCGAGGGCCGGCGCTTCCCGCATCGGCGCGGCCGACGAAACTGCCCCGTCGCGCACGTCGACCGGCCGGCCCTGATCGGCGGGGGTGTGGTCGACCGAGGGCGTGGCCGGCGTCCTGCCGACGGGCTGCCCGGCCACCGGACCGGCGTGGCTGTGGTCGTCGGCCGGACCGGCCGACGGCACGTCGACCGGCCGTACGGCCGGCGGATCGGCCGGACCGGCTGCCGGCGACGACAGCGGCCCATCGGCGTGCGCGGGATCGGACGCCTCGGTCGGCGCGGCCGGCGACACCGGCTCGTCCGCCCGGAACCAGGCCTCCGCGTCACCGTCCGCCGGTTCGGCCGGCCGGGTCGCCGCCGGGCCCTCCGGCCGGTCGGCGACCTCGCTGAACCCGCCGTTCCCGTCGCCGGCGACCGGCGTGGACGCCCGGTCGCCCGCGCGCGGCGAGCCTGTTCCGGCCGGGGTGGTCGTCCGGCCGTCGTCCGCCGGCCGGGTGGCCTCGGCGGGCGTCGCCGGACCGGCGGTGCTGCCCGCCCGGGTGCCCTCGGTGGGCACGGTCGGGCTGGCGGTGCGCTCGGGCTGGACAGCTTTGGGCCCGGGGTAGGCGGGTGGTGCGGGTCGGGCCGCTGCGGCCGGCGCCGGCACGTCGAGGGGCCGAGCCTGCGGTGGCGTGTCGCTCCGTCGGCCGTCCACCGCCGGCTGCTTCGCGGGATGGGTGGCCGGGGCCGCAGCCGGTCCCGCCGGCCGGTCGAACCGATCGCTCGGCACCGGTCGATCGCTCGGGCCGGTGGGCCGACCCGGAACGGCCGGGCCGGAGATGGGCGCACCCGAGGCAGGCACCTCGGACGGGGGAGGCACCGGGACCGGTGCACCGGAGTCGGGTGGGCCGGAGACGGGTGGGCCGGACACCGGCGGTGCGGAGACGGGTGCCCCCGACGTGCGCGTACCGGAAACGGGAGCGTCGGCGACCGGGGCGCCCGACACCGGCGTGGCCGGCAGCGGTGCGCCCGAAACGGGTGCGCCCGGCATGGCCGCGGCCGGCGGCGGCGCATCCGACACCGGCGTGGCCGACAGTGGCGGGCCCGACACGGGCGTGGCCGGCAGCGGTGCGGTCGGAACCGGGTTGACCGGCAGCGGCGCGTCCGACACGGGCCTGACCGGCAGCGGCGCGTTCGACACGGGTGTGGCCGGCAGCGGCGCGCCCGAGACGGGCTCCGCCCGGCGTGGGTCCGGTCGGGTCGGCGGCTCCACCGGTGGCCGCCGGACGTCGTCGGGCCGGGTCGGCGGGGCCGGCATGGCGGGCTGACGCCGCTCGTCCGGCCGCGCCGGCGGCACGGGCCGCTGGCGGACATCGTCGGTGCGCGGCGGAGGCGGCGCCATGGGCCGGTCCGGCCGCTCCCCGGGTCGGGCCGGGGCGGCCGGCATGGCCGCCTCCCGTCGCTGGTCCGGTCGTGTCCCGGGCTGGGGCTGGGGCTGGGGCTGCGGCCTGGCGTCGTCGGGGCGCACCGGCCGGTCCCGCGGGTCATCCGCGCGGGCGCGCG
>NZ_WBKT01000289.1 GCF_008868175.1 Micromonospora sp. AMSO31t
GGCACGCTGACCGCCCGGGCCGGGCTCGGCGGCCGGCCGAGCCCGAGCGCCCGGCCGTGCGGGGTCTTCCCGGCGGACAACGTCTGGCACGCCGACGTCTCGCGGCTGCCCGTGCACCCGCGCTCCGCGGCGATGGTCGGCGCGATCGGCGGCGGCGCCACGGTCCACGCCGACTTCGGCTCCGGTCGGTGGGAGGGCGCGCCGATCGGCATCCCGGTCACCGTCGTCCCCTCCGGCCAGCGGAGGGTCCCGGTCACCTTCGAGTACGCCGGCGAGAGCGACCCGGGGCCGTACCCGGTGCCGCCGGACGCGGCGGTCGAGGGTGGACCGAACGGCACCGGCGACCGGCACGTGATCGTCTGGGACCGGGCGGCCTGCCGGGCGTACGAGCTGTTCGACGCGCACCGGTCCGGCGCCGGCTGGCGGGCCGGCTCGGGAGCGGTCTTCGACCTTCGGTCGAACAAGCTGCGCCGGGCCGGCTGGACGTCCGCCGACGCGGCCGGACTGTCCATCCTGGCCGGGCTGGTCCGCTACGACGAGGTGGCCGCCGGCCGCATCGACCACGCGCTGCGGGTGACCGTGCCGCGCACCCGCACCGGCTGGACCTGGCCGGCCACCCACTCCGCCTCGTCGGCCACCGACCCGGCCCTGCCGCAGCTCGGCCAGCGGCTGCGCCTCAAGCGTTCGGTGGACCTGTCCCGGCTGCCCCGGCAGGCCCGGATCGTCGCCGAGGCGATGCAGCGCCACGGGCTGATCGTCGCCGACCACGGCTCGGCCTGGTTCGTCTCGGGCGCCCCCGACCCGCGCTGGGACAACGACGCCCTGCACGCCCTCGGCGGCCTGCGCGGCAGTGACTTCGAGGTGGTGGACGCCGCGGGGCTGATGGTGAGCGCGGGGTCGGCCGCCACCCGCTGATATCCTCGCCGGCCCCCGGCCGGTGGGTCACACTGTCCGGGTGGATCATCGTGACCTGGTGCGGGTCAGCAAGCGGATGTCGCTGGCGCTGCGCCACCGCCCCGACCGGTTCCACCTGACGCTGGACGGGGCCGGCTGGCTGCCGGTCGCCGACGTGCTCGCCGCCCTGCGGATCACCCGCGCCGACCTGGACGTCGTGGTGGCCGGCAACGACAAGCAGCGCTTCGCCGTCGAACGCGGCCCCGACGGGGTCGACCGGATCCGGGCCAGCCAGGGCCATTCCGTCCCGGTCGACCTCGGCCTGGCGCCGGCGACCCCGCCGGACCGGCTCTTCCACGGCACCAGCGAGGCCGTCCTGCCGGCGATCCGCACCGAAGGGCTGCACCGGGGCCGCCGGCACCACGTGCACCTGTCCCCGGACGCGGAGACCGCCCGCCGGGTAGGCGCGCGCCGGGCCGGCGAGGTCGTCATCCTGACGATCGACGCCGCCGCCATGGCCGCCAACGGCTACCACTTCTACCGCAGCGCCAACGGCGTCTGGCTCACCGACACCGTCCCACCCGCCTACCTCACGGCCCCACGGACCTGATCACGGCCGCGCGGCCCACCGCGTTGATCATGAAGTTATGACCACGGACAACGGCGTGTCGGGGCAATAACTTCATGATCGACGGCCCTGAGGGGGCGGACGGCCCCGACGGCATTGACGCCCTGAGGGGGCGGCCGGGACGGCGCGGGTGGACGGGGTCAGTGGGCCGTGACCGGGTGGTGGACCACCGCGTCGAAGAGGTAGGCGAGGGTGTTGGGGGCGGCGCGGTCGGGTTGGGTCGTCCCCGTCGTGTCGGTGGCGCGGGCACGGAGGGTGAACCGGCCCGGGGCCGGCGGGCGCCACCGTGCGGTCCAGCGCTGCCAGGCGCCGCCCCGGTCGGCCGCCACCAGGTCGGCCGGGCGCCAGCCGTCGCCGGTGTCCACCTCGACCCGCTCGATCGGGCCGTTGCCCGACCAGGACCGGCCGTGCAGCAGCACCTCGGCGTCGGCCGGCACGCGGGCGTCCCAGGCCAGCTCGAACGCGCTCTTCACCGGCTGCGCGCCCAGCACCGTGCCCTCGGCCGGGTGCCCGGGGCCGAACATCCGGTAGAACCGGGTGTTCCACGGCGAGAAGAGGGGTGTGGTGGAGACCTCGACCGGGCCCACCCACTTGATCGAGGCGATGCCGATCCAGCCGGGCACCACGACGCGGACCGGGAAACCGTGGTCGGCGGGGAGCGGCTCGCCGTTCATCTCGTACGCCAGCAGCACGTCGTCGAGGGCCTTGGCGATCGGCAGCGGGCGGCGTACGCGGCCCAGGTTGGTCCCGCCGGTCACGTAGTCCGGGTCCAGCCCCTCGGGCATCACGTCGACCGCGTCGTCGCGCAGCCCGGCCAGCCGCAGCACGGTGCCCAGCCGGACGCCCCGCCAGCGGGCCACGCC
>NZ_WBKT01000290.1 GCF_008868175.1 Micromonospora sp. AMSO31t
GGGGATTGGGGTGATCCGTTGGGTAACTGGCTTTTCGCTGTGAGTGTGGAAAACGCGCCGACAAGGACTTGACGGCAGGAATTGGACGGCGCAAGATGCTCCGTGCGGGAGGGCATCCGCCGGAGACTTTTCAAGTTCTTGCGACCCAACGCCGGAGGCGTTGTGCGGACGTCCCTCCCGACCAACGTCCGAAGGGGCCGGCGGAAAACCGCTGGCCCCTTCGCTGTGCGGGGGCCACGCTCACGGGCATGGGCATCTCCGTCACCCCCCTCGATCCCGCCGACCCGGCGACCCTCGACGCGGTCCACCGGACGGCGGTCGCGGCCCAGGCCGTCGACGAGCCGGACCTCCCGCCGCTGTGCCGGCGACGGTTCGAGGCGCCGCTGCGGCACCCGATGCCCGGCGTCGACACCCGCTGGTGGGTGGCCCGCGTCGACGGGGTGCCCGCCGGGTGGCTCCGCCTGTACCTGCACACGCTCGACAACACCGAGAACGCCAGCGTCGAGCTGGTGGTGGATCCGGCGTACCGGCGGCGCGGGGTGGGGCGCGCCCTGCACGAGCACGGCCTCCGGCTGGTGCGCGAGCACGGTGGCAAGCGGCTGGTCGGCTCGACCGTCACGGCCCTGCCCGGCGAGGAGGGCCGGGAGCTGCCCGGGGCGGCCTTCGCCGCGGCCGTCGGCGCGAAGCCGGCGCTCACCGACGTCCGCCGCCGGTTGGACGTCACGGCGCTCGACCGGCCGCGGCTGGCCGGCCTGCTCCTCGGGGCGCGCACGGCGGCCGCCGGCTACCGCACCGTCCGCTGGGTGAACCACACCCCGGAGGAGTACGTCGCCGACGTCGCGTATCTGGAGGGCCGGTTGCTGGTCGACGCGCCACTCGGCGACCTCGAGTGGGGACAGGAGAAGGTTGACGTCGAGCGGATCCGCGGCACGGAGCGGGCGCTCGACGCGCGCGGGGTCCGCCGGTACAGCGTCGGGGCGGTGCACGAGGCGTCCGGCCGGCTGGTCGCCTGGAGCATGGTCAGCCTGGCCGCCAACACCACGTGGCACGCCTGGCAGCAGATCACCATCGTCGACCCGGACCACCGCGGCCACCGGCTCGGCCTGCTCACCAAGATCGAGAATCTCGGCCACGCCCTGGCGCACGAGCCGGAGCTGCGCGTGATCGACACGTACAACGCGGCGGCGAACACGCACATGATCGCGATCAACGAGCAACTCGGCTACCGGCCGGCGGCCGGCTCGACCGACTGGCAGCTCACCCTCTGAACCCGTCGTCGCCGCCGGGCGGGTGCAGCCGCCGCACGAGTTCCCCGGCCGCCCGCTGGAGGTTGTCATCCGGGGCGAACCGGTGTCCGCCGATCTTCGGCGGGACCGTGTCCCCGGGCGGGATCAGCAGCCCCGCCGGGTCGCGTGCCCGCCGGTCCACGTGCGCGGCGGGGTCATCGGTGGCACCGGTGTCCGCGCCGAAGACCGGGCCGCCGACCGGGTCGGTCTGCCGCCACAGGTTGATCCATCGCCAGTCCAGGCGGGCGCCGACCTCCCGCAGCACCTCGGGCCCGACATGGGCGGGGAAGACCCGGCTGTAGAGCCTCCCGAGCGGGGTGCCGTAGGTCAGCAGCGCCACCCGGGCGCGGGAGGATTCCGGCAGCTGGAGGACGGCTGCCGCGGCCAGCACGCTGCCGTGGCTCTGCCCGGAGAGCACGACGGCGTCCCCGCCGGCGACGAGGTGGCCGATCCGGCGGGTGAGGTCCGGCACCGCGCGCTCGCCGTAGCAGGGGGCGGCCAGCGGGTGCGCCGCGCGCGGCCAGAAGGTGGCCAGCTCCCAGAGCACGCCGACCATCCGGATGGCGGCCGACCGGTACGCGAACAGGCCCGCCCCGAGCAGAACCAGCGCGAACAGTCCGATCAGCAGGACGCCCAGGTCGGTCACGAAGGCCACCGGACGGGCCAGTGCGGACCCGCCGAGCTGCTGGCCCAGGTTCTCCGGTCCCCTGTGCAGCACCGACAACCCGGCGGCGCCCAGGCCCAGCGCGCTCAGCAGCGCGTACGCCGCCAGGAGCAGCGGACCCAGCCGGTCCGCGATCCGGGCGCGGATGAGCTGGTCGGCGACCGCCCGCACCCGTTGCGGCGCCGCCCGCGGCGCCTCGGGGAACTCCTGCCGGACGGCATCCTCCGCCACCCGTCGGTGCCGGGACCGCTGGTACCGGCTGACCAGTACGGCCACCGTGACGGCGCACAGCAGTGCGGCCGAGACGCCCAGGGCCGCCCATGCCCCTTATACACATCTGACGCTGCCGACGACCAGGGCGGAGGCGTGCCGGATCCA
>NZ_WBKT01000291.1 GCF_008868175.1 Micromonospora sp. AMSO31t
CGCCCACGGAGGACGAGGGGCGGTAGATGTGGAACCCGGGCGGCAGCGAGGAGGAGAACCGGCGGGAGCCCCGGGGACCGGTGGCGTGACCGGGTTGCTGGTGGTGACCGCGGTGCCCGCCGAGGCGGACGCGGTCCGGGCGGGCCTCACCGACCTCAGGGGCACCGACGCCGCCGTCACCGTCGCGCCGGTCGGGGTCGGCTCCGCCGTCGCCGGCGCCGCCACCGCGCGGCTGCTGGCGCTGGCCGAGGCGGCCGGACGCCCGTACCGGGCGGTGGTCAGCGCGGGCATCGCGGGCGGCTTCGTCGGCCGCGCCCCGGTCGGCGGCACCGTCCTGGCCACCCGCAGCGTGGCAGCCGACCTGGGCGCCGAGTCCCCCACCGGCTTCATCCCGCTGGAGGATCTGGGCATGCCGCCCGAGCTGCTCGGCGGCGGCAGCACCGTACCCGCCGACCCCGGCCTGCTGGGCGCCCTGCGCACCGCCCTGCCGGAGGCCACCGTCGGCGCGGTGCTCACGGTCAGCACGGTGACCGGCACGGCCGCGAGCACCGCGGCGCTCGCCGACCGCCACCCCGACGCCGTGGCCGAGGCCATGGAGGGGTACGGCGTCGCCGTCGCCGCCGCCCAGGCCGGCCTGCCCTTCGCCGAGCTGCGGACGGTCTCCAACCCGATCGGCCCGCGCGACCGCAGCTCGTGGCGCATGCGCGAGGCCTTCGCCGCACTCACCGCAGCGTCCGCGGCCCTCCGCTAGACCTGCGGCGGCCGCCCTCGAGTGACCGGCCGGTCGAACCGCAACGCCGCCGGCCGGCTCGCCTCCATCCGGAACCCGCACGCCAACAGGAAGGTGACTCCCGGCTCCTGAGCCAGCGCCCGGACGCAGGCGAGGTCACTCGACGCCACCTCGGCGAGCAACGCCTCCACGAGCCGGCGCCCGATGCCCAACCGGCGACGCTCGGCCGCCACCAGCACCCCGTCGAGGACGACCTCCCGCTCCCCCGGCCGCTCCTCGCCACCCCAGCGCAGGTGCGGACTCTGCTCGTGCGCCCGCAGCTCACCGACCAGATCGCCACCGGGCCGCTCCGCCACGAACCGCCAGGCCGTCGCCGGCACCGTGGGCCCGGTCACCCGCCGCACCGTCACGGACCCCCGCACCCACTCCCGCTCGCGCCGCTGGTCCCGGTACTCCCGGTTCAACCGGTAGGTGGCTGGCGGCAGCGGCAGGGGCCACCGCTTCGGCGGCAGTGTGTACCACTCCGCCCACCACGCTCCCGGCCAGTCCCGGGGCTCGTGGACCTCCCACACGTCCAGGTGCGCGGGATACCGCCGGCCGGCCTGGTCCCGCAGCTCCCCGTGTGGCACCGGCGACGGGCAGACATCCTCGGCAGCCGGCCCGGCATCCAGTCGGACCCGCCCATTCGCCGCCCGGACCAGCCGCTCCACGGTCCGGTAACGCGGGTCGGTGGTCCGCCCGGACTCGATCCGCGCCACGGCGGCCTGCGGAACTCCGGCCCGGTCGGCCAGCTCCCGCTGGCTCAGGTCAGCCCGCCGCCGTAGCCGGCGCAGCAGGTCACCCAGATCGGTGCTCTGTTCGGTCCCGGACGTCGGCTCATCCACACCCGGGATGCTCCCGCCTGCGCAGGCGCGATCTCAACAGCCACCACCAACCTGTGGATAACCCTGTGGACATCAGCTTCCCAAGGGGTCGGCATGTGGATAGAGAGCCGCTTTCGAGCTGAGTCGATGGTGATGTCGAACGTGCCCGGCCCGCAGTCGGATGCCGTTCGAGCTGAGTCGGTGGTGACGTCGCACATGCCAGGCGGCAACCGCATGCCCGGCCGAGCTGAGTCGGTGGCGACGGTGCACACGCTCGGACGGCATCGCACGGACTTTCGAGCTGAGTCGGGCGACGCCACCGGCTCGGCTCCCCGCCTCCCCGCCGATGAGTCGGTTTCGACATCAGCTCGAAAGGCACCAACTGGTC
>NZ_WBKT01000292.1 GCF_008868175.1 Micromonospora sp. AMSO31t
CTTCCTCCAGGACCACCCCACCCTCTCCGACGGGCTGCTGTCCCGGCTCACCCACGGCGACATCCAGGCCCGCCCCGGCATCGCCCGGTTCGCCGGCGACCGGGTCGAGTTCACCGACGGCCGCGCCGACGAGGTGGACCTGGTGGTCTGGTGCACCGGCTACCGGGTGGAGGTGCCCTTCCTCGACCCCGAGCTGCTCGGCGACGGCGCCGACCGGCTGCCGCTGTACCGGCACGTGTTCCACCTGGACGCCCCCGGGCTCGCCTTCGTCGGGCTCATGCAGTCAACCGGGGCGGCGTTCCCGCTGGTCGAGGCCCAGGCCCGGCTCGCCGCCGGGTGGCTCGCCGGCACCTGGGCGCCCCCGGACCCGGCCCGGCAGGCCGCCGCCTCCCGCGCCGAACTGCGCGCTGCCACCACCCGGTGGGGGCAGCGCCGGCCGCACATGCGGGTCGACTTCGACGCGTACCTGGGCGAGCTGGAACGGGAGCTGGCCGCCGGCCGCCGCCGGGCGGGGGCGCGGCGATGAGCGGGCTGGCGGGACGGCGGGTGCTGGTCACCGGCGCGCGGGGCACCTTCGGCCGGCACCTCGGCGCCGCGCTGGCCGCGGCCGGCGCCCGCGTCGCGGGGCTGGACCTGCACCCGGACGAGGACGGCGCGGTGCCGGTGCTCGGCTGCGACCTGACCGACCCGGCCGCCGTGCCGGCCGCGGTGGCCGCCGCCGTGGACCGGCTCGGCGGGCTGGATCTGCTGGTCAACAACGCCGGGGTCGGCGGACCCGCCCCGGCCGAGCTGCCGCCCGACGAGGTGGTCCGCCGGCAACTGGAGGTCAACCTGCTCGCCGCCTGGCGCACCACGGCCGCGGCGCTACCCGCCCTGGAGGCGGCGCGCGGGCGGGTGGTCTTCGTGGCCAGCCGGATGGCCGTGCTGCCGCTGCCCCTCGCCGCCGCGTACGGGGTGAGCAAGCGGGCCCTCGTCGCGTACGCCGACGCGCTGCGCCACGAGGTCGGCACCCACGTCGGGGTCAGCGTCGTCTACCCGAGCATGGTCGCCTCACCGATCCACGACACCACCGCCGAGGCCGGGCTGTCGCTGAGCGGGGTGTCCCGGCTGGAAACCGTCGAGGGGGTCGTCGCCGCGATCCTGCGCACCGCGACCGCCCGCCGGGCGCCCCGGGACGTGGCCACCACCGCCCGGGGCCGGCTGGAGCTGGCCCTGGCCCGGCACGCGCCCGCGCTGGCCGACCGGCTGGTGCGGCGTACCGTCGCCGGGCGGATCGCCGCCGGCGACCTGGACGCCGCGCCGCTGGCCGCCGGCATGGTGCGGCGGCACCGGGAGGCCCGCCGGTAGGGTGCCGCCATGCCTGTCTCGCCCTACATCGCGCGGATGCGCCGGCACATCGGACGCGACCTGCTCATGCTCTACGGGGTCAGCGCCGTCGTGACCGACGAGGCGGGGCGGGTGCTGCTGGCCCGGCGCGGCGACAACGGCCGCTGGTCGGTGCCGGCCGGCACCGTCGACCCGGGCGAGCAGCCCGCCGACGCGCTGGTCCGCGAGGTCCGCGAGGAGACCGGCATCGAGGTCGAGATCGAGCGGATCGGCGGGGTGGCCACCCACCCGGTCGTCTACCCCAACGGGGACGCCTGCGAATACCTCAACGTGTGGTTCCGTTGCCGGGCCGTCGGCGGCGTGCCCACCGCCGACGGCGACGAGTCCCTCGCGGTCAGCTGGTTCGCCCCGGGCGAGCTGCCCGAGCTGGACGAATGGTCCCGCCTGCGGATCGCCACGGCGCTGCGCGAGGACGCCCACCCCTGGTACGCCGCGCCCGGCGAGCA
>NZ_WBKT01000293.1 GCF_008868175.1 Micromonospora sp. AMSO31t
GGCGGGTCAGGCGGCGGGGCTCGCCGCTCCCCTCCCCCGCCGCCTGACCCGCCGGTCAGAGGTACGCGTCGAGCAGGGCGAGCACCGCCGCCGGGTCCTCGATGTGCGCGTTGTGGCCCAGGCCGGGCAGGGTGGCGACCGGGACGCCCAGTTCCTTGAGCTGCGCGTCGGTCACCATCGGGTCCTGCTCGCCACGGGCCAGCAGTACGGGGACGTCGACGGCGGCGAGCAGCGCCGGCAGCCGGGGTTCCCCCACCGCGAAGGCGGGCGGGTCCATGGCCAGCCGCCACCGGCCGTCCTCGCGGCGCAGCCCCGCCTCCACCACGGGGTGGTCGGGGGCGAACAGCCCGGCCAGCCCGGAGACCCGCAGGTAGCGGCGGGCCGCCTCGTCCCGGGTGGCGAACCAGGTCACCGGGCGGGCGGCCAGCTCGCGGGCCTTCTCCAGGTCGGTCGGGGACCAGACGGCCTTGATGCCGAGCCCGACCACCGCGTCGACGGGCAGGCGGCGGGACCGCGCGGCCAGCACCAGCGCCACCACCCCGCCGAGCGAGTGGCCGAGCAGCACGAGCCGGTCGCGGGGGCCCAGCCGCTCGGCCACCGGGCCCAGTCCCTCGACCACCCGCCGGGCCAGGGCGTCGAAGGAGTATTCCGGCAGCGGGGGCGACCAGCCGTGCCCGGCCAGGTCGGGGGCGAGCCAGCGCCCCGCCCAGTGGCGCTCCAGCAGCGGCGCCCAGGGCAGCCACACCTCACCGGTGGCGCCCATGCCGTGCAGCAACAGCAGATGGCGGGTACCCGTCGCGTCGCCCATAGGGCGCAGTGTGCCACCGGACGGACACGACGCGCGAGAGCACCCGGCACGACGACGTCGGGCACCGGCTCGGTGGAGCCGGTGCCCGACGGGGAGAGGTGCGATCAGGCGGAGTAGCCGCGCGTGGCAGCCCAGTTCGCCAGGTCGATGGTGCTGACCCAGTACGCGGGCAGCGCCGGGTTCGCCGAGTCGGCGATCCGGACGGTCCGGCCGTCGTTCTTGTAGCCGACCACCGCGATGTAGTGGCCGCCCGGGAAGGAGTGCCAGCCACCGTCGGTGTCGGTGGCGTCGCCGGCCACGTTGACCACCACGCCCCGGCCGTCGGTGATGGCCTTGACCACGTCCGCCTGGAGCTGGTCCATCTCGGCCGGGCTCGCCGAGCCGCCGAACATGTGGGTCCGGTACGGGTTGCCCTTGACCATCTGGTTCAGGCCCCGGGTGGTGTCCTCGGCCGAGTTGGTGCCGCTCTCGGTGGTGCCGAGCGGGCCGGCCATCGCTTCCTGGGTGGTCTCGACGCCGCTGGCGCTGAGCGCGTTCCGGACCGCGGCCGGGCCGCAGTTCCAGTACTGGTTCTGCGCCTCGTAGTCGTAGTCGAGGACCTTGGTCGACGGCGGCTTCGGCTTCGCCTTCGGGCTGGTGTCCGGGTCGGTGGTGGCCTTGGCCGCGGCCTTCGCGGCCGACGGCGACGCGCTCGGCGAGACGGACGGCGCCGGGAGGGCGGCCCGGGCCTCGCCCCGGCTGGCGACCTCACCGAGCCGCGAGCCGAGCTCGGCGACCGCGGCGGTGTTCTCCTGGTGGACCGGGGCCTCGTCGGTCGCGGTGAGGGCGGTGCCGGCGCCGCCGGCCAGCACGAGCGCCGCGGCCGAGCCGGCGATGATCTGGTACGGGCGCTCGGTCACGAGACGCCGCAGCTGACGCTTCAGGTGATGCTTCACGGGTTCCTCCACGGGAGCGTGCGCGGCAGACACCGGCCCCACGCGCGGAGGAGCTCACGCGCGCTGGCGGGGCGGCGGGTCGCCG
>NZ_WBKT01000294.1 GCF_008868175.1 Micromonospora sp. AMSO31t
CCACGCCCCCGCCCCGCCTCCGGGCGGGTCGATCATGAAGTTGTCGTCGCGACGCGGCCGGGGCGACAACGTCATGATCGACGGGTCGAGCGGGCGGTGATGAGCGCCTCGATGCCGTCGAGGATCCGGGCCAGGCCGAAGTCGAGGGCCGCGTCGGTGGCCTCCGGGTCGGTGTCGCGCAGGGCGGCGTCCAGCGCCGGGAATCGGTCCTCCCGGCCGCGGATCAGCATGCCGAAGCCGGCCTCCCGGCCCGCGTGGGGCGCGTCGTCCGGCGCCGCGTGCTGGGCCAGGTTGCGGGCGTGCCCGACCAGGAGCACGGCGACGTCGAGCTGCTCGGCACCGGTCAGCCCGGTGCCGGCGAGGGCGGCGACCACCCGTTCCAGCCAGGCCAGCTCGTGGGGGCCGGGCAGCCGGGGGCCGACGGTAGCCGCGTGGGCCCACGGGTGCCGGCGGAACCGGTCGAAGAGCTGCCGGGTCCAGTCGTCGAGCTGGCCGCGCCAGTCGGCGCCGGCCGGCGGTGGGGGCGGCTCGCCGATCGCCGTCTCCAGCATGAGCGCCACCAGTTCGGCGCGGCCCGGCACGTACCGGTAGAGCGCCATCTTGGTGACGTCCAGCGACTCGGCGACCCGCTGCATGGTCAGCCCGTCGAGCCCGTCGGCGTCGGCGATGGTGATGCCGGCGCGGGCGATCGCAGCGAGGGTGAGGGTGGGGCGCGGCCCGCGCCGGGGGGCGGTCGGTGCCCCCCACAGCAGCTCGAACAGCCGGCCCTGATCGACGCCACCGGTCTCCACGGTCACCCCTTGTCCTCGGTCCGAAACTGTGTCTACGATACTCTGTATCCGAGGGACACAGTTTAGAACGGGGAACGACATGCCCACTCCACTTCGCGGTTTCCGTGTGCTCGTCTCCGGCGCCGGGGTCGCCGGCCCGGCGGTGGCCTGGTGGCTGACCCGGCACGGGGCCGAGGTCACCGTCGTCGAGGCCGCTCCCGCGCTGCGGACCAGCGGCTTCGCGGTCGACTTCCGCGGTCCCACCCACCTCGGCGTGCTCGCCGCCATGGGGGTGCTCGACGAGTTGCGCGCGGTGCAGACCCACGCCGGCGCCATGAGCCGGGTGGACGAGCACGACCGGGAGATCTTCCGGCTGCCGGCCGAGTTCGCCGGCGGCGAGCTGGAGGTGCTCCGCCGGGACCTGTCCCGGATCCTCTACGAGCGCGGCGCCGACCGGGTCGGGTACGTGTTCGGCGACCGGATCACCGCGCTCACCGAGACCGCCGACGGGGTGCGGGTCGACCTCGCCCGGGGCGCCTCCCGCACCGTCGACCTGGTGATCGGCGCGGACGGGCTGCACTCCGGCGTGCGCCGGCTGGCGTTCGGGCCCGAGTCCGCGTACGTCCGCCACCTCGGCTACCACCTGGCCGGCTGGGACGTGCCCGGCGACGGCGGCTTCGACGTCGTCCCCCGGCAGTACAACGTGCCCGGCCGGATGGCCAGCGTGGCCGCCGACCAGCGCGACCCGGGCCGGGCGGGCGCCCTCGTCGTGTTCACCTCACCCCCGCAGGACCACGACCGGCTCGACCTCGACCGGCAGAAGGCGTTGATCGCGGACGCCTTCGCCGGGCTGGGCTGGCACGTGCCCCGGCTGCTGGCCGGCCTGCGCGCCGCGCCCGAGCTCTACTTCGACGCGATCGCCCGGGTCAGCGTGCCCCGCTGGCACGCCGGCCGGTCGGTGCTGCTCGGCGACGCGGCCTGGGGGGTGACCCTCGGCGGGATG
>NZ_WBKT01000295.1 GCF_008868175.1 Micromonospora sp. AMSO31t
CGGGCCGCCCAACCCCACCGCACCCGGCGGAGGTGCGCCCGCCCGGCTCCGGCGCACCCGGTAGGATCGGCGCGGGCCGTGACTGGCGCGTGGGGATGGAGAACCATCGGGAAGCGGTCCCGTCATGAGGACGCACGCCGAGCGCCTGGGCCTTCCGCACGTCACCAGGAGGTCGCATGTCGCTGAACGCCGAATCCACCGCCTTCCGCAGCGCGCTGGAGGTGATCCGCGCCGTCGAGCCGCGGGTGGCGGACGCCATCGGGGCCGAACTCGCCGACCAGCGCGAGTCGCTCAAGCTCATCGCCAGCGAGAACTACGCCTCCCCGGCCACCCTGCTGGCCATGGGCAACTGGTTCAGCGACAAGTACGCGGAGGGCACCATCGGCCGCCGCTTCTACGCCGGCTGCCAGAACGTCGACACCGTCGAGGCGCTCGCCGCGGAGCACGCCAAGGAGCTGTTCGGCGCGGCCCACGCGTACGTGCAGCCGCACTCCGGCATCGACGCCAACCTGGTCGCCTTCTGGGCGATCCTGGCCGACCGGGTCGAGTCCCCGGCGCTCAAGAAGGCCCAGGTACGCCAGGTCAACGAGCTCACCGAGGCGGACTGGTTCGCGCTGCGCCGCGAGCTGGGCAACCAGCGGATGCTCGGCATGTCGCTGGACGCCGGCGGCCACCTCACCCACGGCTTCCGGCCGAACATCTCCGGCAAGATGTTCGACCAGCGCAGCTACGGCACCGACCCGGCCACCGGCCTGATCGACTACGACAAGGTCGCCGAGGCGGCCCGCGAGTTCAAGCCGCTGATCCTGGTCGCCGGCTACTCGGCGTACCCCCGGAAGGTCAACTTCCGGATCATGCGGGAGATCGCCGACTCCGTCGGCGCCACCTTCATGGTCGACATGGCGCACTTCGCCGGGCTGGTCGCCGGCAAGGTCTTCACCGGCGACTTCGACCCGGTGCCGCACGCGCACATCGTCACCACCACCACGCACAAGTCGCTGCGCGGCCCGCGCGGCGGCATGGTGCTCTGCGGCCCGGAACTGGCCGACCAGGTCGACCGCGGCTGCCCCATGGTGCTCGGCGGCCCGCTCCCCCACGTGATGGCCGCCAAGGCCGTCGCCCTGGCCGAGGCCCGCCGCCCCGACTTCGCCGACTACGCTCAGCGCATCGTCGACAACGCCCAGGCGCTCGCCGACGGGCTGCTGCGCCGGGGCGCAAAGCTGGTCACCGGCGGCACCGACAACCACCTGGTGCTCATCGACGTCTCCGGCTACGGGCTCACCGGCCGGCAGGCCGAGCAGGCGCTGCTCGACTCCGGCATCGTGACCAACCGCAACGCCGTCCCGCAGGACCCGAACGGCGCCTGGTACACCTCCGGCATCCGGATCGGCACCCCGGCGCTGACCACCCGCGGCCTCGGCGCCGCCGAGATGGACACCACGGCCGAGCTGATCCACACCGTGCTCGGCCAGACCACGCCGGGTGCCAACGCCGACGGCACCCCGTCCAAGGCCAAGTACGTCCTCGACCCGGCCCTGGCCGAAACGGTGAGCAAGCAGGCCAGCGACCTGCTGAGCGGCTTCCCGCTCTACCCGGCCGTCGACCTCGGCTGACGACCCGCCCACTCCCCGACGCCCCGCCCGACCCTCGGCCGAGCGGGGCGTCGGCCT
>NZ_WBKT01000296.1 GCF_008868175.1 Micromonospora sp. AMSO31t
TCCGGCCCACCCGCCAGTCCGCCAGGGCGTCCTGCAACGCCTGCCAGGCCGGCTCGGGCGGCAGCCCGTAACTGGCGGTGTTCAGCCAGCCGGGCTCCGGCTGCCACAACTTCTGCGCCTGCTCCACGTCCATGCCACCGACGCTAACGATCATCTCCGGCCACCGGGACGGCCAATCCCGGGCTCGTGGTCCCCACCGGCCGGGGCCACCGGCCACGCCAGGGGCGCGCGGAAGGGGTACGCCGGCCGGGCCCGCCGGCCGGGGGTCCGGCGGGCCCGGGGCGCGGGTCGCTCAGGCCGTCGTGTCGGCCAGGGCGGCCGACGGTGCGGCCGGCTCGGCCCTCTCGTCGTCCGGGTCCTCGTCGTCGAGCATGGTGGTCTCGTCGAACGGCCGCTGCCCGCTGAGCACGGCCTGGGCCTGCGCCCGGTCGAACTCGCCGGTCCAGGTGCCGACCAGCACGGTGGCCACCGCGTTGCCGGCGAAGTTGGTCAGCGCCCGGGCCTCGGACATGAACCGGTCGATGCCGACGATCAGGCCGACCCCGTCGACCAGGTCCGGCCGGTGCGACTGGAGACCGCCGGCCAGGGTGGCCAGACCCGCGCCGGTCACCCCGGCCGCACCCTTCGAGGCGATGATCATGAAGGCCAGCAGGCCGATCTGCTCGCCGATCGCCATGGGCTTGCCCAGGGCGTCGGCGATGAACAGCGCGGCCATCGTCAGGTAGATCGCCGTGCCGTCGAGGTTGAAGGAGTAGCCGGTCGGCACGGTGATGCCGACGACCGGCCTACTGACGCCGAAGTGCTCCATCTTGGCGATCAGCCGGGGCAGCGCCGACTCCGACGACGAGGTGGACAGGATCAGCAGGAACTCCCGGCCCAGGTACCGCAGCAGGGCGAAGATCGAGATACCCGACACCAGGCGCAGCAGCGTGCCGAGCACCACGATCACGAAGATCAGGCAGGTGGCGTAGAAGCCGAGCATGATCTGGGCGAGGCTGGTCAGCGCGTCCACGCCGGTCGCGCCGACCACCGCGGCGATCGCGCCGAACGCGCCGATCGGCGCCACCCACATGATCATCGCGAGGACCTTGAAGACCAGGCGCTGGATGACCTCCACGGCCCGCAGCACCGGCTCACCGCGCCGGCCCATGGCCTGGACGGCGAAGCCGACCAGCAGGGCGACGAGCAGCGTCTGGAGAACCGAGCCCTCGGTCAGCGCGGAGAAGAGCGAGGTGGGGATGACGCCGAGCAGGAACTCGACGGTGTCGCCGCTCTCCCCGCCGGCCACGGACTTGCCCGCGTCGGCCACCTCCGGGCCGAGGTTCAGGCCCGAGCCGGGGTGGACGATGTTGCCGACCACCAGGCCGATGGCGAGCGCCACCGTCGACATGAGCAGGAAGTAGCCGAGCGCGAGGCCGCCGACCTTGCCGACCCGGGCGGCCTGCCGCACGGACCCGACGCCCAGGACGATCGTGCAGAAGATGACCGGGCTGATCATCATCTTGATCAGGTTCACGAAGCCGGTGCCCAGCGGCTTCAGCTCCTTGCCGACTTCGGGCGCGGCGAGGCCGACCACGATGCCGGCGACGACGGCCAGGATGACCGCCAGGTAGAGGTACCGGGTCG
>NZ_WBKT01000297.1 GCF_008868175.1 Micromonospora sp. AMSO31t
GGGGTCAGTCGGTGCGGCGGGTGGCGGCGATGGCCAGGTCGACCAGGGACTGGCGGGCCTCGGTGTCCAGGTCGACCGTCGTCAGGGCCGCCAGGGCGCTCTCGGTGAGGGCCGTGATGCGCCGCTCGGTGCGCTCCAGCGCGCCACTCGCCGTGATCAGCTCGCGCAGGCGGGCCACCCCGGTGGCGTCCAGCCCGGGATCGCCGAGCCCGCCCAGCAGCAGCTCCCGGCCGGCGTCGTCGAGCGCCTCGAGGGCCGCGGCCACCAGGTAGGTCCGCTTGCCCTCGCGCAGGTCGTCGCCGGCCGGCTTGCCGGTGCGCTCCGGGTCGCCGAACACCCCCAGCACGTCGTCGCGGAGCTGGAACGCCTCGCCCAGCGGCAGCCCGTACGCCGAGTAGGCCGCGTGCACCTCGGCCGGGGCGTCGGCCAGCGCGGCGCCGAGCAGCAGCGGACGCTCGACGGTGTACTTCGCCGACTTGTAGCGGGCCACCTTGCCGGCCCGTTCGAGCGAGGTGTCGCCGGTGGCCTGGGTGAGCACGTCCAGGTACTGCCCGACGGTCACCTCGGTGCGCATCTCGTCGAAGACCGGCCGGGCCCGGGCCACCGTGCGCGGGTCCAGGCCGGCGGAGTGCAGCAGCTCGTCGGACCACACGAGGCAGAGGTCGCCCAGCAGGATGGCCGCCGCGTCGCCGAACCCGTCCGGGTCGCCGCTCCAGCCGGCCGCGCGGTGCCGGGCGGCGAACCGCCGGTGCACCGCCGGCTCGCCCCGGCGGGTGTCCGACCGGTCCATGAGGTCGTCGTGGATCAGCGCGCTGGCCTGCACGAACTCCAGCGCGGCCAGGGCCGCGACCACCTGGTCGGAGTCGACCCCGCCGGCGCCCCGGTAGCCCCAGTAGCCGAACGCCGGGCGCAGTCGCTTGCCGCCGCCCAGCACGAACGCCTCGATGGCCTCGGCGACCGGCACCAGGCCGTCGTCGAGGGTGGTCAGCCAGCCGCGCTGGCCGGCGAGGAACTCGGTGAGGGCCTTGTCGATCCGCTGGCGCAGGCCGGCGCGGTCGACGGGGGAGACGGGAGCAGCGTGGGTCACGCCGACGACGCTAGCCGGTCCCCGCCGCTCACGCCCGACCCCCGTCCCGGCGTGCCGCGCGCGACGTGGGCCGGGCCGGCGGCCGGCGCGGGCCACCCGGTGCGGCGGTCACGCCCGCCCGGCGGCGCGGGACCGGCCGGCGCGGGCCACCCGGCGCGGCAGCCGCGCCCGCGGGCCGGGGGAGGCGGCGGCTGCGCGCGGCGGCCTCGGCGAGCAGTTCGCCCGGCACCCCGAGGACCACCGCCAGCCAGCCGGACCAGAAGTCGCCGGGGAGCCGGCGCTGCCGCTCCCACCGGGACACCTCGTGGCGGGTCAGGGTCGGCACGCCGGCGGCGGCGCACAGCTCGGCGGCGACCCGCTGCTGGCTCCAGCCGCGAGCGGCCCGCAGCTCGGCCAGGAGCGGCCCGAGCAGGCGCGGGCCGGGTGGCGGGGACG
>NZ_WBKT01000298.1 GCF_008868175.1 Micromonospora sp. AMSO31t
GCGCCGGCAGGAGATCCTCGGCGCCGCACGGGCGTGTTTCGCCCGGCACGGCTACGAGGGTGCCACCGTCCGACGGCTGGAGGAGGCCACCGGGCTCTCCCGGGGCGCGATCTTCCACCACTTCCGGGACAAGGACTCGCTCTTCCTCGCCGTGGCCGAGGACGACGCCGCGATCATGGTGGAGACCGTGGCCCGCAACGGCCTGGTCCAGGTGATGCGGGACCTGCTCGCCGGGGCGGTCTCCCCGGACACCACCGGCTGGCTCGGCAGCCAGCTCGAGGTCTCCCGTCGCCTGCGCACCGACCCCGCGTTCGCCCGGCGCTGGGCGGAACGCTCGGCCGCGATCGCCGAGGCCACCCGGGAGCGCCTGCTCCGCCAGCGCGAGGCCGGGGTGCTCCGCGACGACGTGCCGATCGACGTGCTGGCCCAGTTCCTGGAGCTGGCGTACGACGGGCTCGTGCTGCACCTGGCGATGGGCCGTCCCGCCGGTGACCTGGGCCGGGTGCTCGACCTGGTCGAGGAGGCCGTCCGCCGGCACTGACCGGCCCGGATATCGGTCCGGTAACTCGACCGCTCGGGGAGATCACCACTGGCGGACCTGCTCCACAATGAGCCGCGACCCCCTCGCGACAGGAGCAGAGCATGACAGTCCTCGCGGGCGACACCTGGGGCGTTCCCGGCCCCGTCTTCCTCCGCTGGTACCTCGTGGCGGCCGTCGTGCTGGTCGTCGGCGCCGTGGCGTACCGGTGGCGCGCCCTGGCCGGCACCCCGGTCCACGACGGTGGGCCGCTCGGGCCGCAGCAGGTCGCCTACCTCAATGGAGGCGACCAGCTCGCCGTCTGGACCGCCCTGGGCGGGCTGCGCCGCGCCGGCGCGGTCGGCGTCCGCCCCGACCGGCGGCTCACCACCGGCGGCCCGCTGCCGGCCGGGGTCACCCCGCTGGACCAGGCCATCCACCACGCGGCCAACCGGGGCCTGCGCTCCCGGGAGCTGGGCCAGGACGAGTGGGTCCGGCGCGCCCTCGACGAGCTGCGCGACGGTCTCGTGCGCCGCGGCCTGGCACTGGACAAGGAGCGGCGCGCGACGCTGCGCCGCGGCGCGCTGCTCGTCGGGGCCCTGCTGGCGCTCGGCTTCGTCCGGGCCTTCGTCGGCATGTCCAACAGCCGGCCCGTCGGCTGGCTGATGCTCACCCTCGTGCCGCTGTTCATCGCGTTCTTCCTGCTCAACCGGGTGCCCTGGCGCACCCGCGCGGCCGACCGGGCGCTGCGGGAGCTGCGCCGCCGGCACACCTGGCTGCGTCCCTCCGCCGCGCCGGCCTACGCCACCTACGGGCCGTCCGACGCGGCGATGGGCGTCGCGCTGTTCGGCACCGCCACCCTCTGGAGCATGGACCCGGGCTTCTCCGAGCAGGCCGAGATCCAGCGCCAGGCGATGGGGTCCGCCGGCAGCTCCGGCAGTTCCTGCGGAGGCGGCAGCTCCTGCGGGGGCGGCAGCTCGTGCGGCGGGGGCA
>NZ_WBKT01000299.1 GCF_008868175.1 Micromonospora sp. AMSO31t
CGACCGGCTGCCGGTCACCGCCCTGTCCCCCCGGGTCATGCGCGCGGCGTTCGCCCGCTTCGCCGCTCCCCGCGCCGCCGCGTCGGTCCATCGGGCCTGGTCCACCTGGAACAGCTTCTTCACGTTCCTGGTCGCCGAGGGTGTCGTGCCCGGTAATCCGATGCCGGCGGTGGGGCGGCCCCGGACCCCGCTCCCCCAGCCCAAGCCGCTGCGGGGCGAGGACACCCCGGAGGAGCTGCTGGCCGCGGTGGCCCGGGAGGACGGCCGGCAGCGCGACCCGTGGCCCGAGCGGGACCTGGCGGTGCTGGCGTTGGCGCTGTGCGCGGGCCTGCGCCTGTCGGAGCTGCTGGCCCTGCGGGTGGCGTCGGTGGCGGGCCGGGCCGGTGAGCGCCGGGTGGACGTCGCGGGCAAGGGCGGCCGGCCGCGTACGGTGCCGATCGAGGCGGGCGTGGACCGGGTGCTGGCGGACTACCTGGACAGCCGGCGGCGCCGGTTCGGGGCGCGTTCCGTCCGGCCGGACTCGCCGCTGCTGGTGGACCGGCGGGGTGAGCCGCTGCGGCGGGGCGGCCTGCAGTATCTGGTGGAGTCGTGTTACCGGCGGGCGGGGATTGGTGACCGGGTGCCGCGGGGCGCGCGGTTGCACGCGTTGCGGCACACGTTCGCGACGCGGTTGGCGGAGGACGGGGCGAGCGCGGCGGAGATCATGCGGTTGCTGGGGCACGCGTCGTTGGCGTCGTCGCAGACGTACATCGAGGTGACGGCGGGTCAGCAGCGGGCGGCGGTGGCGTCGAACCGGACGAACCGTGCGTTGGCGGGTTTGGTGGCGCCGCGGGAGGCGACCTGAGCGGGCAGCATGGTCGGGATGCGGGTGGGTGCGGCGCGGGCGGTGGCGGTCGAGTGGGTGCGGGAGGCGATGGCCCGGGACCGGTCGATCGGGGGCGCGTTCTTCTCCGGGTCGACGGTGGGGCTGCCGGATGAGGCGGTGCTCGCGCCGTCGTCGGATGTGGACGTGCTGCTGGTGCGGGACGCCCCGGCGGCGAAGCTGGGCAAGTTCCGGCACCGTGGGGTGCTGCTGGAGGTCTCGGCGCTGACCTGGACGGAGCTGGGGTCGCCGGAGGACGTGCTGGGGTCGTGGGTGTTCGCGCCGATGTTCCGCACGGACGCGGTGATCGCGGACCCGTCGGGGCGGCTGGCGGCGATCCGGGAGCGGGTGGCGCCGGGGTTCGCGGATCCGGTGTGGGTGCGGCGCCGGTGCGCCGGGGTGCGGCGGCGCGTCGAGGACGGGTTGGCGCGGGTGGACGGGCGGGCGTCGGTGCCGGAGCAGGTGCTGGGGTGGGTGTTCCCGACGTCGCTGCTGGCGGTGTTGCCGGCGGTGGCGGGTTTGCGGGATCCGACGGTGCGGCGGCGGTACGTGCGGGCGCGGGAGGTGTTGACCGCCTCCGGGTTCGCCGACCGGTACGAGGAGCTGCTGTGGTCGCTCGACGGCGGTGGGGTG
>NZ_WBKT01000300.1 GCF_008868175.1 Micromonospora sp. AMSO31t
CGCAGGCCCAGCCCCCGGTCCGGCGGGTTGCACCAGGTCTGCGGGTCCGGCCAGGTCACCCCGGCCGGCGGGGTCCACGGCCCCTGCCCGTTGCGGCTCGTGTCGACCACGAAGTGGGCGAGTTGGCGGGAGGTCTCACCGCGTCGAGGACCGGGTTCAGCGTGTCGGTGAGCAGGTCGACGACGGCGGTCAGCGGAGCGGCGGGCGGGCGTTCGGCGGCGTGCGCGGCGGCGCCCGTGGCGGCCTCGTGCGCGCCCCAGGCCGCCGCGACCCCGCCGAGCAGCAGGCCGACGCGCAGCACCACCCGCGCCAGCCGTCCGCCGCGTCGAGTCATCCCGGGCATCCCTCCGACCGCCGGGCAGCGCCGGCGATCAACGCCCGTACTGTACCGAACGAGGTCGGCCGATCACAGCATTCTGCTGATCGGAATCGGGCGCGTCGCCGGGGCCGGCAGGCGTGGGAGAACCGGCGGCGGGGTACGAACGGTGGCCATGAGCACGAGCACCGCCGACCGCCCCGCCACCGGCACCGGCGCGCCGCCGGCCGGCGTCGTCGCGGTCGTCGCCCATCGGAAGAAGACCTTCGGCGGCGGCCTCGACGAGCTGCGCGCCGGCCTGGTCGCCGCCGGGGTGGGGCGGCTCCTCTGGTACGAGGTGCCCAAGAGCCGCAAGGCGCCGAAGAAGGTCCGCAAGGCGCTCGACAAGGGCGCCGAGCTGATCCTGGTCTGGGGCGGCGACGGCATGGTGCAGCGGTGCGCCGACACCCTCGCCGGATCGGACGTGCCCATGGGCATCCTGCCCGCCGGCACCGCCAACCTCTTCGCCACCAACCTCGGCATCCCCGCCGACCTGCCCGAGGCGCTCCGCACCGCCCTGCACGGCCGGCGGCGCGAGCTGGACCTGGGCCGCCTCAACGGGGAGCACTTCGCGGTGATGGCCGGCGCCGGGTTCGACGGCGACCTGATCCGCGACGCCGACCGCAAGCTCAAGGGCCGGTTCGGCCGGGTCGCGTACGTCTGGACCGGGCTGCGGCACGTCCGCGGTGAGTGCGTCCGGACGAGGATCACGGTCGACGGCGCCGACTGGTTCGACGGCGAGGCGAGCTGCGTGCTGTTCGGCAACGTCGGCACGATCACCGGCGGCATCCCCGCCTTCGACGACGCCCGGCCCGACGACGGCGCGCTGGAGATCGGCGTCTCCACGGCCAGCGGCGCGGTGGACTGGGCCCGCACGCTGGGCCGGATGGCCGCGGGCCGGTCCGACGAGTCCCCGTTCGTGCGGATCACCCGCGGGCGGAAGGTGCGTGTCCGGTTCGCCGAGCCGAAGACGTACGAGCTGGACGGGGGCGCGCGGGGCACCGCGAAGCGGCTGAAGGTCAAGGTGGTGCCGGGAGCGCTGACCGTCTGCTGCCCCGATCCGCCGGCCTGACCC
>NZ_WBKT01000301.1 GCF_008868175.1 Micromonospora sp. AMSO31t
CGCCGGAGCCGGCGTGATCCGCGTCCTGCTGGTCGACGACCAGCACCTCATCCGCGCCGGCCTGCGCATGCTCTGCGACGCCCAGCCCGACCTGGAGGTGGTCGGCGAGGCCGACAACGGCCGCGAGGCGATCAACCTCGCCGCGCGCCTGCTGCCCGACGTGGTGGTGATGGACCTCCGGATGCCCGGCGTCGACGGCATCACGGCGACCAGCCGGATCCTCGCCGAGCGCCCCGCCACGCGGGTGCTGGTGCTCACCACGTTCGGTGACGACGACCACCTCTATCCCGCGCTGACCGCCGGCGCCTGCGGCTTCCTGCTCAAGGACGCGCCCCCCGCCGACCTGCTCGACGGCGTGCGCCGGGCGGCGGCCGGGGACAGCCCGTTCAGCCCGGAGGTCCTGCGGCGGCTGGTCCAGCGGGCGGTGCACGCGCGCGCCGAGGCGCCCCGACCGGTGCACGGCCTGACCGCCCGCGAGCGGGACGTGCTGGACCTGGTGGCCGAGGGCCTGTCCAACACCGAGATCGCCGACCGGCTGCACATCGGCGTCACCACGGTCAAGACCCACATCACCAGCCTCATGACCAAGACGGACAGCCCCAACCGGGTGCGCCTGGCGCTGTGGGCCCGCGGCGCCTGAGCGCCGGCCGGCCTCACTCCTCGATGGCGCCGCCCACGGCGCGCAGGTGCTCCCGGAAGGTCAGCGCCGGGTTCTCCACCCGTCCCGCCAGGTACGCCCCGAACCCGACCTGCGCGCGCAGCGGCTCACCGGCCCGGATCCGGTCGGCCTGCCGCCGCTCGGTGTCCCGGATGGACTCGGCCAGGTCGAACACCTCGCCGGCCCCGGCGGCCGGCACGAACAGCACCCCGTCCTCGTCGGCCAGGGCCACGTCGCCCGGGTCGACCGTCCACGGCCCGACCCGCGCCGAGGCCAGCGCCTCGACCGGCCGCGGGTCCAGCCGCTGCGGCCCGGTGGGGGTGGCGCCCAGGCTGAACACCGGCAGCCCGACCGCCCGGATGTCGCCGGTGTCCCGGTGCAGGCCCCAGACCACCAGGCCGGAGAGGCCGGCGGCCTGCGCCTCCAGCACCACGAGGTCGCCAACGCACGCCTCGTCGGTGCGCCCGTCGTTGTCCACCACCAGGACGTCGCCGGGGGCCGCCCGGTCGATCGCCTCGAGGAAGATGTCGACGCTGCCGACGTGCCGGGCCGGCAACACCCGGCCGGCCAGCCGGCCGCCGGCCAGCACGGGCCGGACGCCGGCCGGGGCGCAGCGCACCGGGACGGCGGCCCGCAGGCAGGCGTCGGCCACGTGGGCGGTGGTCAGGGCGGCGACCGCCGGGACAGCTCTGCGCGGTCGATGCTCATGGCCCGACGCTAGCCAGCGGGCGCGGCCGCGGGAGGGGCCAGTTCCCGGCCCGTGGCTCCGGT
>NZ_WBKT01000302.1 GCF_008868175.1 Micromonospora sp. AMSO31t
CGAGCCCCAGCCCCAGCAGGCGGCCGACCTCGCTGCCGACCATCTCCCCCTCGCTCAGCCCGCTGCCGAGCCTGACGCCGTCGAAGACCCGGAAACCCCGGTGAGCGCCGGGCCGCCGCCGGCGGTGCGATGATCGACCGGTGGTGGACTCGACGACGGAGGCGATCCGGTCGGCCTGGGCGGCGCTGGGCGGGGACCCCGGCGCCCTCGGCGCGGTGCGGCCGGCCGGCCCCGACGGGGTGCTGCCGGCCCGGCTGCCGGTGACCGACCTGGCCGTGGCGTGCGTCGCCGCCGCCGCGCTGGCCGCCCTGGAGCTGGCCCGGGCCCGTGGGGCCGGGCCGGCCGGGTCGCTGACCGTGGACAGCCGCGCCGTGGCGGTCTCCTTCACCAGCGAGCGGCACCTGCGGGTGGACGGGCGGGGGTTCAGCGGCTTCGCCCCGCTGTCCCGGTACTGGCCGACCGCCGACGGCTGGGTGCGTACCCACGCCAACTACCCGCACCACCGGCGGCGGCTGCTGGCCGCGCTCGACCTGGACCCGGCGGGCCCCGACGAGGCCCTGGTGGCCGCGGTGGGCGAGCGGGTCGGCGCCCGCCGGGCCGTCGCGGTCGAGGAGCGCGTCACGGCGGCCGGCGGGCTCGCCGTCGCCGCCCGCACGCCGGAGGAGTGGGACACCCATCCGCAGGCCGTGGCGGTCGCGACGGAACCCCTGGTCCGGCTGCGGGCCGACGCTCCGGCGGCGGCGCGCCCGGCGCCACCCGCGCCACCCGGGCTCCCCGCCGCCGGGGTACGCGTGCTCGACCTGACCCGGGTGATCGCCGGCCCGGTGGCCACCCGGTTCCTGGCCCTGCTCGGCGCCGACGTGCTGCGCGTCGACTCCCCCGGCCTGCCGGAGCTGGAGCCGCAGCACCTGGACACCGACGCCGGCAAGCGCTCCACCCTGCTCGACCTGGGCGGGGACGCCGACCGGGCCCGGTTCGCGGCGCTGGTCGCCGACGCCGACGTGGTGGTCACCGGCTACCGGCCGGGCGCGCTGGACCGGTGGGGCCTCTCCCCCGAGGCGCTGCGCCGGCACCGCCCCGACCTGGTGGTGGCCCGGCTGTCGGCGTGGGGCGGCACCGGCCCGTGGGCCGGGCGGCGCGGCTTCGACAGCCTGGTGCAGGCCGCCACCGGCATCGCCGAGATCGAGCGGCGGCCGGACGGCACACCGGGCGTGCTGCCCGCCCAGGCGCTCGACCACGGCACCGGGTACCTGCTCGCCGCGGCGGTGCTCCGGGCACTGGCGCGGCGCGCGCACGAGGGGGGCGCCTGGACCGCCGAACTGTCGCTGGCGCGTACCGCCGGGTGGCTGCGGCACGACCTGCCGGCCGCGTC
>NZ_WBKT01000303.1 GCF_008868175.1 Micromonospora sp. AMSO31t
TGAGTCGCCCCGTGCTGCGGGGGCTCGGGCTGGGCCCCGTACGGGCTGCCGTAGACGGTGCCCCCCGGCGGCTGAGGCGGGTAGCCGCCCGCTCCGGTCGGTGGCTGGGACATGCTTCATCCTCCAGGTTGGCTGGTCCCCCGCGGGGTGGCCCGTAGGGCCGGGGTCTGCGGTCGGCGGGGTCGGGGCCCACGCCTCGACGGTGCGGTACGCGGTCAAGCCGCCGGCGGCGCGCCGGTCAGCAGAGCTTGAACCGGTCGCACGCGGTCTTGATCGGCACCGCCAGGCCGATGCCCTCGGCGTCCCGGGCCTTGGCCGTGGCGATGCCCACGACCTCCTTCGAGCCGTTGATCACCGGCCCGCCGGAGTTGCCGGGGTTGATCGGCGCGTCGAACTGGATCACCGGACCGGAGCCGCCCTCGTCCTTGCGGAACGCGCTCACCACGCCGGTGGTGACACTGTCCTGGAGGCCGAGCGGAGCGCCGACCACCACGATCTGCTGCCCGGACTTGACCGGCGAACGCGCCGCGACCAGCCCGGTGAACTTCGCGGTGGTGCGCAGGTGCGCGAGGTCCTTGTCCTTGTCGACCTCGACGATGGTGGCCTCGAACCGCTGGTCGGTGCGCTCCAGGAAGACCTTGCGGTCGCCCGCGGTGAAGACCGCCTCCACCACGTGGAAGTTGGTGAGCAGGGTGGTGCCGCCCCCGGACGGGGCCTTGCCGATGGCGAAGGCCGTGCCGGTGAACTGGCCGGCCCGGACCCGGAACACGCTGGGCAGCACCGCGCTCGCCACGGCCTCCGGGTTGAACGCGGCCCCGGCCTGCTTCTCCAGGACGCCCGCCCGTTCCTCCAGGCCGTCGAGCCGGCCGGCGGCCGCGCCCTGCGCCTCGGCCAGCCGCCGGTCGGTGGCGGCGAGCCGGTCGTCCAGCCGGTGGATCTGGTACGCCTGCAGGCCCGCGACCAGCGCCAGGATCACGGCCAGGACGAGCGTCACCACCGGTAGCCGACGCCCCCGCCCGGACCGCTCGGGCTGACCGGGCGGCACCGACAGCGACCCGGCGGCAGCCTGCCCCGGGTACGCCGGACCGGACGTGGGCTGACCGGGGTAGGCCGGACCGGGGTAGGCCGGACCAGAGCCGGGCTGACCGGGGTGGGCCAGGCCCGACGTGGGCTGACCCGGGTAGGCCGGGCCCGATGCCGGCTGGCTGGGGAAAGCCGGGCCGGAGGCCGGAGCCGGGTAGGCCGGGCCGGAGGTCGGCTGGGTCGGGTGGGCGGACGGCTGGCCCGGGGGTGCCGGGGC
>NZ_WBKT01000304.1 GCF_008868175.1 Micromonospora sp. AMSO31t
GGGCGCCGTAGGCACCGCCCCGCTCGCCGAGCAGCAGCGCGCAGCGGCGGGCCAGCCCGGCGGCGGCCCGCTGCATCAGCGCCCCGGGCGGCAGGGTGGCCATGAGGCCCGCCTCCGCCGCGCGTACCCGGTCGGTGGGACGTCGGCCGCCCACTCGCGGAGCCGCTCCGGTGGATGCGCTCGCCCGGACCGGCGGAAGCCGGCGGCTGCGCTCACCGGGGGAGCCCGGCGAAACGGCGGGCGGCGCGCTCGTCCACCGCCTCGTAGCCCTCGGCGGCGGCCCGGACCGCCTCGGCGGTGGCCGCCACCCGGGCGGCGAGCGACCCGCACCAGCGCTGCACCGCCGCCTCCACCTCGGCCAGCGCCATCCCGGCCCGCCAGCCGTCGGCCGGCACCACCAGACCCGGCTCGGTGACCGGCCCGTGGGCCAGCCGGTAGGCGTCGTCGGTCAGCTCCCGGGCCACCCCGCGCAACAGCTCCGGCTCGACGCTGAACGGCTCCTCGCCCATGAGTGACCTCCCTGCGACCCGGCGGACGGACAGCGGGGACGCTACGGCTCCGCGAACCAGCCACGCCGGCCCTGTGGACAACGGGTGGTGGGACGTATCCCGGGTTTTCCACAGGGGCCGTCCACGGCCGAACCGCGGCCCGCAGCGCCGGTAGGGTGAGGTCCGTGATCGTGGCTGTCGGCATCGACGTCGTGCTGGTGGACCGGTTCGCCCGGTCCCTGGCGCGCACGCCGTCGCTCGCCGACCGGCTCTTCACCGAGGCCGAGCGCCACACCGGCTCCGGCGCCCCGCGCTCGCCGGAGTCGTTGGCCGCCCGGTTCGCGGCCAAGGAGGCGGTGGCCAAGGCGCTCGGCGCGCCGGCCGGGCTCAACTGGCACGACTGCGAGGTCGCCTCCGACCCGGACGGCCGCCCCTGGCTGACCGTGTCCGGCACGGTGGCCGCCGCGGCGGCCGAGCGCGGGATCAACCGCTGGCACCTGTCGTTGTCGCACGACGGCGGGATCGCGTCGGCCATGGTGGTCGCGGAACAGTGAGCCGACCCGGCGGGTCGGTCGGCCGGTCCGGGACGAACGGGACGAACGGACGGGACGGGGTGGCATGAGACCGGTGTGGCGGGTCGCGGACGTACGCGCGGCGGAGGCGGGCCTCATGGCCACCCTGCCGCCCGGGGCGCTGATGCAGCGGGCCGCCGCCGGGCTGGCCCGCCGCTGCGCGCTGCTGCTCGGCGAGCGGGGCGGTGCCTACGGCGCCC
>NZ_WBKT01000305.1 GCF_008868175.1 Micromonospora sp. AMSO31t
ACTGAATCGAACACTCGTTCTAACTGCTCTGACAGTACACCTCCCCTCCGACGAAAACGCAACGTGTGACGCGCGGGGAGACGGCCGGATTCTCAGGGCGCGCACAGCACCGGCAAAGGAGCCGCCGGGAGGTGACCGTCTCGGCCCGCGGCCGGGGCGCGGCCGCCCGCCCCAAGGAGATCAAGGTCTGGCTGCCCGGCGACGAGCTGACCCGGGTGATCCCCCGGTCGACCGGCGCCGGCGCCGTCCGCGCCGCCGCGCCCCGGCGGTTCCGCGTGGTGGGCCCGGCCGCTGCCGCCGTCCGGCCGCTCACCGTGGTCGGGTCGGCATGAGCGGTGCGCCGGCGCGGACCCTGCTGCTCTGGTGCCCGGACTGGCCGGTCCTCGCCGCCGAGATCGTCGACGGGGTGCCGGCCACCGACCCGGTCGTGGTGCTGCACGCCAACCGGGTGGTCGCCTGCTCCGAGCGGGCCCGCGCCGAGGGCGTCCGCCGGGGGCTGCGCCGGCGGGAGGCGCAGGGGCGCTGCCCCCAGCTCACCGTCGTCGACCACGATCCCGCCCGGGACGCCCGGGCGTTCGAGCCGGTGGTGGCCGCCGTCGAGGAGGTGGTCGCCGGGGTCGAGGTGATCCGCCCCGGGGCCTGCGCGCTGGCCGCCCGGGGCCCCAGCCGTTACCTGGGCGGCGAGGAGGCGGCGGCCGAGCGGATCGTCGAGCACGTCGCCCAGACCTGCGCGGTGGAGAGCCAGGTCGGCATCGCCGACGGGGTCTTCGCCGCCGGGCTGGCCGCCCGGGACGGGCGGATCGTGCCTCCCGGCGGGACCCCGCAGTTCCTGGCCGGCCTGCCCGTCGAGGCGCTCGGCCGGCCCACCCTGACCGACCTGCTGCGCCGGCTGGGCGTCCGCACCCTCGGCGACTTCGCCGCGCTGCCCGCCGGGGACGTGCTGGCCCGGTTCGGCTTCGACGGGGCGCTGGCCCACCGGCTCGCCACCGGCCGGGACGACCGGCCGCTCGCGGTCCGGCAGCCGCCCGCCGACCTGACCGTCACCGCCGACCACGACGAGCCGATCGACCGGGTCGACGCCGCGGCGTTCGCCGCCCGGACGCTGGCCGAGCAACTGCACGAGCGGCTGGCCGCGCACGGGCTGGCCTGCACCCGGCTCGGCATCGAGGCCGGGTGCAGGGCATCCTCGGCCCCGAGGCGGTGGTCACCGCCGTGCTCGGCGGCGGGCGCTCCCCGGCCGACCAGGTGCGCCTGGT
>NZ_WBKT01000306.1 GCF_008868175.1 Micromonospora sp. AMSO31t
CGGCCCGCCCCGCCACTCGACCCGCCGTGCATCGATCAGGATCCGGTCTGGGGCGACGCCTGGGCCGATACGTGGGGCAATGCCGACCAGCTCGCGCTCGACCTCTTCGACCCCCGCCGCCGGGATCCCGACCGGCCCGCCGGTCGGGCCCCCGACCGGTCCATCGGGCTGTCCGCCGGCCGGGTCCGGGACAGGGCGGCCGGCAGGGGCGCCGACGTCCGGCCGCTGCCGGCCGGGCCGGGGCGCTCGGACGGCCCGCTGCCTGCGGCGCTGGTCACCGCGACCCCCGAGGCGGCCCGAGCGGCGCACCGCTTCGTCCGCACCTTCCTGGAGATCGTCAACGGTTACCGCCCGCCCGGGCAGCTCCGGCCGCTCTGCCTCCCCGAGGCGGCCGCCCGGGTGACCGCCGAGCTGGCCCGCGCCGCCCGCCGGGTCGGCCCGGCACGCCGCCGCACCGCCCGACCGGTCCTCCAGCTCCGGCGGCTGCGGGTCAGCGAGCCCCGCGCGGGCGCGGTCGAGGGCGCCGCCGTGCTGGCCGGCACCGGCGGCGCGAGCTGGGCCATCGCGCTGCGCCTGGAACACCGCCGCGGCACCTGGCTCTGCACCGTCCTCGACGTCCTCTGACCGACCCCGACCGACATCAGCTCGGTGCCCGGGCGCGAAGCCGACCTACGCAGTGACCAACTCCACCTCGCCGAAGTGGCGGCATCCCAGCCCCTCCGACACCGCCACCTCGCCGAGCTGGAGTCGATCATGGGATCGCCGGCGGCGTGCCGGGCCGACCCGGCGGGCGGCGCGGGCCAGCTCGGCGGTCACCCGGGCGGCCGCCTCGGGGAGGCAGAGCGGCCGGAGCTGCCCGGGCGGGCGGTAACCGTTGACGATCTCCAGGAAGGTGCGGACGAAGCGGTGCGCCGCTCGGGCCGCCTCGGGGGTCGCGGTGACCAGCGCCGCAGGCAGCGGGCCGTCCGAGCGCCCCGGCCCGGCCGGCAGCGGCCGGACGTCGGCGCCCCTGCCGGCCGCCCTGTCCCGGACCCGGCCGGCGGACAGCCCGATGGACCGGTCGGGGGCCCGACCGGCGGGCCGGTCGGGATCCCGGCGGCGGGGGTCGAAGAGGTCGAGCGCGAGCTGGTCGGCATTGCCCCACGTATCGGCCCAGGCGTCGCCCCAGACCGGATCCTGATCGATGCACGGCGGGTCGAGTGGCGGGGCGGGCCG
>NZ_WBKT01000307.1 GCF_008868175.1 Micromonospora sp. AMSO31t
GTGAGGCTGCGGCCGGCCGCGGCGCCGAGGACGGCCCCGACGGCGATCACCAGGGTGGCCGCGCCCGCCACCGGCCAGGCCGACGGGCCGATGTCCGCGAGCCGGCCGCCGCCGAGCGGGCCGCCGGACGCCGCCGCGGCCAGGCCGAGCAGCAGCCCCGCGACCGGGCCGGCGAGCGCCGCCGGAACGAGCAGGGTGGACCACCCGACCGGCGCGCGGTCCTCGGCCGCGAGCCGCAGCAGCCGCCGGGCCAGCAGCCAGCCGGCCGCCATCGCGGCCAGCACCGGCACCGCGAGCAGCGCGGCGCCCAGCCCGTCCACCGGGCCCCGTGGCAGGCCGGCCAGCAACGGTACGGCCGGCAGCGCGCCGACGGAGACCTCGCTGGTCTGCACGGCGGTGTCGGTGCCGACGGCGAACCCCGGACCGAGCAGGTAACTGACCGACCAGACCGTGGCGTTCGGCGCGTAGGCGAGGCTGACCAGGGTGATGCCCGCCTGACCGGCCACCCCGGTCCGGTACGCCCCGATCATGTCGGCCGCGTCGCCGCCCCCGGTGGCCACGGCCAGCCCGGCCGCCCCGGCGCCCGCGCCGAACAGCAGCAGGCCGGCGACCAGCCCGGTGCGCAGCCCGTCGCGCAGCGCCGCCGGGGAACGGCGGGCCAGCAGGACCCAGACGCCGGTGGTCCGCAGCGCGCCGACCAGGGCGGCGAGCCCGCCGAGGACCGCGAAGGTCAGCCCGGCCCGGAGCGGGGACACCCGCAACCCTCCCGCGCCGACCGCGATCGCCGCGAGGGCGCCGAGCAGCCCGTACGGGATGCCGACCGCGACCGCGACGGTGAGCGCCCGCCCGGGCGAGCGGTTGCCCCGCGCGCCGACGGCCCGGCTGACGTGCACCCCGGCGCGGGTGAGCCGCCAGACGGCGAGCGCGGTCAGGGCCAGCGGCGCCAGACCGAGCGGCCCGGCGGAGGTCTCCAGCGGCACGCCGTGGCCGAGCAGCCAGCCGACCAGGCCGGCGCGCAGCGCGCCGGGCAGTGAGCCGGCGTCCTCGCTGAGCTGGGCCAGGCCGAGCACCAGGGTGACCGGCAGCCACGACGTCACGGCGGCCCAGAGGGCCGCCACCCCGGCGGCGACGGGCAGCGGGGCCCGGCCGCGCGGCGACTCCCCCGACCGGGGCGCGGGCACCCGCGGCGCCGGCCGGGCACGGCCGCCCGGCCG
>NZ_WBKT01000308.1 GCF_008868175.1 Micromonospora sp. AMSO31t
CGTCGTCGGGGTGCTGCTCGCGGGCGCGGCGCAGCGCCTCGTCCAGGCGCTGCTCATCCAGCCCCGGGGTGTCGAACGGGTCCCGGCGGCGGCGGTGCGGCAGGGCCAGCCGGGCCGCGACCCGGACGTCGTCGGCGCCCACCCGGTCCCGGCCCTGCCAGGCGGCGTGCGCCACGGCGGTCCGGGCCGTGACGATGTCGGCGCGCATGCCGTCCACGTCGAACGCGGCGCAGACCTCGGCGATCTGCCGCAGCGCCGCGTCCGGCAGCGCCACCCCGGGCAGCCGGCGCCGGGCCGCGGCGACCCGGCGGGCCACCTCGGCGTCCGCCTCGGCCCAGCCGGCGGCGAAACCGGCCGGGTCGGCGTCGGCGGCGAGGCGGCGGCGGACCACCTCGGCGCGTACGGCCGGGTCGCGGCTGGCGGCCACCTCGACGGTGAGCCCGAACCGGTCGAGCAGCTGCGGGCGCAGCTCGCCCTCCTCCGGGTTCATGGTGCCGACCAGCAGGAACCGGGCGGCGTGGCTGACCGAGACGCCCTCCCGCTCGACGTGGCAGCGGCCCATCGCCGCGGCGTCGAGGAGGAGGTCGACCAGGTGGTCGTGGAGCAGGTTGACCTCGTCGACGTAGAGCACGCCGCGGTGGGCGGCGGCGAGCAGGCCGGGCTCGTAGGCGCGTACCCCCTCGGCGAGGGCCTTCTCCAGGTCGAGCGAGCCGACCACCCGATCCTCGGCGGCGCCCACCGGCAGTTCCACCAGGCGGGCCGGGCGGCGCTCGGCCGTCGACCCGGCCGGGTGCGGTCCGTCCGGGCAGCCCGGGTCGGGCGCGGCCGGGTCGCAGGCGAAGCGGCAGGCGGCGACCCGGTCGACCGGAGGCAGCAGCCCGGCGAGGGCACGCACGGCGGTGGACTTGGCGGTGCCCTTCTCGCCGCGGACCAGCACCCCGCCGATGGCCGGGCTGACCGCGTTGAGCAGCAGGGCGAGCCGCATCTCGTCCATCCCGAGCACCGCGCTGAACGGATAGCTCGTCATTGCCGGTCCTCCAGGTCGCCCTCACTGGCCAGGTACGTCTCGTGCAG
>NZ_WBKT01000309.1 GCF_008868175.1 Micromonospora sp. AMSO31t
TACCCGGCGCAGCCCGACGGCTATCCCGCGCAGGCCGAGAGTTACCCCGCCCGGATCGAGCCGGCGCGGATCGAGCCGGCCCGGGTGGAGTGGCGCGCACCGGGACCGGAGGCCGAGCTGGAGCGGGCGGCCGGGGTGCTGCGCCGCGAGCTGGGCGGGCCGCGGGTGCTCGCCTTCGCCAACCCCAAGGGCGGGGTGCACAAGACCACCGCCACCGTGCTCGCCGCGGCCACCGTGGGCAGCGTCCGCGGGCGCGGGGTGCTGGCCTGGGACGACAACGAGCTGCGGGGCACCCTCGGCCTGCGCGCCGGCAGCGCCCGGCACGCCCGCACGATCCGGCACCTGATCCACGACCTCGCGCAGATCGAGATCCTGGAGGGCGCCACCCTCCTGGAGCACCTCGACGACTACCTGCGGCACGCCTCCGACGGCTCCTACGACGTGCTGGCCGGCGAGGAGAGCCCGCGCTTCGCCCAGCGGCTGGACCAGTTCACCGTCAAGCGGGTGCTGGAGCTGCTGCGCCGCACCCACGACGTGGTCTGCGTGGACACCGGCAACAACGTGGAGAGCCCCAACTGGCGCACCGTCATGCAGGCCGCCGACCAGCTCGTGGTGACCACCGTGCCCCGGGAGGACGCCGCGTTCAGCGCGGACTGGATGCTCGACCTCCTGCACGAGGAGGGCATGGGCGAGCTGGCCGACAACGCGGTCACCCTGATCTCCTGCCCCACCCCCGGTCGCACGGCGCTCCAGGACGACCTGGAACGGCACTTCGCCACGCGGACCCGGGCGGTGGCCGTGGTGCCGTACGACCCGGCGCTGGAGACCGGCTCCTCGATCGAATACCACCAGCTCCAGGCGGAGACGCGGCAGGGCTGGCTCCAGGCCGCCTCGGTGATGCTGGAACCGTTCGCCCGCTGACCGCCACCGCCGCCCCGCGCCGGCCCGCCGCCTGAGAGGATCACCGGGTGAGTCCGGACACCCCTGATTCCGAGCGGGCCGGCGGCGGTCCCGGCGCGCCCGGCGACGCCGCCCGCTC
>NZ_WBKT01000310.1 GCF_008868175.1 Micromonospora sp. AMSO31t
AGACCCCGCGGACCACCTGGAGCGTCACGTCCGCGCCGTCCCACCGGCCGTACGGGACGAGCACGCTGCCGCGCTGCCGGGCCCGGGCGGCCAGCCGGTTGGCGACCGAGGCGGAGACCGTGGTCGGCACGGCGGTGACCACCACGTCGACCCCGTCGATGAGCGCGGCGACGACGGTGGGCCACTCCGGCCCGGGGTTCGGCACCAGGGCGAGCCGGTCCAGGGCGATGCCGGCCTCGGCCGCCGCGCCCGCCCCGAAGGTGGGCACGCCGACCACGGCGCACCACGAGCCGGCCCGGGACGCCTCGGCGAGCAGGGCGAGGATCAGGGAGGTGGCGCCGCTGCGCCGGGGCTGGCCGGCGCCGACCGCGATGGTGCTGCCGCGCCGCAGCCCGCGGTTGGGCAGCAGCCCGGTCAGCTCGGGCCGGACGGGGAGCACCCGGTGGCCACCCGCCGGGTCGGGCGCGCTGGCCGGGCGTACCAGCTCGGCCAGGGCGGCGGAACCGACCACCATGCGGCCCGCCATCGGACCTACCCCCCGTCGTGTGTTCACCACGGGCACCGGCCCGTGGATGGTGCTTGGATCGTGCGGTGCGGGACGCGCGTGCGGCCCGGCGCGGCGTGTTCGCCGCCGCCGGGAGCGGCGCCCGGCCACCCGGGGTCCCGCCGGTGGTGGCCGGGCGCCGCGACTCAGGCGGCGGCTGCTCCGGGCTCCGGCGTGGCGTCAGGAACGCCGAGCCGGAGGGGCCGGTGCGGCTCGTCGAGCGCCGGTTGGTGTGCCAGGCCGAGCGCGGTCTCCACCACGGTCACGAACTCCTCGGCGGCACGGAGCAGGTCGTCGGCCTCCCGGGCGGTGACCACCCGGGGGATGCCGGCCTCGGCGGCGGCCCGCTTGCTGGCCCCGGCGGCGAAGTAGGCGGCCCACTCGTCCAGCTCGGGGGCGACGGCGGCGAGCAGCACCCAGACGCTGGTGATCCGGTTGCGCCGGGTCGGTGCGGGGCGGGCACGGGCGGCCAGCAGGGCGGCGGC
>NZ_WBKT01000311.1 GCF_008868175.1 Micromonospora sp. AMSO31t
CACCCCACCGCCGACCACCACACCACCCGGACGCACATGCTCCGGCTGGACGATCCCCGGCACCCCGGCCGCCGCCACCAGGATGTCCGCCCGCCGCGTGTACCGCGGCCAGTCCGGCACCCCCGTGTGCACCACCGTCACCGCCGCGTTCGCCGTCGGCCGCTTCTGCGCCAGCAACATCGCCAACGGCCGACCCAACGTGGCGCCCCGACCCAGGATCACCACCTCCCGGCCCGCCACCGGCACCCCGTGGAACGCCAGCAACGCCTCGATACCCGCCGGCGTGCACGGCAACGGACCCGGCAACCCCAACGCCAACCGGCCCATGTTCACCGGATGCATCCCGTCCACGTCCTTGTCCGGGTCCAGCTCCGCCAGAGCCCGGTCATAGTCCAGATGACCCGGAATCGGATACTGCACCAGCACCCCGTGCACGGCCTTGTCCGCGTTGAAATCCGCCAGCACCGCATGCAGATCCGCCTGCGACGCCGACGCCCGCAGATGCACGTGCGGCGACACGAAACCCAGCTCCGCCGCCTGCCGCTGCTTGATCCGGATGTAACCCGCGCTCGCGTCGTCATCGCCCACCAGCACCGTCGCCAGCGCCGGCGTCACCCCCGCCGCGCGCAACGCCACCACCGACTCGGCGACCTCCGCCAACACCTGCGCCGCCACCGGCGCACCCGGCAGCAACCGCGCCGTCGTCGAACCCGAAGAAGACATGCCGCACCCCGCCCACGGAGGCCCAGGCGGTCGACCCCCGCGCCGAGCTCCCCGATGGTTGCCCATCCCCGTGCCGCCAGTCGCGTTCACCCCTCAGCCTGCCACAGCCCGCTCCACGACCGCATCCGCCACCGCCTGCCACCGCGGCAACGACCCCACCAGCGCCGCAGACCGCCGCCGCCGATCCGCCACCGACGCCACCCGAAGATCCGCCAACACCGCCTCGAACGCCGGCCGCAACACCCGCTCCCGCTCCGGCGCGTCCACCGCCAGCACCGCGTGACACCGCGCGTACG
>NZ_WBKT01000312.1 GCF_008868175.1 Micromonospora sp. AMSO31t
GACCCGGCCGGCGGGGGCCGGCCGGGACGCGGTAGCGGTCGGGCGGTGCCGGCTCAGGCCAGTTCGTCGGGGTCGACGCCGAGCAGGTTCGCCACCTGCTCGATGATCACGTCGTGCACGAGGTCCGCGAGGTCCTCGCGGTCCATGGCGCGGAATTCCAGCGGCCGCCGGTAGAGCACGATCCGCGGCGGCACCTCCTGCCGGCCCGGGCGCCCGGGGAGCAGGCGGGCGAGCGGCACCTCGCCGTCCTCCAGCACGTCCGAGTCGTAGACGTTCAGATCCGGCGGGACGTCCTCGACGGCGAACTCGACCCCCGCCAGCTCCTTGGCGAAGCGGCGTTCGAGCGTCTCCACCGTGTCCAGCACCAGGTCGTCGAAGACCTCGGCCTTGGTCCGGGCCAGCGGCACGGTGGCCGGCACCAGCCGCCCCCGCAGTCCCCGCCCGTGGCGGTCGCGGTGGGTGCGCCGGCCGGAGCCGGGGCGGCGGTTTTCCGGGCTCGTCATGACGCACAGGGTAGCCCGCGCACCCGGGCCGCCCGCCGTGGCGCCGTCGGCCCGGCGCGCCGAGCCGCCGATCGGACGAATGTGATCACCATGACGGGCGTGTCGCAACGCGAAGCGGTGCGCCGCACCCGGTAATGGGGATACCCTGCCGCCGTGAGGTCACCACGGCGCTGCTCCCGTAACGGCTGCCCCCGGCAAGCGGTCGCCACATTGACCTATGTTTACAACGAGTCCACGGCCGTGGTGGGCCCCCTCGCCGCGTTCGCCGAGCCGCACACGTACGACCTGTGCGAGCCGCACGCCCGCAACCTGACCGCCCCGCGCGGCTGGGACGTGGTCCGCCACGAGGGCGAGTTCGAGCCGCCGCCGACCTGGTGCTGCTCGACGCCGCCGAGGCCGCCGCCCGCTGCCACGCCGACGGGGTACGCGGCGGCACGTACACCCCGCACTGCGCCGCCGTGCACCCGGCGAAGCTGGTCCGGGGCC
>NZ_WBKT01000313.1 GCF_008868175.1 Micromonospora sp. AMSO31t
GACCCGGCGACCGCGTGCCGGCTCGTCGCCCGGGTCGACGGCCACCTCGACGCGCTCGAGGTGCAGCTCGGCCCGTGCACCCGGGAGTACGCCCCGGTCACCGCCCGCGCCCTGGGCTTCTGGCAGGACCGGCCGGTCACGTACACCCGGACCTTCGACAACCGCTGCCACCTGCTGCGCGGCACCGACGTGCTGTTCGACTTCTGAGCCGGAGGGCCGGCGCCCGCCCCGCGCGGGCGCCGCGCCCCGGGCCCGTCACACCGCCGTGCCCCGCCGGCCGGCCCGGACGGACCCGGGCGGAGAATGGTGGGGGGCGCGAGGGGCGTGCCCGACGGTGGCGGGAGGCCGGGCGGTGTCCGAGGCGGTGGACCAGCGGGTGGCGGGCGGCGCCCGCGAGCTGCGCGCCGACTGCACGCGCTGCTTCGGGATCTGCTGCGTCGCGCCGGCGTTCGCCGCCTCCGCCGACTTCGCGATCGACAAGCCCGCCGGGCAGCCCTGCCCGAACCTGGGCGTTGACTCCCGCTGCGGCATCCACCGGGACCTGCGGCAGCGCGGCTTTCCCGGCTGCACGGTCTTCGACTGCTTCGGCGCCGGCCAGCACGTCGCCCAGGGCACCTTCGGCGGGCGGGACTGGCGCGGCGACCCGGCGGCCGCGCGGCGGATGTTCGACACCTTCGCGGTGATGCGGCCGCTGCACGAGCTGCTCTGGTATCTGACCGAGGCCGTGGCGCTGACCCCGGCGGGGCCGCTGCGCGACGAGCTGGCCGCCGCCCTCGCGGAGACGGGACGGCTCACCGACGGCGCCCCGGAGGACCTGCTCGACGTCGACGTCGACGCCCAGCGGGAGCGGGTCAACCGGCTGCTCTCCCGGGCCGGCGAGCAGGCCCGGTCCGGCCGGGCGGGCGTGGACCGGCGGGGCGCCATGCTGATCGGGGTGGACCTGCGGCGGGCGGGA
>NZ_WBKT01000314.1 GCF_008868175.1 Micromonospora sp. AMSO31t
GACCCCGACCGCGCCGGTGACCCCGACCGGACCGGCGCGCACGGCACCGGCCCCGGACCCGACCGCCACGCCCTGCCGGTCCGGCCCGTCCGGCGACCGGGTGATCGCCCTGCTGCGCGGCTCCGCCGGAGTGCTGCCCCGCAACGTCCGGGTCACGGTGCGGACCGGACCGCTCTGCGCCGAGGGCTGGCAGTACACCGTGCTGGCCGTGAGCGGGCACGAGGAACTCCAGGTCGTCACCCGGGGCCGGCCCGCCGCGCTGGAACTCGTCACCGCCGGCACCGACGTGTGCGGCGTGGAGGTGCGCGCCGCCGGCCCGTCCGGCATCCGGACCCTGGCCTGCGACGGCACCCCGGGTGCGTAGTCTGGTCGACATGCCGGGAACACCGCCGACCCGCTTCGTCTACCTCGGTCCCGAGGGCACCTTCGCCGAGCAGGCGCTGCGCACCGTCCCCGCCGCCGAGCGGGGCGGCCGGACGCCGGCGCGCAGCGTGGGCGAGGCGCTGGACGCCGTACGGGCGGGCGAGGCGGACGCGGCGCTGGTGCCCATGGAGAACTCGATCGGCGGCGCGGTCGGGGTGACCCTGGACGAGTTGGCCGAGGGGGAACCCCTCGTGATCACCCGTGAGGTGATCCTGCCGGTCGAGTTCGTCCTCGCCGCGCGCTCCGCGGTCGCGCTGGCCGACGTGCGCACCGTGGCGGCGCACCCGCAGGCGTCCACCCAGTGCCGGGGCTGGCTCCGCGACCACCTGCCCGACGCCACGGTGGTCGACGTGCTCTCCAACGGCGCCGCGGCGGCGGGCGCGGCGAACGGCGAGTACGACGCCGCCATCTGCGCCCCGATCGGCGCCACCCGGCACCGGCTGGCCGTGCTCGCCGACAAGATCGCCGACCACCCGGACGCGGTGACCCGGTCGTGCGCGAGGTAGACCGCCAGCGA
>NZ_WBKT01000315.1 GCF_008868175.1 Micromonospora sp. AMSO31t
CGGGCCGGGTCGAGGCCGTTCAGGCAGGGGTGCCCGGCGACCGGGCAGACGGCCGCCCGGGTGTCCCGACAGGCCGCCCCGGCGTCGCCGAGCCGGACGGTGGGCACCCGGTAGGGCCCCCACTGCCCGAACGGGACGGTCGGGGCGAAGAGGCTGACCACCGGGGTGCCGACGGCGGCGGCCAGGTGGGCCGGCCCGGTGTTGCCGACGATGAGGCAGCGGGCCCCGGCGAGGATCCGGGCGAGCCCGGCCAGGTCGGTGGCGCCCCCGAGGTCGGTGCCGCCGGCCGCCGCGACCCGGGCCGTCAGATCCCGTTCGCCGGGAGCGCCGGTGACCAGCACCCGGTGCCCGTCGGCCGCGAGGGCGGCCACGATCTCGGCGCAGCGCTCCGGCGGGCAGGCCCGGGCGGGCGCCGACGAGCCGGGGTGCACCACGACGTAGTCACCGGCGGGCAGGTCGACGGCCGGCGCGGGCAGGTCGGCGCGGAGCCGCAGCACCGGCTCGTCGCCGGCGGGCAGCGCGTAGCCGGCCGCGGCGGCCAGGGAGAGCGCCCGCTCCGGTTCGGGCACCCCGACGGGCGCCCGGTGCCGGACGTCGAGCAGGGACCCGGGGTAGTCGTCGCTGATCGCGCTGATCCGGGGGACGCCGGCCATCCGCAGCAGCAGGGCGAGGGGGAGCGGTGACTGGTGGAACGAGGTGAAGACGACCGCCTCGTCGGCGCCCACGGCGGCCAGCCGGCCGGTGAGCCGGCGCATGTCGTCGGGGTCGACCGGCCCGGGGGAACCGTCGATCCAGGGCAGCCGCCACTCGATGATCTCGTCGACGCCGGGCAGCAGCTCCGCCGCCGCCCGGCCGCGTGGCCCGCAGAGCAGCACCACCCGTTCCGCCCCGGCCGCCACCGCGCGGATCCCGGGGCCGGTGACCAGCACGT
>NZ_WBKT01000316.1 GCF_008868175.1 Micromonospora sp. AMSO31t
TCTGTTCGAGCAGGTCGCGTGTCTCCTCCGGCGAATAGGTACGGGGCGGCTGCGGGGACTGCGTCTCCAGGACGACGCCGCCGGCCTCGCCCTCGCGCAGGGTGACGACGACGCAGACGCCCTCCTCGGTCTCCCGGCGCTCGTGCGTCTCGGCGAGCCGGTCGGCGTAGCGGACCGGGTTCAGGGTGAGGGAGAGCCCGGGGCCGCGGAAGACCGTGCCGTTCGGGTGCACCTCCAGCTCGTGCCGGTCCCGCCCGTAGTTGAATCCCGGGCGGCAGTCCACCCGGAACCGCATGGTGCCGCGCACGACCCGCAGCATCCGGACCAGACGGTGATGGTCGGTGGCCCGGTCCCCCGCGACCGGCATGAAGTCCACCAGTTCGCCCACTCCGTCGGCGCTGAGGAAGCGGGTGATGAGGATCGGTGTCCCGGGGAGGTAGAGCTGTTTGCTGGTGTAGGCGACACCGTCCGGCGTGACCTGGAAGTAGCCGCCGCGACGCCGGTCGAGCAGGCCGCCGAAGACGCTCGGCGAGTCGAAGCGGGGCGCGCAGAACCAGTCCAGCATGCCGTCCTTCGTGATGAGCGCCGCCGTCTGCAGGTCGCCGGTCAGGCCGTGGTCCTCCACCGCGGGGTACGAGTCCACCGGTCCTCCCCCCTCGTTCCGCCGCTGCC
>NZ_WBKT01000317.1 GCF_008868175.1 Micromonospora sp. AMSO31t
GGGCGGCTCGGGATTGACCGGGCCGGACCGGTAGACCTTGGCGCTGCCGGACGTGCCGGCGACCGCGGCGGCGACCTCGTCGGCCGAGGCCCGGGTCAGCCCGGGGACCGACGCGCTGGCCCGGGCCTGTCCCTGAGCGGGCACGGAGGGTTTCGCGGGCGGCGGCTGGCCGGGGTCCGACGCCTCCGCTCCGGGGCGTTCGGCGGCGGCGAACGCGGACCAGGTCGACGGCGGCGCAACGGAGGCGCCGGGCTGGCGCCGGTCCAGCGGCGGAACCGACTCCGCGGGACCGCCCGCCCGGTATGTGGTGGCGGTGGCCGGCGCGCCCGCCCGATCCTCGGCCGGCGGCGGTGCCGCAGCGCCGGCGACGCTCACCCGGGCCCGGGCGACGGCCACCGGGGCGTCGTCCTGGCCCGGCCGCTCCTCCATGGCGTCGGCCGGCCGGTCGGCGGCGTCGGGCGCGGATCCGGGATGGACCGTCTCCGCCGGAACGTCCTGCTCGCCCATCTCGCCCCTCCGCGCCCACGCTCGCCCCCGACCGTGGCGCCGGCCGGGCGTGCCTGGATCTCACCGTGCCACATTCCGGCCCGGGAGCACAGCCGGAGTGGACGGTTGGGTCAGTCGGTGGCGCTCGCGCTCGCCGAGGTGCTCCCGGCCGCGCTGCCGGTCGGGTCCGCGGCGCCGCCGGTCGGCACGGCGGCGGTGCTGGTCGGCGGCGCCGAGGTGGGCGATTCGGTCGGGCTCGGCGGCGGCGTCGTGGGCGGCGTCGTGCTCGGCGAGGTCGACGGAGTGGGCGTCGGGCTCGACGTGCTCGGCGTCGGCTTCGGCGTGGCCGTCTTCGTCGGCTTGGGCGTCGTCGGCTTCGGCGTCGCGGTCTTGGTCGGCTTCGGCGTGGCGCTGGGCTTCGGCGGGGTGGCCGGCGG
>NZ_WBKT01000318.1 GCF_008868175.1 Micromonospora sp. AMSO31t
CAAGCTGCACCGCGTCGCCGGCGGCATCCTCAACAACGAAGGCAAGGTCAAGCTCGACGACAAGTCCACCATCACCAACAACGACCCCACCAACTGCGCCAACACCGTCGAAGACTGCTTCAACTGAACCACCACATAACCCGGGGAGTCCCTTTCCGCCGCGCCACGGCGGGGAGGGGCTCCCCTGCCCCCCGCGTCACCACCGGCTGGTCCTGCCCCCTTTCGGCCCCTGGGTGGCAGCCGGCGGCCTTACGCCTCCGCGAGCCCTCTTCGCCAGGCGGACGCCCTCCCGCCCCTGCGGTGCCCTCTGCGTCCCGCCGTGCCGCCCACCCCCTTATGCGGGTTTTTTTCGTATATGGGCACGAGGCGAAGAACCTTCTCATACGTTGGTCTTCAGCAGCTACAACCGATTTGTAGCGAAGGCCGCCTCGCCGTGGCGAAGCGACCTTGTCAGGTACAAGGAGAGGGCAGAGAGCTCCGATGTCCAACTACCTTCGCAATAACAATGACGCCACCCGTGAGACCATCTCCCCGCTCCGGCGCCGCCGGCTGTGGCTCGCCACCGGCGTCGTGGGCCTGACCGGAGCGGTCAGCCTCGCGGGCGTGGCCTACGCGACCACCGGGGTCACGGGCCCGCACCGGCTCGCCGACGTGAAGTGGTCGACCGCCCAGCTCACCAGTGACGGTGCGGAGGACGCCGCCCGGGGCGAGGACGAGCACGGCCGTGACGACAAGGACAAGGACAAGGGCAAGGGCGAGGACGGCCGGGACCGTGGTGAGTGGGACGCCGACGGCGGGGACCACGGGAAGGTCCGGGAGGTGCCGTGTGACGACGACGAGCTGGTCGAGGCGCTCGATCTGGCCAACCGGGATCACGGCGGCACGCTGAAGCTGG
>NZ_WBKT01000319.1 GCF_008868175.1 Micromonospora sp. AMSO31t
GGAGGCGCCGTCGCAGCCCACGTGCAGCGGGTACCAGCGCGGGGTGCCGGGTGGGCGCTGACCGCAGATGCCCTTGAAGGTCTGCACGTCGAGCAGGCGCACGTGGGTCGGGTCGGCCACCGCGTTGACGTGCCGCCACCAGGGGCTCATCACGTGCAGCACCCCGCCCGGGCGCAGCGTCCGGTGGCACTCGTCGAGCAGCGGCAGGAAGTCGATCAGGTGCTCCAGGATGTGCACCGCGAAGAGCACGTCCACCGAGTCGTCGGCCAGCGGCAGCGAGCCGGACAGGTCGGCCACCGCGTTCACCCCGGGCGCCGGATAGATGTCCAGTCCCAGGTTGCCCGGCCACTGCTTGGTCGCCCCGCAGCCCAGGTCCACCACGACCGGCGCGCGGCCGGCGACGCTCACCCGGCACCAGACGCCCAGCACGCCGTCGAGCCGGCCCACCAGGTCCCGGACCAGCCGCAGCTGGGCCGGGTCGGCGACCGCGCCGTCCAGGTGGGCCACTCCCCGGTCGAAGCGCACCTCCACGGTCAGCCCGCGCAGCCGCTCGTCGTGCCGGGCCTGATCGGCCCACGCCTCGGCGAGGAAGCCGTCGACCTCCCGCAGCCGCTCGCCTGAGAGCGCGGATTGCGCCACCGCCACCATGCGTCCACCTCCGGGCGGCGCGATACCCGCATCCCCGCCCGATATGCCTCACCTGCGCGGCTCCCGCGCCGCCCGCCGCACCATCGCCGGCTGACCGGCCCCTGCCGCTGCCCCTGCCCTTGCCCCTGCCCTTGATCAACTCCAGCTCGCCGAGGTGGCGCGGACGCCGGGCGCCGGATG
>NZ_WBKT01000320.1 GCF_008868175.1 Micromonospora sp. AMSO31t
CGTCCGGAGCGGCGCGACCAGGACGTGCCCGGTCGGCGGGACCAGGGGTTCCCCGACCGCCGCGACACCGGGGTGGCCCGTCCGGACCGGCGGAACCCGGACCTCCGCCAGCCCGGCGATCCACGTTTCGACGGGCCGCCGCGTGGCGAGCCGGGTCGGGGCCACGACGGGCCGGCGCGTGGCGAGCCGGGTCGCGGTTTCGACGGACCGCACCGGGAGCCGGACCGGGGTTACGACGGACCGCCGCGCCGGGAGGCGGCCGCGCGGGCCGAGACGTACCGGGATGCGCCCGAGGGTGGGCGCCGGCCGGTGGACCCGTACCGCGCCGAGCCGGGCCGGTACGGCGAATCGCGCCCCGCCGCGTTCCGGCCGGAGGAGCGCCGGGAGGGTCAGCGCCCGCCGGGCGACCGCGCGCGCCCGCACCACGGGGAGTGGCCGGTCGTCGAGCGGCGACCGCGCACCGAACCGGCCGCGTACCGCCCCGACGAGCGGCACCGCCCGACGGTGGACCGGCCCGGCCCGGACGGCCGCCCCGGCCGCCCGGTGGACGAGGCGGCCCGCTACGACGGCCGCCGCCCCGAGTCGGGCAGCGCGCGGCCGGACGTCGCCAACCCACCACCGGAGTCGGCTCGTCGCCGCCCGGAACCCGTCGACGGCCGGCCCGAGCCGGCCCGTCCCCGGCCCGAGTTCACCGGGCCGCGCCCCGACCCGGTGGGGCCCCGGCCGGAGCCGGTCGGGCCGCGAGCGGAGTCGACTCGTCCGCGTCCTGACT
>NZ_WBKT01000321.1 GCF_008868175.1 Micromonospora sp. AMSO31t
CGGGGACGGAGCGGTCAGCGCCGGCGGGACGACAGCCGGTTGGCGAGCTGCTTGAGCTTCGCCTGGTTCTCCGGCTTGGCCAGCTCGCGCCGGCCGCGGTCCACCAGCTGCTGACCGCGGGGCGATCGCAGGAAGGCGGTGAGTCGTTGCACCAGTGACATGACGTCCTCCTGTCCGCGGCCCCCCTCATGTGTACCCGGGACCGGCAAGTCCCTGATACCCGGGCCGGCCCCGCGGCAACCCGGCGAGCGTCAGCCCAGGATTTCCTTCACCACCGTGTTGGCGCGCCACTCGTGCTGGGCGTACGCGTCGGGGAACGCGGACACCTGGACGGCCTGGGCGGCGACGGCCAGCGGCAGGTCCTGCCAGCCGGGGATCTCCTCGAGGGCGGAGAGGAACGCCTTGGTGGCGTACTCCGGGTCCATGAGCTCCTCGACGGTGCCCCAGCCGCTGCTCGGCCGCTGCTGGAACAGCCCGACCGAGTCGTGGTCCCAGCCGATGGCCTGGTGCGGGTAGTTCTGCGACTCCGGCAGCACGGCGCTGGCGTAGTTGAGCAGGGTGCTCTCCTGCATGGCGGTCGCCACCGCGATGACCAGGCCGCGACGCGGCACGCCCATCTCCCGGCCGGCCTGCACGATCTTCTTGGCGTTGTTCATCTGGGTCTGATCCAGGCCGGCGACCGGGACGATCGGGCGCGGCTTGGGTTTGGCCTTCGGCTTCGCGGTCACCGACGGGCTGGCCGAGGGGGAGGCGCTGGGGGCTGGC
>NZ_WBKT01000322.1 GCF_008868175.1 Micromonospora sp. AMSO31t
CGCGGTGGAGGGAGTACAGGGTCAGCAGGGCTGCTGTCACGAGGGGGGCGCCGTCCCGGATCAGGCCGTCCGCGCCCAGGAGCCACCAGCACAGGGGGAGGTCCACGGCCAGGGTGGTCAGGGTGATGACCACCAGGAGCTTGCGGGCCCACCGGCGGTCGCGCAGCAGGAAGGCGGTGCAGAAGAGCACCGCATAGCTGACCGCGATGCCGGCGGCGAACCAGAACAGCACGGCCGGCACGGCGCTGATCCGCCCGTCGAGGATGGAGCCGGTCGCCACCAGGGCCGGGACCAGCATCAGCGGGCTGTAGGTGAACGCGGCGACCCGGGCCGTGAGCAGCCAGCCGGTGACCGGCGGGCGCTTCGGGACGACCTCCCGCCAGGAGATCACCCCGCCCTCGACGACCAGGCCCTTGCGGTGCCGGACCAGGTGCGCACCGACCGCCTCGGAGCGGTAGAGCAGCACCACCACCGCGACGCAGAGCGCGGTGAGCACCGCGAAGCCGAGCAGGCCGGGCAGCGGCGGCACCCCCGCCCGGGGTACGACCAGCCGGCCCACCGCGAAGACCGTGGTCACCGACAGGATGAGCCCGAACGGCTTCGCCACCACCCGGCCCCGCTTGACGTGCCCGATCAGCAGGAGGAAGCCCAGCGACCGCAGCATGGCCCAGCCGGTGCGGACGGCCAGCCCGAACTCCTGCTCCGGGGCGTACCAGTAGTTGAGCAGTTCG
>NZ_WBKT01000323.1 GCF_008868175.1 Micromonospora sp. AMSO31t
GCCGCCGGTCGGCGGTCGGGGCGTGGAAGCCGGGGGGCACCTCGAAGCCGGAGGCGGCGGCGCCGACCGGCGGCACCTGGAGGGCCGGCGGCCCGGAGGTCGGGCCGCTCTCCGCCCAGCGCGCGGCGCGCGGCGCGGGCGGGTCGTCGGAGGCGTGCCGGGACGGGCCGGTATCGGCCTCGACGGTCGGCTGCTCGACCGCGGGCGCCGGCCGCTGCGCCGGCACGATGAGCCGGTCGCCGCCGGTCTCCCGGCGCGGCTCGTCCGCGGGCGGGGCACTCACCGGCGCCTGGCGGGTCACGGGCGGCTCCTCCCCGGCGTGCTGGATGCCGTTGACGTGGCGGCCGTTGACCCGCCCGGGCGGGTCCTCGGCGGTCAGCCCGGGCAGCGGGGCGGGGAGGTCACCGTGCCGGGGGGACGAGGCACCCCAGCCGGTGGTGAGGTCGGCGCGGGGCCAGCCGGCCGCCGGCGCGCCCCGGGCCCAGCCGGTCGCCGGGGGCGCCCACCCGCTGCCGGCGCGGGCCAGGTCGTCCTGCTGACCCGTGCCGTCGCCGTGCTCTCCCGGGGTGGCGGCTCCGGGTTGCCCTGATTCACTCACCGCGCGCTCCTTGGTCGCCCCCGCTGAGGCTACCGTGTGGTGACAGTGGCGATAAGTTACAGCGGCGGGCCAATTCCGCGACGGGTTCACGAACCCGGACCGGTTCGGGTGATAA
>NZ_WBKT01000324.1 GCF_008868175.1 Micromonospora sp. AMSO31t
GGCGGCGGCCCGCTGCACCTCGTTGCGGTAGTTGTCCTTGTGGGACGCCGCGTAGAAGTGGAACGTGTACATGATGTTGTCGGCCCGGACCGGGTTGTTGACGATCTCGTCGGAGTTGCCGCCCTCCGAGACGCCCAGCGACGACCAGCCCCGGGTGCCGACGATGACCACCGCGTCCGGGTCGTTGGCCCGGATCACCGGGATGACCTGCTCGGCGTAGTTCCTGATGGTCGACCAGCTCACGCCGTTCGGCTCGTTGGTGATCTCGTAGATCACGTTGTTCTTCGCGGCGTTGCGGGCCGAGACCGCGGCGAAGAAGGTCTTCGCCCGCTCCAGGTTGTACATCGGGTCGCCCGGCGTCAGCGTGTGGAAGTCGATCAGCGCGTACAGGCCGCGCGCGGCCGCCTTGTCCACCAGGGTGTTGACCTGGTTCGTGAAACCGGTCGGGTTGGTCTCGTAGCCCTGCTCCTGCACGTACATGGAGATGCGGAACAGGTCGGCCTGCCAGTCGTTGGCCAGCGCGTCGAGCGAGGCGTCGTTGTAGCAGTTGGCGAACCACTGCAACCCGTGGGAACTCATGCCGCGCAGCTGGATCGGCCGGCCGTACTGGTTGCAGAGGTTGACCCCGCACACCCGCAACTGGCCGTTGATGGCCACCGGAGTGGTGCCGGTGGGCGGGGGCGTCGTCGGCGGCGGCGTGGTCGGCG
>NZ_WBKT01000325.1 GCF_008868175.1 Micromonospora sp. AMSO31t
ATGCACCGGCTCAGCAGCGTGGGCGGCGATCGGACCGGCGAAGACACCACCGGTGAAGGCCAGACCAGCAATACCCAGCACACTCTTACGCAGCATCGTGTTCATCCGGATGGCTCCATTCGGGGGTTGGCGCACACGCCGACGGGGGTCGGCTGGGGGTGGTGTGCGCAAGCACCGTCAGGCGCTCAAGAAAGTCTTAGGGGGATCATCCAGCACGCGGGGCAGAGCCTCTTCGTCGCGCCGGGACCATGTACAACGACCGGCCGGCCACCGTCATTCCCAGCCAGGCGGTCCCGCCTCGCGGGGCGGTCGCTCTCGCGGGTCACCCCGGGAGGCGGGGCGTGGTCCTCGGCCGTTCACCCGGATACAACGACCCCCACCCGCCGGCCATTCCACCGCCAGGATGCCGCCGGTCACTCGCGAACCGGACACCGCGCCCGGTCGACACGGTGAGTGGAACGGTATGGCTGTATCCCGACCCCGGAGACACACATAGCGTTCCACCCACGCTTGAAGCGGGCGGCCGAGCCGGACATTTGCCCCAGAAAACCGGGCGACCGAGCGGGCCCGCCGGGGGTGATCGACTCCGGGTCGGCGAGATGGCGGCATCCGGCGCCGTCCGATACCGCCATCTCGGCGAGCCGGAGTGGATCATGGGACCGGACCGGGCGGGACCGGACCGGGCG
>NZ_WBKT01000326.1 GCF_008868175.1 Micromonospora sp. AMSO31t
CAGCCCATGTCGGCCCCGCCGGGCTACCCCATGTCGGCTCCGCCCGGCCCGGTGCCGCCCCACGGGGCGCCCGCGGCGGGTGGCGGGAAGGGGCGGGCCGCCCTGATCCTGGGCCTCGTCGCCGGGCTGCTCCTGGTCCTCGGCGGCGTGATGACCGGCCTCTACGTCACCACCAACGGCAAGCTGCACACAGCCGAGCAGCAGGTCAGCCAGCGGGACGGCACGATCACCGCGAACCGGCAGGAGATCGACAAGCTGAAGGGTGACCTCCAGACGGTCCGTGACAAGCTCGCCGACACCGAGCAGGACCTGACGGGCACCAAGAACGACCGGGACGAGCAGGCCCGCCAGAAGAAGGTCATCGGGAGCTGCCTGGACAAGCTGACCGCGGCCATCGCGGCGGCGTCCCGGGACGACAAGGCGGCCTTCGACGCCGCCAACAAGGGACTGGACAAGGTCTGCGACGAGGCCGAGAACTACCTCTGACCCGGCGTCACCACGGGCCGCTCCGACCACTCGGGGCGGCCCTCGCCGTCTCCGGACACGTGGATCTTGGCGAGTTGTCGTTCACCGCGGACGGCAACTCGCCACGATCGCAGAGGGTGCGGGGTCAGGCGGCGCCGGCGGGGCGGCGGGTGT
>NZ_WBKT01000327.1 GCF_008868175.1 Micromonospora sp. AMSO31t
TGGGGATGCGCCGCCTCGTCGAGATGGACTGCACTGCCCATGCCGCAGGCCGGGCGTCTCGGTGGAGCGGCTCGCTGCCCATCCGACCGGCCGGGCGCGTGGGTGGAGCGGCTCGCTGCCCACTTCATCTCGGGCGCGTCGGTGGAACGTTATGCGTGTCTCCGGGCGGTGGAGACACCCATGGTGTTCCACTCACCACCGCAGTGTTTCCGGCAGTCGATCCGGCGCTGGACCAAGTACCCGTTATGCGCGGTTGGTGGCCTCTCGTCGGCGGGGGCACCACTCTCCGGTCCGCCCGCTGCCCATGCCTGCGGGCGTTACTCGCGTAGATCTTGGCGAGTTGCCGTTCGTCGTGAACGGGAAGTCGCCAAGATCTGCGATGTCGGGCTGCCGTCGGCTCCCGTGCCGTCGGCTCGCCTGGGTAGGTGTCCGGTTTCGGCCCTGGCGTCGCGTGGTCGTCGCCACCGCCACGATGTCCGGTTTCGGCTCTGATGTGGCGTGGTCGGCGCCACCGTCGGGGCGGAATCATGGCGGGGGTGGGGTCGTTGTACATGGCAGACCGCGGAGCAGCCCG
>NZ_WBKT01000328.1 GCF_008868175.1 Micromonospora sp. AMSO31t
GGGCGCTGCCGCCGCGCTCGACCAGGAGCGCACCGCCGTCGCCCTCACCCTTCTTGTCGTCGCGCTTGTCCCCGTCACGCGAGTCCGAACCCTGCGACCCCGAACCCTGCGACCCCGAGCCCTGCGACCCCGAGCCCTGCGATCCGGAACCCTGCGAACCCGAACCCTGAGCGACCGGCGCGGCCTGGACCGGCGCGGCCACCGTGGTGGCGGTCTGGGCGCCCATGACGGCCGGCGCGGCCTGGGCGGCCGGTGCCGCCTGCATGCCCTGCCCGGCCGGTGCGGTCTGGGCGGCGGGCGCCGCGCCGTTGGCCGGAGCGCCGTTGCCCGGGGCGCCGTTGCCCGGGGCGCCGTTGCCCGGGGCGCCGTTGCCCGGGGCGCCGTTGCTCGGGGCGCCGTTGCTCGGGGCGCCGTTGCTCGGGCCGCTGTTGCTCGGGCCGCTGTTGCTCGGGGCGCCGCCGCCGCCGTACTTGAAGGCGGTGGCGTTGCCGCCCTTGACGGTGAGGTCCTTCAGGGTCAGGTCGCCGCCGTCGACGACCCGGAAGATCCGGAAGGTGTCCTCGGCGTCG
>NZ_WBKT01000329.1 GCF_008868175.1 Micromonospora sp. AMSO31t
TGCGGTGCCGATCCCCGCCGCCACGGCGAGCACGGCGGCGGCCGCCGCGAGCGCCCCGCGCCGCAACGCCGCCCGGCGCCGCCGGCTCGGGCACTCCCCGCTCCCGCCCGGGGCCGGCGCGCCGTCCGCTGCGTGGCCGTCCGCCGCGTCGCCGTCCGCCGCGTCGCCGGCGGCCGGGGTGCCGGCGGCCGGGGTGCCGGCCGCCCTGCCGGCGGGGGCGGAGGTGCCGGTCATCCCGCTTGCGGAGGCGGGCGTGCCGGTCATCCCGCCGCTGGCGGGGGTGCCGACCGAACCGCCGGTGCCCGGGGCCTCGTCCGGCCCGCCCGCGGCGGGCCGTCCGGGGCCGTCCGTGGCTTCGGGGTGGCGCGCGGACAGCCGCAGGGTGTCGTCGCCGTCCGGTCCGGCCGGCGGAGCCCACTCGCTCCGGCGCGCGGCCCGGCTCCACTCGCGGGCGGCGGCGGCCGGCGGCATCACGTCCGGGTAGCCGCGCTCCGGAGGTGGCACGGCGGTCGCCCCGCCGCTGTCCCAGCCCGGCCCGCCGGCCGTGCCTGCCGTGCCTGCCGT
>NZ_WBKT01000330.1 GCF_008868175.1 Micromonospora sp. AMSO31t
TCGTCCCGCCACCGCCGGTCGCTGCGGTGCCGCCGGCACCGGGGGTCACGCCGGTCGCGCCACGCCCCCCGGTCGCCGCCCCGCCGGGTCCGCCTGCTCCGCACCTCACGCCGCACGCCCCCGGTTCGACACCACACACCCCGCACGTTTCGGCACCGCCCACGCATATCCCGCCGCCCGCGGCGCACCCGGCGCCGCCCGGAATGCCGTCGGCGCCCCCGTACAGCGCGGTGCCCCCGGTCGCGCCGGCGCCGGTACCGCCCTCGCCGATGCCGGCCCCTGCCGCACCGCAGGCTGCCGCGGCGCCGATCCCGTTGCCGCCGGCGCCGGTCATTCCGCTGCCGGCCCGGCCGGTCTCGACGCCGCCCGCGCCCGCTGCGCCGGCCGCACCGGTCTCCGGCGTACCCGGACCGTCGGTTCCGCCCGGGGCGGTCCCGCCGGCGCCGCTGATGCCGGCTCCAACGTCCACCCCGCCGGCGTCCGGTGTGCTACCTCCGCCCCCGCCCATCCCGGTTTCCGCCCCGCCGGTGCCCACCGCGCCGGCGGGAC
>NZ_WBKT01000331.1 GCF_008868175.1 Micromonospora sp. AMSO31t
GCTCGCGCCGGTCAGGACGTGGGGAAGTTGTCCGGGGTGCGGATGCGGTTGCGCATGAAGTTCCCGGAGTCGGTGAGCACGGCCGTGCCGGCGTAGCTGCCGCCCGCGCAGGTGCCCGGCCGGAACGCCGCGCTGCCCTCGCTCGCGTCGGAGTACGTCCAGTTGGCGTAGCTGATCTTCAGTCGGTCCAGCAGGTCGAGCCAGGCCGTGCTGCTGGCCGTGTCGACCGCGCCGTCGCCGGTGTAGGTCACCGTGCCGAACTCGGTGACGAACAGCGGCAGCCG
>NZ_WBKT01000332.1 GCF_008868175.1 Micromonospora sp. AMSO31t
GGTGCGGCGGCGGCCGGCACTTCGGGAGCGGGCGCGGCGGCCGACGGCGCCGGCCAGGCCACCGGCGGGACCGGACCCGGCGGCGGGCCGGGGGGCGCGCCGGGCGCCGCCGTCCGGGTGGCCGGGTTGCGCTGGTCGCGGTTGAGCAGCAGCGCGCCGCCGATCAGGATCACCGCGCCGAGCAGGATCGCCCGGAAACCGTTGGTGACGACGTAGCCGAAGCCGACCGCGACCACGATGCTGAGCACGATCACGGTGATCGGGGACATGCTGGACCGGCCCCGGCCGAGCATCGACTCCACCGGCGAGGCGGTGTCCCCCTCGCCGGGGATGATCAGCCACGCGGTGACGTAGACCAGGATGCCGATGCCGCCGAAGAAGCCCAGCACGGCCAGGAGCACCCGCCACAGCACCGGGTCGGTGTTGGTGGCCCGGCCGATCGCCGCGCAGACGCCGGCCAGGTAGCGGCCCTCCCGGGGGCGGACCAGCCCGTACCGGGAGGTGAAGCCGGCGGCGCCGGGCGGTGGGGCGTACCCG
>NZ_WBKT01000333.1 GCF_008868175.1 Micromonospora sp. AMSO31t
CGGGTCGGCGGGGTGGGTCCGACGACGGTGGCGATGTTGTTCCGCAACGCGGTGCGCGCGGCGGAGCGGGTGTCCGGGCTGGGCTGAGTGGCGTCAGCCGAGGTCGACGATGAGCGGCCGGTGGTCGGAGATGGTGGACAGCGGGGTGTCGACGGCGGTGACCGGAGGCAGCCGGTCGAGGCCGCGCCGGTCGGCGAGGATGTGGTCGAGCTGCACCCGGGGTTGCCCGGCCGGGTAGGTGGGGCGGCGGCCCAGGGGCCGCCAGCGGGTGAGCAGGGCGGCGGGTCCGGCGGGCAGGTTGAGGTCGCCGAGGAGGATCCGCGGGGCGGGCAGCGCGCGCAGGGCGCGGACGACGCGGCGCAGTTGCAGCATGTTCCACCCGGGCACGAAGGACAGGTGGGTGGCGGCGACGGTGAGCGGCCCGTGCGGGGTGTCGAGGACGGCGGCGAGGACGACGCGGGGTTCGTCGCGGAGCAGGACGAGCCCGCCGCCGGGGCCGGGGACGTAGATCGGTGAGCGGACGGGGGCGGGTC
>NZ_WBKT01000334.1 GCF_008868175.1 Micromonospora sp. AMSO31t
AGTAGGCATAGACCTTTTCCAGGTCGGCCCGGATCGCCGCCGCGCCGTCACGCCGCGTGAACGCGCCGGTGAGCAGATTTTCCTCGACCGTCAGATGGCCGAAGCAATAGCGGCCCTGCATCACCTGGATGCAGCCACGCCGCACCACCTCATTGGGCGAAAGCGCTTGCACTTCGGCGCCGTCGAACACGATGGCGCCCTTGGTCACCTCGCCCCGCTCGGAATGCAGCAGATCGGAGATCGCCTTAAGCGTCGTGGTCTTGCCGGCGCCATTGGCCCCGAGCAGCGCGACGATGCCGCCTTTCTGCACCGCCAGCGACACGCCTTTGAGCACGAGGATGACGCGGTCGTAGACCACCTCGATATTGTTGAGCGCAAGGATGGCGTCGGCCGCCGGCTCCGGCGCAATTTTCGTCGGCAAGGCGGTGGGCATGCTGGCGCTCGCCTCAGCTTTTCCCGCGGGCAACACAGCCTGAAATGCGGCACTGCCGACCCGGGAACGTTACAAACTGCGTTGCTTGCGAAT
>NZ_WBKT01000335.1 GCF_008868175.1 Micromonospora sp. AMSO31t
GCAGTTCGTGCGCTCCCAGACCGGCATCGGAGCTTCCAGCGCAAGCTCGCACTAGTCAGGGCGGCGCCCGGCGGCGCGTGCCAAGCAAAGCCCTGTGCCCCGGCTCCGCCCGGGGCTTTTTTTGGGCTTCGCTACGACCAAAGTCACGATGAAGGAACCGCGGTGCCTGGCGTATGATCGAAGCCCCCGCAGGATGACGAACAGAGGCCGGCAGCCGGGCCCGATGAACAGGTGCCAGAGGAACAAGAGGAACAACAGATGAGCAACGACAAGATCCAGTCCGTACTCGGGGAAACCCGCGTCTTCCATCCGGACGCCGGCTTCACCGCCAAGGCCCGCGTCACGCCCGCGAAGCTGGCCGAACTGCGCGCGGCGGCGGAGAAGGATTCCGTCGCCTTCTGGGCGGGGCTGGCGCGACAGGAGCTGGCCTGGAAGAAGCCGTTTACGGTGACGCTGGATGACCGCAAGGCGCCGAACTACGGCTGGTTCACCGACGGCACCCTGAACGTCTCCTA
>NZ_WBKT01000336.1 GCF_008868175.1 Micromonospora sp. AMSO31t
AAGGTCCGTAACCTCGAAGCGGGTCACGGTCTGAACGCCGCCAACGGCGAGTACGTCGACCTGCTGGCCGCGGGCATCATCGACCCGGCCAAGGTGACCCGGTCGGCGCTGCAGAACGCCGCGTCCATCGCGGCGCTCTTCCTCACCACCGAGGCCGTTGTCGCGGACAAGCCGGAGAAGACCCCGGCTGCCCCGGCTGGCCCGGGTGGCGGGCACATGGACTTCTGAGTCCAGTTCCGACACACCGAACGGGGCGGGCCGCTGACGCGGTCCGCCCCGTTCGTCGTCAGGTGGGCAGCGGGCGCTGGTTACGCCGCTTCTGCGCCCGGTCGTACGGCGGAAGCAGCTGGATCGGCGCGTCCACCATCTCCTGCGGCTCCTCGACCACCGGCTCGCCGTCGGTGGTCATCTCGGCCAGTTGCTCGGCGTCTCCGTAGTCGAGCCGTTCGAACGGCAGTTGGCCGGGCAGTTCGCCGACCGGTGTCCAGGTGATCGGCGGGCCGTCCTCGGTCTG
>NZ_WBKT01000337.1 GCF_008868175.1 Micromonospora sp. AMSO31t
GGCGAGCGCGAGGTGCCGGTCCGGGTTCACCGGGTGGCCGAGCGTCCGGCGCAGCACCGAGCCGGCCCCGTCCGCCCCGACCACCGCCCGGGCGGCCAGTTCCCCGTCGAGCACCACCCGGTCCTCGCGCACCTCCACGGTGCGTACGGTGTGCCGGCGCAGCTCCGCCCCGGCCGCGGTCGCCGCCGCCACCAGCCGGGCGTCGAACACCTGCCGGGGCACCGTGTACGCGGGCCGGGGCAGCGCCCGGGCCACCGTCCCGCCGCCGGGGCCGACGAGGCGCAGCGCGGGCAGCGGCGCGTACCCGTCGACCGCCCCGGTCACGCCCAGCTCGGCGAGGACGTCCAGCGCGTGCGCGGCGATGCCGTCCCCGCACGCCTTGTCCCGCGGAAAGTCGTGCCGGTCGAGCAGCAGCACGCGCTGCGCGCCCGCCCGCCGCGCCCCGAGCGCGGCGGCCGCCCCGGCGGGCCCGGCCCCGACGACGATGACGTCCCACACACCCCCATCCTCCC
>NZ_WBKT01000338.1 GCF_008868175.1 Micromonospora sp. AMSO31t
AGCGCCGCCGGGTCCCGCCCGGCGGTCACCCGGCCCGGGCCGCGTGGGCCCGGGCCGGTCGCGGATCAGCCGCGCCGCACCTTGACCCGGGCGGTGTCCGTGTCAGCCACGAAGACGTCGTACGTGGTGTCGTAGGAGGTGGCGTTGGCGGTCACCTCGACGTCGCCCTTACGGAACGGGGTCTCGCTGAACGAGGGCGAACTCGACGTCCAGGCGATCGGGGTGCCCGGCGTGCAGGCCACCTCCGCCCGGACCAGACCCTCGGCGCGCCTGCCGTGCCACGTCTGGGTCAGGCCACCCTCCACGTACACGGTGGCCGGCGCCGTGCAGGTCACCGTGCCGTGCACCGTCACCTCGTCGGTCCCCGGGTCGATCGTGCCCGACGTGGCCACCTCCACGTCGACGGCGAGCACCGGCGGCGCGGGCGGGAAGGCGACGTGCACCTCGCCCCGGGCCGAGCCCGTCGAGTAGTTGCAGCGCTGCTCGAACGTGGCGTCGAACC
>NZ_WBKT01000339.1 GCF_008868175.1 Micromonospora sp. AMSO31t
GTCGGGGGTGGCGGGGCGGTACTAACCTCGCAACGGCGCGAGAGGAGATTGCCGCGATGTCGCAGCCGCAGCCGGGGGCGGACCGGCCGGCCGACGGGGGCACCCCGGCCACCGGCCGGAACGGGGATCCGGCGGTCACCGAGCCTCCGGCCGGTGTTCCACCGCAGGCCGACGCCGCGCCTCCGACCAGGGCGGACGCGCCCGTGGACGCCGAGGCCCCGGCCGGCGCACCCGACGCGCAGCCGGTTCCCGCCACCGCAGCGGCCGAGCCCGCGCCGGAGGGCGAGCCCACCGCGCAGGCCGCACCGGCCGCGCAGCCGAAACCCGCCGTGCAGGCCGACCCCGACGCGGAGGCCGACCCCGACGCGGAGGCCAACCCCGACGCGGAGGCCGACCCCGACGCGGAGGCTGAGCCGGGCGCCCAGGCGACGCGGGACACGCCGGCCGAGCCGGCCCCGAAGGCTCAACCCGAGCCGCAGGCCGCGCCGGAGGCCGAAG
>NZ_WBKT01000340.1 GCF_008868175.1 Micromonospora sp. AMSO31t
GCAGCGGTTGATCTTGAAAACGAAGGCCTCCGGCGTTTGCTGGTGAATGCGTCCTATTGGCTGACCGGGTTGGATGTCCCACGCACAGCCGACGTGGGTATTGTCGGAGAATACAAGCCGTTATGGTTTGGTTTCGGAAAAGCGGCCAAAGGTGTTAAACCGGATGTTTTTGTTCTCAGGAATGGGCCTTAGCAAGGCGCCAGGGCGGTTTGGGCTGCTCGCGGTGGCTGGTGCCTGTTTGCTGAGTTGCATTTCAGTGACTCCAACTTTCGGCGCGGGCAAGGCCGCTGCGCCCGAATTTTTCTCGCCCCAACTTCCACCAGGGCGAAGCCTCACGAATGATCTGCGTGATTGCTGGTCTGCGATCGGCACCGCAACAAACGCCTGGGCCATGGCAATTCGCCGGACCAATGATTTCCAACATATCAACAGTCTCTCCATGGACGCCTGCAAAGCCGAGGCGCGCGCGAGTAATACCCTGGCCGAATTGCGTCTCG
>NZ_WBKT01000341.1 GCF_008868175.1 Micromonospora sp. AMSO31t
TGCGCAGCATTTCTGTCTTCGAGCACCAATACGGAATTTGTAACATTTACCCAGGTGCGCTGCCGCATTCCATGAGCGTAGCTGATCGTATTGGTTCGGCCCACGTCGTCATACAGGTCCCACGCGGGATATTGGTTGGAGGCATCGTCTCCAAACCATTGCCCTTTTAACAAACTGCTATCAAGACCTCCGCCCTCTGTGGAGACGTTTCCGAAAAAAGTAGTATTGCTACTCCAGCCGTATCCGCTGGCAAAAAAGGAGACGTCCTTTGGATAGCCACTGAAGGTGTTACTGTAGGCCTGCAGATTTGCCGTCCGGTTATCCCCCCAACCCAATATCTCGACCGCATAGAGCGCGTTGCTGAACACATTGAAAGCAACAACAATGTTACTGTTTATTGAGGACCCTTGATACCCCTCAGCTCCAAGTCCGATTGCGGTAGTTCCCCTTGCGCATACGAACTGATTACCCAGGATGTTCA
>NZ_WBKT01000342.1 GCF_008868175.1 Micromonospora sp. AMSO31t
TGCTCACCCACCGGATCGCCTACCTGCTCGCCGCCCGGGACGTCCACCCCGGTGAGATCATCGCGATCACCTTCACCAACAAGGCGGCCGGCGAGATGAAGGAGCGCGTCGCCGCGCTCGTCGGGCCGCGCGCCCGCCTGATGTGGGTGTCGACGTTCCACTCCGCGTGTGTCCGGATCCTGCGCGCCGAGCACGAGCACGCCGGCCTGACGTCGACCTTCTCGCTCTACGACGCGGACGACTCCCGGCGACTGATGCAGCTGGTCACCCGCGAACTCGATCTCGACCCCAAGCGCTACCCGGCGCGCGGGCTGGCCGCCCAGGTCTCCAACCTGAAGAACGAGCTGGTCGACCCGGAGCAGTTCGCCGCGCGGGCGTCGGGGCCCAACGAGCGGGCCCTCGCCGAGGCGTACACGCTGTACCAGCGCCGGTTGCGGGAGGCGCACGCACTCGACTTCGACGACCTGATCATGACGACGG
>NZ_WBKT01000343.1 GCF_008868175.1 Micromonospora sp. AMSO31t
CGTCTCCAGTTGGTCGATCGCCACCCAGTCCGGACGGATGCTCGCCGTCATCGACGTCTCCGGCTCGATGAAGGACCCGGTGCCCAGCGCCAACAACCGCAGCCGGGAGGAGGTCACAGTCGACGCGGCCCGCCGCGGCCTCGGCCTCTTCGACGACTCCTGGTCGATCGGTCTGTGGACCTTCTCCACCCCGCTCGTCGGCAACCGGGACTACCGGCAGCTGGTCCCGCTCGGGCCGCTCTCCGGCCAGCGGGCCCAGTTGGAGGGGGCGCTCGCCACCGTCAAGCCTTCCAGCGGCGACACCGGCCTCTACGACACGATGCTGGCCGCGTACCAGGCGGTCCAGGAGAACTGGCAGCCCGGCCGGGTCAACTCGATCGTGCTGTTCACCGATGGCAAGAACGAGGACAACAACGGCCTCAACCAGCAGCAGCTGCTCGCCAAGCTCAAGCAGCTCGCCGACCCGGAGCGGCCGGTCCA
>NZ_WBKT01000344.1 GCF_008868175.1 Micromonospora sp. AMSO31t
CGACGCCTTCTCCGCCGCCCGAGTGGTCGACGTCCAACAGGCCCTCGCCGACCCGGGCACGATCCTGCCCCACACACCCACGCCCACACCGATGCTCAGCGACCCCACCGGCCCGGTGGTGCTCCCATGAACGAACGGGGCAACAGCCGCACCGCCGGCACCGACTGGCAGCTGATGGACGTCAACAGCATGTGTGCGTGCCTCCAGGACCACGACACCGCCAACCACTGGAAACAGGTGGCCGGCTGGCGCAAGGTCTGCGACCTCGCACAGATCCACCTCGGCCGACTCCAGGAATACCGACGCGGTCTCGCCTCGGCCTGGCCGCCGGAGACCAGCGCCGCCTCCGGCACGTACCTGGCCCAACTCGACGAACTCATCGAGAAGGTGCGGCACACCCACGACGCCGCCGCAGCCAACTACACCGCGCTGTCCGCCGCCACCCAGGCCATCGGCACCACCCGCGCCGCACTCCGCAA
>NZ_WBKT01000345.1 GCF_008868175.1 Micromonospora sp. AMSO31t
TCGAGGCGGACCAGGTGGCGGATCAGCCGCCAGCCGTCGGCGGGCTGGTTCCGCACGTCGGCCCGGGTGAAGTTGCGCGACCGCAGGTTGGTCCGCGGGTAGGCCGGCGCGGCCACCACGAACCCGGCGGCCGCCCAGCGGGTCGTCAGCGGGGCGTGCAGCTCGGGGAGACTGCGCAGGCCGTGGCTGTGGACGACCACCGGAAAC
>NZ_WBKT01000346.1 GCF_008868175.1 Micromonospora sp. AMSO31t
CGTGGCGTTCGGGGCCGACGTCAACGCTCAAGCCGGTGCCTACGCCACCGGCATCCTGGCGATGATGGTCTCCGGCGCGGTCGCGGTGACGATCTCGGCGCTGCGCCGCCACCAACGCTGGGCCACCACCGGGTTCGCCGCGCTCACGCTGGTGCTGCTGTACGCGCTGATGGAGAACGTACGCGAGAAGCCGGACGGGATTGCCATCTCCGGCCTGTTCATCGCCGGCATCATCGCGGTATCGCTGATCTCCCGCGTGTCCCGCACGACCGAACTGCGGGCCGAGCGGATCGAGTTCGACGAGCTCGCGCGCCGGTTCATCGTCGACTCCATCGAGTTCGACGGACGCCTCGACGTCGTCGCGCACCGCCCGCACTCCGGGACGAGCGCCGAGTACCGCGCAAAGGAACGCGCGCAGCGCGGGATGAACCCGGTACCCGGCGCCGCCGACGTGATG
>NZ_WBKT01000347.1 GCF_008868175.1 Micromonospora sp. AMSO31t
CGAGCCGGTCGAGATGCTGAAGCAGACGCTCGACGCGGTGTCGCGGCTCGACTATCCGAATTTCGAGTGCGTCTGCATCATCAACAACACGCCCGACCCCGAGTTCTGGCGGCCGATCCAGGATCACTGCCGGCAACTCGGCGAACGCTTCAAGTTCATCAATGCCGAGAAGGTACAGGGCTTCAAGGCCGGCGCGCTGCGCATCGCGATGGAGCGCACCGCTGTTGATGCCGAGATCATCGGCATCATCGACGCCGACTATGTCGTGCACCCGGACTGGCTGAAGGATCTCGTGCCGGCCTTCGCCGATCCCCGCGTCGGCCTGGTGCAGGCGCCGCAGGAGCATCGCGACGGCGACCGCTCGCTGATGCACTACATCATGAACGGGGAATATGCCGGGTTCTTCGACATCGGCATGGTCCAGCGCAACGAGTTCAACGCCATCATCGTGCACG
>NZ_WBKT01000348.1 GCF_008868175.1 Micromonospora sp. AMSO31t
GCAGCCGCGCCGCTGCTGACAACGCCCGCCAGCGCCCGCGCCCGACGGGCTGCCCTGGCTATCCACGGCAGTACCCGGCAAGCGATTCAAGGCACGACCGATGCCCCAAAGGTTCCCAGGCCGGGCCCTGCCATTGACCGATCAGCCCCCAGCCAACGCGACGCGGGCCGATGACGACTCGTCGGCCATCGAGCCTCCTGTCTGCTGCTGGCGGATCGCTCGTTGGATTCGCCTCACCGACTCGAAGTCCAACATGCGTGGGAGACGCCGAACTGGGCCATCACCTGGGTGTGATCCGACGTCCTTCACCGATAGGGGGCGGTCACGGCAGGTCCGATGCCCGCCCTCCGTCGATTCGATACGGTGAGGTCCATGAGCGACCAAGACCTGCAGGACACCGGGGCGGTGACAGCCTGGCACAACGAAGAGGGCTGGGGGACTGTCGCTCTCGACCA
>NZ_WBKT01000349.1 GCF_008868175.1 Micromonospora sp. AMSO31t
GGGCGACTGGCTCTCGACCGTCCCGGTGGGTCAGGATGCCCCCATGGCAGACCCACGCCCCGATCCCTCCGGCACCGTCTACGGCGGCCGCCGGCCGGCGCGCCGCGGGCTGCCGCAGGACCCGCTGATGCGGATCGCGCTGGGCGTCGCCCTGGTCGGCGTACTCCTGGGGGTGTTCTTCGCCACCGGTGTGCTCGGCGG
>NZ_WBKT01000350.1 GCF_008868175.1 Micromonospora sp. AMSO31t
AGGCATCGAGTGTGTGGGCTGAGCGCGGATTGTGGCGCACGCGGAGCTGGCAGGGCGGGCCGGCAGCGGACCTGATGGGACGCGGACGTGTTCCGGCCCGCCCGGTGGCCGCGGGAGCAACGGCCTGGAGCACGACGGGCTCGGGACAAAATTGGTCTTGGGTGGTGCCGGTCGGGAGCCGGTTGTGGCCCCCGACCGGCAGCGGCTAGGCGGCGAGGTTGCACCCGGGGTCGGGGTCCGCCTCCGTGTCGGCAACTGCGGTGTCAGCAGCAGCGGCGGTTGCCGCGTCAACGCCGTGGCCCTCGCTCTCTGCCTGCTCGGGTTCGGCCTCGGGGCGGGCAGGCTGCGGGTCGTCTGGCTCCGTGTTCGTGGCTACGGCGGGGGCCGTTCGCCGGTTCGTGGCGCGGTTGACGACGCCGTCGATGATGAGCTGTTCGACCTTGCCGACCTGGAA
>NZ_WBKT01000351.1 GCF_008868175.1 Micromonospora sp. AMSO31t
GCGGCAACCTGGCCGCCGGGCGGCCGGTCACCGAGACCAGTCACGCCGACGTGTACGGCGCGGCCAACACGGTCGACGGCAACGCCGGCACGTACTGGGAGAGCGCCAACAACGCGTTCCCGCAGTCGCTCACCGTGGACCTCGGCGCCACGTACCCGGTGTCCCGGGTGGTGCTGAAGCTGCCGCCCTCGTCGGCCTGGCAGGCGCGCACCCAGACCCTGTCGGTGCTGGGCTCGACCGACGGGTCGACCTGGACCACGGTGAAGGCGTCGGCCGGCTACACGTTCGACCCGGCCACCGGGAACACCGCCACCATCACGTTCCCGTCCGCCGGGCGCCGGCACCTGCGGCTGACCTTCACCGGCAACACCGGCTGGCCCGCGGGCCAGCTCGGCGAGTTCGAGGTTTACGCCACCTGACCGCCCCCGGGGTCCCCGCCGCGCCGCGGGGACCC
>NZ_WBKT01000352.1 GCF_008868175.1 Micromonospora sp. AMSO31t
TGATTAATCCGGATCGGGTGATAACGAGCAGTTATCACCCGTGTTCTCGCGATGCCCTGCAGGAGCGGTCACGCAAGGCGTCAGGGCTCACTCGGCCATCTGCAACTCTGGCAGCTTCACGCGCAACGCCCGGGTCAGCCCCAGTAGCACCAACAGGCCCAGGCCCATCCAGCACAGGCCGATGGTGAACGACAGGCTGGTCAGGCTGCTCCATAGCCACAGCGTGCTGAGAAAGCCCAGGCCAGGAATGGCGCCGTACAGCAGGCAGTTGCGGCAACCGCGCAGTTTCTGGTCAACCAGGTAGTGCTTGACCACCGCCAGGTTCACCGCCGAAAAGGCGAACAGTGCGCCAAAGCTGATCATGTTCGCCACGGTATCCAGGGTGATCACCAGGGCGATCAGCGACAGCAGGCTGACCACCAGGATGGCAGTAGCCGGCACGCGCTTTTTC
>NZ_WBKT01000353.1 GCF_008868175.1 Micromonospora sp. AMSO31t
AGTGGCATGTGTAGATTCCCATGGCGTGACCCGAATGCCCACCGAGGAGGTGGCGGTACTGACGAAACGGCTAGTCGACCAGGTCACCGCCGAATCTGATCGTGAGGAGGCCCAATGATGACGGTTCCAGCCTATGTTCCACCGAGTGAGTGGGTAACTGATCGTTCCACGTTTGTCTCAGATTCCATTCGCAATGGCGGCGACGGTATCGTCGCGCTCGATGCGCCAACGGGATCGCGTTGTTAGCGCGTCAGTGCGGAGCCGACCTTCCTAAGGGCATGCGATCGGTCTCTGAAATCCACGATCGTCTAGCCTTCGCAGCCGTCGGTCTGTTTCACGAGGCAGACGAACTCCGAGTGGCCGGTATCCGCTTTGCCGACCTGCGCGCCTACGCCTACGGCCGCCTCGACGTCACCGGACGCAGCCTGGCCAGTATGTATGCGCGAA
>NZ_WBKT01000354.1 GCF_008868175.1 Micromonospora sp. AMSO31t
GTTGCGTTGAGGTTGCGCCGCTGTAGCGCTTCCAGGCGCTCACGCCGAGCCGGCCGGTGTTGCCGAGGTCGACCGGCCCGTCCAGCTCGACCGGGTACGCGGGCCGGCCCGGCAGCGGGGCGACGTCGAGGTAGGCGCCGTTGCTCGCCACCACCGTGGCGTCGGTGACCAGGTTGCGCCAGAGCAGCGCGGCGGCGGCCCGCTCGCCGGGGCGCAGGACGATCCGGGTGGGTTGCTGGTCGAAGCCGGACGTGATCGCGCGTGCGCCGGGGATGACCTGCACCGCCAGCGGGTCCCGGTCGGCGTCCCGGAGGCTCGGCGCGGGATAGCCGTGCAGCACGTACGGGCGGTTGCCGCAGTTGACCAGCTCCAGGCCCATGGCCCGCAGGCCCATGGCGGCGCTCACCCCGAGCTCGGTGATGCGGATCCCCTCGGGGGAGCAGGCC
>NZ_WBKT01000355.1 GCF_008868175.1 Micromonospora sp. AMSO31t
GGACGGCGCCGGCTCGCCGGCCGGCCGGCGGGACGTCCGCGCCGGGCCGGGGGCCCGCTGCGGCGCCGGCCCTGTTGCGGCGCGGGGTCGGGGCGGCGCCGTCCGGTCGGTGCTCGGCGTCGCGACCGGCGCCGGGCACCGCCGGGGCGTTTCCGCTGCGCGGCACCGACGGGTGGTCCGGTTCCTCGGCACGACGACGGCCACCGCTCCGACCGCCGGCACCGTCCACGGTGGGCACGCCGGCGGTGGACGGCTCGGGGCGGTGCGGCGCGCGGCCACGACGCGGCTCGGGCTCGCCCGGCGGCGGCCCGCCGGTCACCGGGTCGGTGGGCAGGCCGAGGCCGGGCGCGGCGGCGCGCGCCGAGGGCACGCCCGTGCGGCCGGGGTCCACGGCGGGCCGGCGGCCGGCACCGGAGACGGGCCGGACCGCGGGGTCGGCGG
>NZ_WBKT01000356.1 GCF_008868175.1 Micromonospora sp. AMSO31t
TTCATGCGCGAGCCCAGGCCGACCTGCTGCAGTGCGTGTTCGATGCGCTGTTTGCGCTCGCTGGCGGACATGCCGCGGTAGCGCAGCGGTACGTCCACGTTGTCGAACAGGTTGAGGTCGGAAATCAGGTTGAAGCCCTGGAAGATGAAGCCGATCTTCTGGTTGCGCAGCCGGCTGCGGGCGTCGTCGCCGAGCTTGCTCACGTCCTGCCCGTCGAGCAGGTAGGTGCCGCTGGTGAAGGTCTCCAGCAGGCCGGCAATGTTCAGGAAGGTGGTCTTGCCCGAACCGGACGGACCGGTGACGGCAACGAACTCGCCTTCGCGAACGTGCAGGTCCAGCGACCGCAGGGCATGGGTTTCCACCTGTTCGGTGCGGAACACCTTGGCGACCGAGCGCATCTCAAGCATGGCTGTATTCCTTGTATGGGTAGGGTGGATCA
>NZ_WBKT01000357.1 GCF_008868175.1 Micromonospora sp. AMSO31t
CGGTGTGGTGGTCGGCGGCGGGGTGGTGCCCGTCGGGCCGTACACCTCGAACTCGGCGACCTGGCCGGCCGGCCAGCCGGTGTTGCCGGTGACGCTGAGCCGCAGGTGCCGCCGCTCCCCCGCCGGGAGCGGGATCGACACGGCGTTGCCGGTGGCCGGGTCGAAGGTGTAGCCGGCCGACGCCTTCAGCGTGGTCCAGATCGACCCGTCGGTCGAGCCGAGCACGGACAGGGTCTGCGTCCGCCGCTCCCAGCCGGGCGGCAGCTTGACCACCACCCGGTCGACGCTGCGCGCCGCGCCGAGGTCCACGGTCAGCGTCTGCGGGAAGGCGTTGTTGGCGCTCTCCCAGTAGGTGCCGGCGTTGCCGTCCACGGCGTTCGCCGCCGCGTACGTCTGGGTGCTGCTGGACGCGGTGGCGAACGCCGTGGACGGC
>NZ_WBKT01000358.1 GCF_008868175.1 Micromonospora sp. AMSO31t
AGGCCGACAAGGTCGGAAACACCTTGCCGGGATTGAGCTGACCGCCCGGATCCCACGCGCATTTCAGGCGATGCTGCTGCTCCAGGTCGGCATCGGCGAACATCACCGGCATCAGGTCGCGCTTTTCGACGCCGACGCCGTGCTCGCCGGTCAATACCCCGCCGACCTCGACGCAGAGCCGCAGGATATCGGCGCCGAATGACTCGGCGCGTTCCAGCTCGCCGCGCTTCATCACGTCGAAGATGATCAGCGGATGCAGGTTGCCATCGCCGGCGTGGAACACATTACAGAAGCCGAGATCGTATTTCTTCGACATGTCGGCCATCTTGGCCAGCACGCGCGGCAGGGCACGGCGCGGGATGGTGCCGTCCATGCACAGCATGTCGGGCGCGAGCCGCCCCATCGCGGGAAACGCCGCCTTTCGCCCC
>NZ_WBKT01000359.1 GCF_008868175.1 Micromonospora sp. AMSO31t
TGACCGCCTCGTGCGGCCTGATGCTCAAGTTCGAATGGCCGCTGATCGTGCCCGACAACGCTGATGTGAAGCGCGTGGCCGAGGCGACGTTCGACATCGATGAATACGTCGTCGACGTGGCGAGGAGGAACGGCTTACCGGAAGGGATGCAGCCGCTGCCGGAGGGCGTGACGGTGCACCTCGCCTGCCATGCGCGGGCCCAGAACATGGGACCGAAGGCTGCCGAGATGCTGAAGTTGATCCCGAACACGCCGGTGGATGTGATCGAGCGCTGCTCCGGCCATGGCGGCACCTTTGGCGTGGTGAAGCCGACGCATGATCTCGCCGTGAAGGTGGGCCGCCCTGTGTTCCGCACCGCCAGGCAGCAGAACCGTGGCCATATCGTCAGCGATTGCCCGCTGGCCGCACAGCATATCGTTCAACAG
>NZ_WBKT01000360.1 GCF_008868175.1 Micromonospora sp. AMSO31t
ACTCTGCGGCACACCGTTCCACTCCTTGCACGCCACCTCACACGCCTTACACCCGATACACACACTCGTGTCGGTGAAGAACCCCATCCGCGGCGGCGCGTCCTCGTAACCGGCGTCCGGCGCCGGATCCAGCGGCCCGTACAGGGCATTGGCGTGGGGCATCGGTCAGACCTCCTGGTCGGGGCCGTCGGTCGTGACCTGCGGCGGATAGTGCGGGTTGAGGTCGCCGGACCGCCGCCGGTAGTCGACGACGAGGTCCAGCAGCTGCGGGCCTCTCGGGCGTCGGCCGGATCGGATGTCGCAGGTGCCGACCTTGCTCTCCTGGATGAGCACGTTCGGGTCGAGGCTGATGCCGAACAGGTCGTTGGCCGAGTCGCCGGTCACCAGACCCTCGAAACCGAAGTGGTACGGCAACCACACCTG
>NZ_WBKT01000361.1 GCF_008868175.1 Micromonospora sp. AMSO31t
AGCCAGTCCTGGGGCGATGAGAATCGAAACAGCCAGTCGATCGCATGCACGACCTTGCTGCCGTAGCCAAGAAACGGCGCCGCAGCCTTGAAGGCGGACAGGATCGCGCCCTTCGTCGGCGCGTTTTCGCCAAAGCCATTGAAGTCGGCCGCCAGATCTTCGCTCTCAAGTAAGGCTGTGCTGAGCCGCCTAACGCCGGTGGGGCGGCCGGCGCGATGCCCCTCATGCATGGCAGAGCCATGGGTCTCCGTCGTCATAGGACCCTCCTTCGGGTTGGTTGGGTCGCGACGGGCAAAGCAAGAGCGTGAGCGGAATCAGGGATTTCGCTTGCGCCTTGAGTCTTGAGCGGCTAGATTCGGGTTGTCTGATTACCGAACCGGGCCGCCAAGCCCATCACGAGATTTCGCAAAGCCACCGCGCCA
>NZ_WBKT01000362.1 GCF_008868175.1 Micromonospora sp. AMSO31t
GTCGGCGTGTGTGCGCCAACCCCCAAGGAGCTTTCGTCATGAACACGATGCTGCGTAAGAGCGTGCTGGGTATTGCTGGTCTGGCTTTCACCGGTGGTGTCTTCGCCGGTCCGATCGCCGCCCACGCCGACGCCCACCCGGTGGACACCAGGCCGGTGGCGGTGAGTGTGCAGGGCGCCCAGTCGAAGATCGACCTGAACGACGAGCAGACCGCGAACGCCAAGGCGATCATCGCGGCGACGAAGAAGGCCGGCCTGCCGGAGCGGGCCGCGGTCATCTCGATCGCCACGAGCCTGCAGGAGTCGAAGCTGGAGA
>NZ_WBKT01000363.1 GCF_008868175.1 Micromonospora sp. AMSO31t
ACCAGCAGGGTGGCGCCGCCGGCCGCCGGCGGGTCGGTGTGGACCCGGGCCGGGCCGCGGGGTGTCCCGATCTCGTCGCTGTGCCGCACGGGCCCATTCTGCGTCCGGCCCCGTGCGCGACGGTCGCCGGGACCGGGAAACGCCGTCGCCCGCGTGTCCCGATGGGGAGACGCGGGCGACGGTCGCACGGAATCAGCTCGACGGCACCAGCGTGAGCAGGCGGTCGCGGGCCGGCGGGCCGGCCTCGTCGAGCGCGTCCGGATCCGGCTGCACCTCACTGCGCCAGGCGACCAGCATGGCCC
>NZ_WBKT01000364.1 GCF_008868175.1 Micromonospora sp. AMSO31t
CCCTTGACGGAGCCGAGGATCTCGACGGTGCCGGCCTCGTCGTCGTGCTTGAAGTCCTTGTCCTTGTCCTTGTTCTTGTCGTAGCTGTTGCTGTCGTAGCTGTTCTGGCCGTAGTTGTTCTGGCCGTTGTTGTTCTGGCCGTAGTTGTGCGGGTCGTGGTTGTTCTTGTCGTTGTTGCCGTTGCCGTTGGCGATGCCGCCGCCGTTGCCGCCGGCGGTGTTGTCGTCGATGTGGGATTCCTCGACCTTGAGCACGCCGCGGTTGAAGATGCCGCCGCCGTCCTGGCGGGCGTGGTTGTTC
>NZ_WBKT01000365.1 GCF_008868175.1 Micromonospora sp. AMSO31t
GACGTCACCGAGGTGACGATCGACCTGTCCAAGGACAACATGTTCTTCGGCGTGCGGGCGGTGGACCGGGCGGGGCACCGCAGCCCCGTGGCGTTCCCGAAGCCCGGCAGCTGACCCACTCGCCGCGTCGACGAGGCCGGTGGCGGCCGCCGTTCGGGCGGCCGCCACCGCGCCGTCAGCCCCGCCCCGGCTCCGGCGCGGTGATCGCCCAGCGCTCGTGGTCCCGCCAGGCGCCGTCGACGAACAGGTAGTCCGGCGAGAAGCCCTCCAGGCGGAACCCGAGCCGCCGGGCCA
>NZ_WBKT01000366.1 GCF_008868175.1 Micromonospora sp. AMSO31t
CTGGCCGTTCCACCTGGGCGGCGTCACGCCGTACCTGGACCGTACCGGCACCGCCGAGCGGGTCACCGGCCGGCGGTTCCTGCCGCGCGGGGTCGCCAGCCTGCGCGGCTGACACGACGCGCCACCGATCGCGGTGGCCGGCCGTCCCCTCGGGACGGTCCGGCCACCGCGATCGGCCATTTTCCGGGCCGGGAACCGGCCACCTGCCGGTCACCCTGCGGACACCGGACGGCCGGCCCCGGTCACGACCCGGTTCCGGTTTCGTCACGTGGTCCGCGGCCGGACAGTG
>NZ_WBKT01000367.1 GCF_008868175.1 Micromonospora sp. AMSO31t
CACCACCGAGAGCCTGGTGGTGGAGAAGCCGGAGAAGGCCGAGCCGGCCGACGCCGGTCACGGTCACGGCCACGGGCACGGCCACCAGCACGGCCCGGGCTTCTGATCCCGAGTCGTACGGCCTGACGTCAGGGCACACCGCCACCCGGCGGTGTGCCCTGACCCGTATCCGCTTACGGAACGGTGACGAGGTTGGCGGTCGCCCGCCCCGACCGACGAGACTGGTCGCCGTGAGCAACATGTCGCGCGGTCAGGCCGCGCTGGCCGGGGCGACCGCCGCGGGC
>NZ_WBKT01000368.1 GCF_008868175.1 Micromonospora sp. AMSO31t
CCCTTGACGGAGCCGAGGATCTCGACGGTGCCGGCCTCGTCGTCGTGCTTGAAGTCCTTGTCCTTGTCCTTGTTCTTGTCGTAGCTGTTGCTGTCGTAGCTGTTCTGGCCGTAGTTGTTCTGGCCGTAGTTGTGCGGGTCGTGGTTGTTCTTGTCGTTGCCGTTGCCGTTGGCGATGCCGCCGCCGTTGCCGCCGGCGGTGTTGTCGTCGATGTGGGATTCCTCGACCTTGAGCACGCCGCGGTTGAAGATGCCGCCGCCGTCCTGGCGGGCGTGGTTGTTC
>NZ_WBKT01000369.1 GCF_008868175.1 Micromonospora sp. AMSO31t
AAGCTCTACGAGCTGGTCGAGGCCCACCACGACCGGCACAGCCTGGGCGACGGCGAGATGCGCGACATCCTGGCCGACATGACCGAGGGCAAGCCGCTGCGCGACCCCTCCGCCTGATCCCGGAACGTTCCGGCGCCCGCCGGGCGGGCGCCGGAACGCCGGGTGAAAGTCAGCGGCGCGGGGCGCGGCGCGGGGTGGGCTGGAGTTCGGCGGCCAGTTCGGCGTCCAGGTCGGCGCCGAGGGCGCGGCCCAGGCCGGCGTCGGCCGGTGCGGGGCG
>NZ_WBKT01000370.1 GCF_008868175.1 Micromonospora sp. AMSO31t
GCGCAGCACCTGGACGGGACCGAAGCTCTTGTCGATCCCGCGTAGCTCCAGCAGGGGGGTTGCGGACACGGGGTTCTCCTTGGGAACGGAGGGGAGGTCTCGGATCCCGTCCGGCGTGGGCGCCGCCCGGCACGGGGGTCCGTGCCGGGCGGCGCCGCCTGGAGCGGGGGATGGGTCAGCTGATGCCGGCGTCCGCGCAGAGCTTCGCGAAGTTGCCGGTGCAGAGCTCGTCCTTGGTGATGTAGCCGTCGGCCACGACGTCCTTCACGTTGTCCTT
>NZ_WBKT01000371.1 GCF_008868175.1 Micromonospora sp. AMSO31t
GCCGAGCTGCTGTACGGCATGGCGCTGCTCGCCGAGGGCGGGGAACTGGCCGACCCGGCCCGGTTCACCCGCATCCTCGCCGACCGCCTCGCCCGCAACCTGTAGGCCGCTGTGTGTAAGGAAGGGCGGGGTAGAGGGCGGCGACGCCGCCGGAGAGGCCGGCGAGGACCTGGCGGGAGGTCTCGTCGGCGATGATCTCGTACTGGTCGGCCTCGATCCCGTCGACGGCCAGCCGGGCGATCTCAGCCG
>NZ_WBKT01000372.1 GCF_008868175.1 Micromonospora sp. AMSO31t
GACCGGGCCTCGTTCATCGCCTTCGTCAACAAGCAGACCGGCCGCGACTTCACCAAGCTCATCAACACCTGGCTGGACTCGAAGACCACGCCGAAGGCCATCACCGTCACGTGAGGCAACGCGCCGCGGCGGTGTCCGTCGCTGCCGAACGCGTCGCTGCGCTACAGCGGCTGAGACCCGAAGGTGCGCCGGTAGGCCGCCGGGCTGACGCCGACGAGTTCCTTGAACCGGTCGCGGAACGTGGTC
>NZ_WBKT01000373.1 GCF_008868175.1 Micromonospora sp. AMSO31t
GCGCAGCACCTGGACGGGACCGAAGCTCTTGTCGATCCCGCGTAGCTCCAGCAGGGGGGTTGCGGACACGGGGTTCTCCTTGGGAACGGAGGGGAGGTCTCGGATCCCGTCCGGCGTGGGCGCCGCCTGGAGCGGGGGATGGGTCAGCTGATGCCGGCGTCCGCGCAGAGCTTCGCGAAGTTGCCGGTGCAGAGCTCGTCCTTGGTGATGTAGCCGTCGGCCACGACGTCCTTCACGTTGTCCTT
>NZ_WBKT01000374.1 GCF_008868175.1 Micromonospora sp. AMSO31t
TCTGGCAGTTCTGGCTGATCGGGGTGGGCATGGTGGCGGTCGTCTTCGGCGCCTGCGGCCTGCTCTTCGAGTACTACTCCGGCACCCGCCGCACCGCCGAGCACTGACCGAATCGTCAGCGGAAGGCGAACGTGGCGATGAGCACGGCCGCTCCGCAGCCCGTGCAGATCAGCTCGGGGCAGTCGGCGCCGTGCCCGTCGACGCAGGGTGGCGCCTCGAACAGCACGACGCCCTCGCAGCTGTCG
>NZ_WBKT01000375.1 GCF_008868175.1 Micromonospora sp. AMSO31t
CGGTCAGCGCCGACTGGTCCGGCTCGCCGAACCTGCTCATCGGCGGCGCCGGCGGGGTGAAGCCCTGGCACGTGGCCCGGTTCGACCCGGCGACCGGGCGGCTGACCGCGCTGCGCCCCGGCGGGCGCGCGTCAGAAGTCGCCCTCGGCGACCTGGAAGACCGTCAGGTCGAGTGAGCGCCACATCCGGACCACCTGCTGCCGGTCGTCGAAGACCCCGACCACCCGGTACCGGTCCTTGATCT
>NZ_WBKT01000376.1 GCF_008868175.1 Micromonospora sp. AMSO31t
GGACGCGGCGCGGTACTTCGACGGGCGGCTGCCGGAGGCGTTCGGCGGCTACCCGCGGGAGCTCACGAAGTTCCCGGTGGAGTATCCGACGGCGTGCAGCCCGCAGGCCTGGTCGACCGGCGCGCCGTCGGGGCTCAGTGCCCGGGCAGCAGCGAGTCGCCGTGCGCCTCGCTGCGGGGGAGCAGGCAGAACTCGTTGCCCTCGGGATCGGCCAGCACGGTCCACCGGGGCAGCTCGCGGACGA
>NZ_WBKT01000377.1 GCF_008868175.1 Micromonospora sp. AMSO31t
TCCACCATGGGGCGGCCGGGCTCCGGGCGGAGCCCGAGCACGGCGGCGATCTCGAACGCGACCAGCCCCGGGTCGGTCACCGCGGCCACGTCGACGAACCACACCCCGTCCGGGTACGCCTCGACCAGCCGCCGCAGCTCGGACCGCTCGGCCTGCCGGCCCACGAACGACGTGACCTGGGTGGGCAGGTTGTGCGCCACCGCGTCGGCGGTACGCGGCCGCGGGAAGCTCCGCTCCAG